>NZ_JAUORC010000016.1:0-120094 GCF_030547465.1 Shewanella sp. 5_MG-2023
GGCTCCCCGGACTGGACTCGAACCAGTGACATACGGATTAACAGTCCGCCGTTCTACCAACTGAACTACAGGGGAATCGTCTTTAGCAATGTATTGCTGAGAACGGAGCGCATAGTAAAACGCCCTGATCAATCCGTCAACTCGAGATATAAAAAAAAGTGAAAAATTGATGTTAACTGCTCACCTAATACACATTGAGGCTTATAAATGGCCGTTATGGGTGTTTTTTAGTTAACTTATTTTTTGATTAAAACAGCTTTTAGAAATAAATGCTTGGTATTTCTAAAGCTTATATTTTCATATCGGCGCTAAAACAAGCTGATTTAAATGTTCAATACGCCTAATGTCACTTTTAGATTACTTTTTAGTGCTCAAGTGAATCTGCAAATAAGCCTGCCTGGTCAATTTAAGCTTTATGGTCATTACCACTTGTCGCAACTAAAGGACAGTTAAACGCTTCTATATAAGCTAAGTTCAAGCAAGCTGAGTAAAATAAAGACGTATCCCACTGCTTGGTCAAGCGGCTAATATAAGATGCTCGCTGTACATTTATAGGGCGACTTGAGTTATAGCGTTTGCTGGCTTGATATCTCTAGTCATAACTGCCATCAAATTGATCCATCAGCTAGCGCTATTCGTAACGTTATTAATTGGATTTAAAATTGATTGAAGCTTTGCTTATGTCACAAGGCTGGTATCAGCGCTTATTCACCATTCTTAACAACACCGAATAGGGAATACCAATAAAGGTTGCGCAGCAGTTTGTTTCACTCTTGGCAGAATAGTTAAAAATGGAGTAAGTATACTAGTAGTAATGGGTGATATGCAGCTTGAGTGTACTGAGCTAACGTCTTGATTAAAGTAAGTCAGGATATAGACTCAAGCAGGTATTTTAAGCTAAATGCTTGATGTTAATCACATGCTATTTAATTTGCTAAAACCTAATAATCGAAACAGTGCAATTGTTATGTAAATTTTTTCTAGTTCGTAAGTCTAACTTTCAAATGTAATTTTATTTCATGATAGTTTTTTTACGATTTTATTAAACCGCACCTATTGAAATAGCCCATCAGTATTGGGTTAGAGTGACTTATCCACTAAATCTGTGGATAAGCCTGTGTGTTACTCTTGAAATATGCCCTCAAGCCCTTATAAACATTGGTAGTGACTTAAAATCTACCAATATTCAGCATAAATAAAATTCTGTTTAATTTCATAGTGATAAGAAATGCAATGCTTTTATTCTAATGAATGTTGTTTAGCGAGCCTTAATGTAAACAAGCTTAAGTTAATGTTGTGTATTAAATGGTGCATTCATGAAGGGATTTAGGCACTTTGTTCACCTAATGCAGCCTAAAACTCCGTTTGTAGCAATATTTCATATTTCTAAGCTTGAAATGTAATAAATTACTGCTAAGTGTTGTTTTCTATAAATCTCATTCGCAAAGATGGATGGCTTCAGTATAAAATGCACCTTCAACAAAGAAGGATATATCCTAGTGTCAGAATCGGTTTTTAATCTTGTATCAGACTATACACCTGCTGGTGATCAGCCCACGGCAATCAAGCAATTAGTTGATGGCTTAGATGCAGGCGTGGCTAAGCAGACCTTATTAGGGGTTACGGGCTCTGGTAAAACCTTTACGGTAGCCAATATTATTCAAACCTTAGGACGCCCAACGATTATCATGGCGCCAAACAAAACCCTTGCAGCGCAGTTATACGGCGAAATGAAAGAGTTTTTTCCTAATAATGCCGTAGAGTATTTTGTTTCTTATTATGATTATTATCAGCCAGAAGCCTATGTTCCGGCGTCAAATACCTTTATTGAAAAAGATGCCTCGGTCAATGCGCATATTGAACAAATGCGGCTCTCTGCAACCAAAGCCTTATTAGAACGCAAAGACGTGGTGCTGATAGCCTCAGTGTCGGCAATTTATGGTTTAGGTGACCCCGAACTTTATATGAAAATGCTATTGCATCTTCGTCAGGGTGATCTGATGGGACAAAGAGACATCATTACCCGCTTAGGTGAATTGCAATACACTCGCAATGATATTGATTTACAGCGTGGTACTTTCAGGGTTCGCGGTGAAGTGATTGATGTCTTTCCTGCTGAATCAGAGCGTGATGCAATACGAATTGAATTATTTGATGATGAAATTGAGCAGCTCAGTGAATTTGATCCATTAACAGGGCAGGTTACTAAGCGCTTAGCAAGAACCACAGTCTATCCTAAAAGTCACTATGTCACTCCTCGTGAAACGATTATCGAAGCAACGGAACATATTAAGGAAGAGTTAAGAGAACGCCGTCAGGAGCTTTTGGATAACAATAAGCTAATAGAAGCGCAGCGGATCTCCGAACGGGTGCAATACGATATTGAAATGATGGTCGAACTGGGTTATTGCTCTGGTATTGAAAACTATTCACGCTATCTATCAGGTCGTACAGAAGGCGATGGGCCGCCTACCTTATTAGATTATCTACCAGCAAATGGCCTGCTGATTATCGATGAATCACACGTTACTGTGCCACAAATTGGCGCTATGTATAAAGGTGATAGAAGTCGTAAAACAACCCTAGTGGAATATGGCTTTAGACTACCGTCAGCGTTAGATAACCGGCCGCTTAAGTTTGAAGAGTTTGAGCAATTAATGCCTCAAACCATTTTTGTCTCTGCCACGCCCAGTGATTATGAGTTTGAACAAAGTGATGGCGAAATTGCAGAGCAGGTGGTTAGGCCGACAGGTTTATTAGACCCTGAATTAGAAGTGCGCCCAGTGGCGATACAAGTAGATGATTTGTTATCTGAAATTCCAAAGCGTGTCGCGGCCAATGAAAGGGTTTTAGTCACAACCTTAACCAAACGGATGTCAGAAGATCTTACAGAATACCTCGATGAACATGGGGTGAAAGTACGCTATTTACATTCAGACATCGATACCGTTGAGCGAGTCGAAGTTATTCGTGACTTAAGGCTTGGCGTTTTCGATGTATTGGTGGGGATTAACTTACTTCGTGAAGGACTCGATATGCCTGAGGTGTCTTTAGTGTGTATTCTTGATGCTGACAAAGAAGGCTTTTTGCGCTCTGAGCGCTCTTTAATCCAAACCATTGGCCGCGCTGCACGTAATGTTAACGGTAAAGTGATCTTATATGCTGACAAAATTACCAACTCTATGGCAAAAGCCATGGAAGAAACCGAACGTCGCCGCACCAAACAACATGAGCATAACCTGAAATTAGGCCAAGTACCTAAAGGGGTAGTTAAGAAAATCACCGATGTGATGGACTTAGGCGATCCTCACCGTGGTAACAGTAAACATCAATATACCGCCTTCGGTAAAGTTGCAGAGAAATCGCCTGAATATGGCGATAAAGACACTAAGGTGCTAAGTGTTGCAGAGTTAGCCAAGCAGATTGATGTACTTGAAAAGCAGATGCATCAACATGCGCGAGACCTTGAATTTGAACAAGCTGCAGCCTTAAGAGATGAAGTAAAACAATTGCGAGATAAAATCATTATTAACAGTTAACGATTAAAATATCAGTTCTTAAAAAACCTATTAAGTAATGGCTTAAAGTGATAATTACTTTGCTGAGAGCCTTTTTTATTGAATGAAATTCAAAGGTATTTTGCCATATTTAAGCCATAAAAAAACGCGCTAATTAAGCGCGTTTTTATTGAGTGAGCCAGTTAGATTTAGAAGTTGGCTGACTTAGGTGAACGTGGGAATGGGATCACGTCTCGGATATTGCTTACGCCAGTAACATAAGATACTAGACGCTCAAAGCCTAAACCAAAACCTGCGTGTGGCACAGTGCCATAACGACGTAGATCACGGTACCACCAGTAATCTTCTTGGTCTAAGTTCATCTCAGCAAGACGAGCATCAAGAACGTCTAAACGTTCTTCACGTTGTGCGCCGCCAATAATTTCACCAATACCTGGTGCTAATACGTCCATTGCTGCTACAGTTTTACCGTCATCATTAAGACGCATGTAGAATGCTTTGATGTCTTTAGGGTAGTTTTTAACAACAACAGGCGCTTTAAAATGCTCTTCAGCAAGGTAGCGTTCATGCTCTGAATGTAAGTCGATACCCCATTCAACATCAAACTCAAACTTCTTATCACAAGCTTTAAGAATCTCAATGGCATCAGTGTAATCGATTTGGGCGAAGTCACTGGTCACGAATGCTTCTAAACGCTCAATGGCAGTTTTCTCTACTCGTTGAGCAAAGAATTCTAAATCATCACGACGTTCTTCAAGAACGGCTCTGAAACAGAATTTCAGCATGTCTTCAGCAAGTTTGGCCGCATCATCTAAATCAGCAAAAGCCACTTCAGGTTCAACCATCCAAAATTCAGCTAAATGACGGCTAGTATTTGAGTTTTCAGCGCGGAAAGTCGGGCCAAAGGTATACACTTTTGATAATGCACAAGCGTAAGTTTCAGCATTTAACTGACCTGATACGGTTAAGAATGATTCTTTACCGAAAAAGTCTTCGCTGTAATCAACCGTGCCTTGATCGTTACGGGGTAGATTTTCTAAATCTAACGTCGAAACGCGGAACATTTCACCCGCGCCTTCAGTATCAGAAGCAGTGATAAGTGGTGTAGAAACCCAGATATAACCTTGTTCATTGTAAAAGCGATGGATAGCTTGAGATAAACAGTTACGAACACGGGCCACTGCGCCAATAATGTTAGTGCGTGGGCGAAGATGAGCTAATTCGCGTAAATGCTCAATTGAGTGACGCTTAGCAGCCATAGGGTAAGTATCAGGGTCTTCAACTAAACCTGCAACTTCAACCTTGGTTACTTGCATTTCAAATGCTTGGCCTTTACCCGGAGATTCAACAACTTCACCAGTCATGATCACAGAGCAACCAGCAGTAAGCTTTAGCACTTCATTGGTATAATTTTCTAAATTATTCGGTACAACACCTTGAATAGGATCAAAACATGAACCGTCATAAACGGCTAGAAATGAAATACCAGCTTTAGAATCGCGGCGTGAGCGAACCCAACCACGTACCGTAACTTGCGAACCGATCGCAAAGTCACCTTTAAATACAGAAGCGACAGATGTAATGCTCATTGTTGCTTAGTTCTCCAATGAATCAATGATATAAATAGGGGCTTTATATTACCTTGAAATGGGCTTTTCACAAGGGTAAAAGCCGCTTGCAGGCAGATATTTTCACAAGTTTTAACAAACCCAGCAGAATCTGCTTAAAAATATTGCGGCAATATTACTTTTTTATCTGAAAATTCAGTTATAAGCGTATGACAAAGTGATGTATTTAAAACCTGCCAAACTTAACTAGCGGTGATATGTAGATGACCAAGGCTAATACAAGTCTTACTTAGGCTGCTATCAGTGGCTGGCGCTTAGCCGTTTACCAGTTTGGGGATTTTAGTGAGACTTATGCTAATAGAAGCCGCTGTTATAGCGATTTAAATTATAGCTAGTTCCAATATAGCGAGCTCAAAAGGATTGAGAACCGATTATTCTGGGAGCCTGCTTTAACTGTAACACTTGAATATGTCACAGGTAGCGGGTTTGTAATTCGCTAGCTTATTTGAATGGTTGTTATCATCTCGTTTGTAGGGAAACTAAACTTAAGTTTCTTTTATTAACCATTAAAAACGTTAGCTGAATTGTTTAAATGACAACAGAGTAAATTAATGATTGCCGCTGTTACTCCCCAAATGAATTTACCTTGATAGGGCATATAATGGACATCATAAAAGCTGCCATGACGTTGATACTGAATACTGTGTCGATTTTTAGGGTTTAAAAAGTGTTTAAGTGGCACCCAAAAAGCCTCGGCGACTTCTCCTGGATCTAGCGCTATCTCAAAAGGTTGTTTAACAATGCCGATAACTGGGGTTATTTCAAATCCGGTAAAGGTTGTATGGGGCGGAAATGTACCGATCACATCAACATTTTCAGGTAATAAGGCAATCTCTTCTTCAGCCTCTCTAAGGGCAGTAAAAATCATACTGCTATCTTGTTTATCTACTTTACCGCCAGGGAAACTAAATTGACCTGGGTGGGCGCGTAAATGTAATGCTCTTTTGGTTAGCAACAGTTGAAGCTCGCCATCTACTTCGAGTAAAGGCACTAATACCGCGGCTTTTCTAGAGCGAAGCTCTTTTGGTGGGGAAACAATATGGTTTGTTAATGTTTGCAATGAAAAGTGAATATTGAACTGCGTAGTATTCATCAAACGTCCCAGATAATCATATTGGTTTTATAAAAATAAAATGGCGCAAGTCTTCCCTTTAAATTAGCACAATAACCGTAAGTTTGACGGTTTTCAGCTGTTTATAAGCAAAGTTTTATGGCTGTTATTTTACTTTATAGGCCCTGCAGTAAAATTGGGTTTGGTTTTTTTGCACGTTTGCTGTGCGTTAATGCACCAAAGTGATTGTTTTTAATTACGCTTTTAATTTCGTTTTAAACAAGTTTGTAAATTTAATTTACAATCAGTTGGTTTTAAGATCTTGAAATTTAATCTTTTTATTCTGTAATCTGATTGAAATTAAACTGTCGTTAAACTGTGATGTTGTGCTGGCATGGTAACTGCTGGGTTATTAATCAGTTAAGACATTCGCGAGGGCGACAAATATGGGACTAGGGAAGTTACTGTATTTGCAAGGCGTAGGCGCTGAGTTTATAGATTGCTTTGGCAACAATGTACAGATCCAGCCTCTAGATAGAAATGGAATTTTACAATCCATGTGTGTTAATGATGCATCAACTAAAGGTGCATCAACGAGTGACACGCTAAATAATATTGCTGCTAATCGTTCTTTTGTTAGCTCGACTTTAAGCGATGAATTTATTCAGCAACGGATTTTTGAATTAGATGCCGCGCCATGGTTACAGCCTCTGCATGGGTTTCAATGGAGCTATGTGGATGACCCTATTGTTGAGTTTCATTTACCTGAGCATTTTACTGGCAGCATAAAAGTTGAGATTGAAATTGAACATGGTGATAAATTTCATTTTCCAATCAGCCTCGGCCAAATGCGGGTTGTGGGTGATTATGGCATTGATGGTATCAGTTATCTTAAATATCAGTATCAATTAAATGATGACATTAATGCCCCGCTAGGCCTTGGTTACCACGGTATCAGTGCCACTGTTGAATCTGCAAGCTCCAGTGAAACATATACCGGTCAATTAATGATTGCGCCGCGCAGCGCCTATGTTCATGCTGACAGTAAAACAGCCAAATGGGGGCTTAGCACCCAACTTTATAGCCTTACTAGCCAAAGCCAGTGGGGGATTGGTGACTTTAATGATTTACAAAAGCTCATCGAGTTAGCTGCTGCCAAAGGCGCAGATTTTATTTTACTAAACCCATTACACGCTCTGGATTTACCAGAAAGTGCCAGCCCTTATAGCCCATCAGATAGACGTCGACTTAATCCGTTATACATTCACATCGAGTCAGTGGCTGAATACGCTGCCATTGAAGGGGTTATAACTTCTAAGCTTTGGCGAAATAAACAATATCAATTAGCTCAGTCTAGATTGCTTGATTACTGCGAGATACATGAAACTAAATTTTCTATTTATCAAATGCTGTTTAACGCGTTTATTAAAGAGCATAAAAACAACCACAGTAAACGCTATCTAGACTTTGCCTGTTTTAAGCAACAGCAGGGTGAAGGTTTAAGCCAATATGTCACCCACCAGCAACAGCGAAATTCGTGTTTTACAGATGCAGAATTTCTGTGTTATTTACAATTTATCGCTTATGAGCAATTACTTCAGTGTCAGGCAAAAGCCAAAACTGCAGGCATGTCCTTAGGGCTAATTCGTGATATGGCAGTCGGTGCCTCGCCTACGGGGGCTGAAGTCTGTGCAAATATCGATAATTTTTGTACCAATGCCAATATTGGTGCACCGCCAGATCCTTTTGCCCCTCAAGGGCAAAACTGGGGTTTAACGCCATTTGACCCTATCAAATTAGCCCAGCATAAATTTGAGCATTTCATTGATTTGATCCGCTCGAATATGGTGTCTTGTGGCGGTTTACGAATTGATCATGTCATGGGCTTATTACGCTTATGGTGGTGGCCTAAGCAGGAAGGTTTAGGCAATGGGGCATATGTGTATTACCCATTGGATACTTTATTAGCCATTTTGTGCCTAGAAAGTCAGCGAGCCCAATGTGTGTTAATTGGCGAAGACCTTGGCATAGTGCCGCCAGAAATTGTCGCCAACCTAGCTAAAGCAAAAATATTTTCAAACGAACTATTTTACTTTGCTAAACATCATGACGGCTTTATGAACCCCGCCTTTTATAAGTCTCACAGTTTGATGATGCTAGCAAACCATGATGTGCCGACATTAACGGCGTGGTGGACTGCGGCAGATATTGAATTACGGCATCAGTTAAATCTGTATGACAACGAGCAACAACTTGATGAGGCGAAATCGCTAAGGCTGATAGAGAAACAACAACTACTGGATTTACTTAGTCAGCATCATCTTATCAAAGCCAATATTGTGATGGGTGAAGTTGATTTTGAGCAATTAATGCTTGCTTGGCTCCAGTTATCGGCATCGGGTAATTCAGCCCTATATAGCATTCAAATTGACGATCTGATCGATGAAGTCAAACCGATAAACATTCCCGGTACTTGGAAACAATACCCCAATTGGTGTCGACGCTTAAGTCGCACTTTAGAACAAATTTCAGCAGATTCAACAGTCAATAACAGGCTCGATGCCATCAATAAAACCAGACGTAGCAAATATATAGATGGCAGCGGCAAGCCTGAATGGGCTGTTTACGGCTAATGCGAATAACGAACAGCGTAATCATTAATTCAAACATTTATGGAGCAATGCAAAATGACTAATAATGCCCCTTATTTTAATCATGGAACCGATACCGCATTACTGAGTGGTAATTTTACTGATGTATTTTCATTACTGGGTATGCATAAAGCCGACAATGGCAAATCTTTGATCGTTAGATGCTTCGTCAAAGGTGCAATAGAAGTTGAAGTGATCAGTCTAAAAGATGGTAAAAAAGTCGCTTCATTAACCCAAGTTGATGAGCAGGGTTTATTTGCTGGCACTATGGGACGACGGGTTAAGCCATTTTTATATAGCTTAAAAGTGACTTATCCAATGAGTATTGAAACCATAATCGATCCCTACCAGTTTGGCAGCTTGCTGAATGATGATGACATCTACTTATTTGCTGAAGGAAAGCAGCAAAAAAGCTACCAATTTCTAGGTGCGAACTGGAAGACTATCGCAGGTGTAGAAGGTGTTCATTTTTGTGTCTGGGCGCCGAATGCTCAAAAAGTTGCCGTAGTAGGTGATTTTAATCATTGGGATGGCAGAGCCCATATCATGCGCTTTCATCCTAGTAATGGCATTTGGGAAATATTTATTCCCAATGCTGTTGCAGGCCAATTTTATAAATTTAGTGTCACTACACAAGATGGCGCTTTAACTGAAAAAGCCGACCCTTATGCGATTCAAATGCAAGCAGCGCCGGGTAATTCATCGGTTGTTCCACACAAAACTGATTATAAATGGCAAGACAAAAAATGGCTTAAGCAGCGCGCAAAACAGCAACTACATCAATTGCCTATGTCTGTTTATGAAGTTCATCTCGCTTCATGGAAGCGTAAAGGTGAGTGGGGCGATAGTTACCTCAGTTATCAAGACTTAGCTGATGAATTGATTCCATATCTTAAAGAAATGGGCTTTACCCACCTGCAACTGATGCCAATCAGTGAATACCCATTTGATGGCTCTTGGGGTTATCAACCTGTTGGTTTATATGCAGCAACTTACCGCTTTGGTGATCCCGTTGGCTTAAAAGCCTTTATAGATGAATGTCATCAACATGATATTGGAGTTTTATTAGATTGGGTGCCGGCTCATTTCCCTAAAGACCCTCATGGACTGGCTAAGTTTGACGGCAGTTGTTTGTATGAACATCAAGATCCACGTCAAGGGGAGCATCCTGACTGGGACACTTTAATATTTAATTACGGCCGCGGCGAAGTACAAAGCTTTTTACTCAGTAATGCCTGTTATTGGCTTGAAGAGTTTCACTTCGATGGGCTAAGGCTAGATGCCGTGTCTTCCATGCTATATCTCGATTACAGCCGAGAATCTGGTCAATGGCTGCCTAATGAGTATGGCGGACGCGAAAACATTCAAGCCATTGAATTTTTGAAATTGCTCAATGAGCGAATCTATGCCGCCTACCCAGGTGTCACTATGGTGGCAGAAGAATCAACCGCTTGGGGCGGAGTGACTGACACCACTGAAAATGGTGGCTTAGGCTTTGGCTTTAAGTGGAATATGGGCTGGATGAATGACTGCTTGAGTTACCTTAGTCGCGATCCCATTTACCGTAAACATCACCACCATGAAATGACCTTTAGCTTAGTGTATGCCTATACCGAGCAATTTATTTTGTCCTTAAGTCACGATGAAGTGGTGCACGGTAAAGGCTCGTTACTGCATAAAATTCCCGGTGATGATTGGCAAAAGTTTGCCACCTTAAGAAGCTTTTTAGGCTTTATGTGGGGCCATCCAGGTAAAAAACTGCTGTTTATGGGCACAGAGTTTGCCCAACGTGATGAGTGGAATCATAACCAAAGCCTAGATTGGCATTTACTGCAATACGCGCCGCACCAAGGCATGCAAGATTGGGTTAGAGATCTCAATAGCTTATACAGTGAAAGCCCAGCCTTATATGAACTGGACCATCAGCCATCAGGTTTTCAATGGCTGGATTGTGATAATGGTGATGCCAGTATCTTTAGTTTTATTCGCTATGCCAAAGACAGTGGGCAGCATTTAATATTTGTGGTCAATATGACCCCGCAAGTGCATTACGACTTTAGGGTCGGTTTACCTTCTGAAAATGATTATATCGAAGTGCTCAATAGTGATAGCCCGTGTTATGGCGGTAGCGCGGTAAGCAATGACACCATTATTAATACCGATGTTGACTGGCAAGGGATGGCACGCAGTGGTCTGGTGACTGTACCGCCATTGGCGACGATTGTGCTCAGTGTTAAGGCCGCCCGCACCAGTTTAGAATCTGAAGAGGATTAACTATGGAATCGGTTAACCCTTTGCTTACAGGAAAGCCTTACCCCTTGGGCGCCAGCGTTGATGATAATGGCGTGAACTTTGCGCTATTTTCAGCTAACGCCACCCAAGTGGTGCTATGTCTTTTTGACGAGTTTGGGCTTAACGAACAACAATTTCCGTTAACCCAAAAAACCAGACAAATTTGGCATGGTTACTTGCCACAAGCGAAAGCGGGTACCTTATATGGTTATCGGGTTTATGGACCCTATCAACCCTTACTTGGGCACCGCTTTAATCATCATAAACTATTGCTAGACCCTTACGCCAAGCAGCTGTTTGGTGAACTTGAAGCTAACGATGCAACTTATGGCTATCAAATTGATAGCCCTGATTCTGATTTATCTTTTTGCAGCAAAGATAACGCCAAATACATGCCCAAATGCTGTGTAGTAGATGACAGAGCACTAAGAAACAGACCGGTTAAAAGGCTTAATATTCCTTTAGAGCAAACCATCATTTATGAAACCCATGTGAAAGGTTTTAGTGTGTTAAATCCTGAAGTAAATGATGATATTAAAGGCACTTATGCTGGCCTTGCAGCCCCCAGCAGTATCCAATATTTAACCCAGTTAGGGGTTAACTGTGTTGAACTACTGCCAGTGCAAAGCTTTTTCAATGAGCCATTTTTAATCGAAAAGAACCTCAGTAATTACTGGGGCTACAACAGTATTGGATTTTTTGCACCCAACGCAGCTTATATGAGTGGCGAGAGTATTACTGAGTTTCGTGACATGGTTGATAGCCTGCACGATGCGGGTATCGAAGTGATCTTAGATGTGGTTTATAACCATACCGCAGAAGGCAGTCGTTTGGGGCCCACCTTAAGCTTTCGCGGCATCGACAACGCCAACTATTATCGATTGGTGTCTAACGAACAGCGTTTGTATATCAATGATACCGGTTGTGGTAACACCTTTAATTCCAACCATCCGCAAGTGTTGCAATTGATTATGGACTCATTGCGATATTGGGTTGAAGTCATGGGAGTCGATGGTTTTAGATTTGATTTAGCCAGTTGCTTAGGCCGTGAAACCTATGGTTTTGATCCAGGATGCGGTTTTTTTGATGCCTTAGCGCAAGATCCCGTGCTGTGTCAGGTGAAACTGATTGCAGAGCCTTGGGATATTGGCCCTGGGGGTTATCAGCTGGGTAATTATCCTATTGCCTTTAGTGAATGGAACGATCGCTACCGAGATACTATGCGCCGTTTTTGGCGCGGCGATCATGGCATGCTCCCTGAATTTGCCAGACGCTTTCATGGTTCAGATGATTTTTTTGAACACCATGGTCGCAGTCCGTCGGCGAGTATCAATTTCATTACCAGTCATGATGGTTACACCTTAAAAGACTTAGTCAGTTTTAACCAACGGCATAACTTGGCCAATGGTGAAGGAAACCGTGACGGCCATCATGAAAACCTTAGTGCCAATTACGGCGAAGAAGGCGAAACCAGCAAAGTTGTGATTAACCAAACTCGTCAACGTCAGCAACGAAACTTTCTTGCCACGCTATTGCTGTCTCAAGGGGTACCCATGATCTTGTGTGGTGACGAGATGGGTCACAGTCAGCAAGGCAATAACAATGCTTATTGTCAAGACAATAAGATTAGCTGGATAGACTGGCAAACTATTGATTGGTCATTAGTTGAATTTACCTCGCAATTAATTAACTTACGTCAGCGCTTCCCGATTTTATGTCATAAAGACTTTATTCATGTACCTGATAATAAACGTGATAGTGGCTTTGTTTGGTATGGGCGTGATGGCGAACCTATGTCCAAACGCCAATGGAGTGAACAAAGCTGTCGCAGTTTGGCGGTGGTGATAACTTCCGGTGAATTGGCGCAACAACCCCACGCACTATTACTGCTACTCAATGCTGATGTTGAAAATCAATCATTTACCTTACCGAGTTTAAATTGTTACGGCCCTTGGCAATGCTTGCTGTCAACCCAAAACCTTAATAACGACAATTTAGCGCAAAGTGAATTGATTAAAGAAAGTAAGGCAGTACTCCAAAGTCGAAGCCTGATGTTATTTCATGCCAATTTTCAACTAGTTCAAGATAAGGAATTAATCGATGACAGTCACTAAAAGGAAAACCCGCGAGAAAAAACCGGCCACTAAAGCGGCTAAATCGACACTCAAAAGTGAACCAAAAAGTAATGACCATCTAGATTGCGATCCTTGTGACAGTTTAGATGCCACCTTTAAGCGACAGCTTCAAGGGGTGTTAAGCCGTGATGAAAATGCCACCAATGATATGTATGGGGCGTTAGCGTCAGCGGTTAAAGCCAATTTACTGCAGCAATGGCGAGAAACACGCTTAAAGGATAACCAATATCAGCAAAAACAAGTGGCTTATTTATCGCTGGAATTTTTAATGGGCCGCACTTTAGGTAATGCTTTACTCAGTTTAGATTTAACTGACCAAACTCGTGAAGCACTAAATAGCTACGCAGTAGATTTAGAAACCTTACAAGAAGCCGAGCTTGATGCTGGGTTAGGCAACGGCGGTTTAGGCCGCTTAGCCGCGTGCTTTTTAGATAGTTGCGCTAGTTTAGACCTTGCGGTTGTTGGTTATGGTATTCGCTATGAATACGGCATGTTTAAGCAAAAAGTGGTTGATGGATATCAAATAGAGCAACCGGATCGCTGGTTAAGAGAAGGCAATCCATGGGAAGTGAGATTAGCCAATCACACCATTAGTGTGCCATTTTTTGGCCATACTGAATCCTATGTCGATCTACAAGGTCATCGTCATTATGTGTGGATTGATACTCAAGATGTCAACGCAGTGCCACACGATATGCCAGTACCCGGCTATAAAAACGATCGGATTAATACGTTAAGGCTGTGGAAAGCTGAAGCCACTGATGATTTTGATTTAGCAGAATTTAATGATGGTGATTATACCGAGGCCGTGGCCCGTAAAAATATGGCCGAGCAAATTACCATGGTGCTGTACCCCAATGACGCCAGTGAAAATGGTAAAGAGCTGCGTTTAAGGCAGCAGTATTTTTTATCTTCGGCCAGTTTACAGGACATTTTACTGCGCTATGTGGCGGTTCATGGCAGCGATTTTAGTCGCTTTAGTGAGCTTAATGCCATGCAACTTAATGATACTCACCCCAGTATTTCAGTACCTGAATTAATGCGTTTGCTCATGGATACCTATGGCTTGGATTGGGATCAAGCATGGGATATTACCTCAAGCAGCGTGGCATACACTAATCACACCTTGCTACCAGAAGCGCTAGAGCGCTGGCCTGTGCGCATGCTAAAGCACATGTTGCCACGCATTTTGGACATTATTTATGAAATTAATGCCCGTTACCTCGAAGCCGTTGCTCACCATTGGCCAGGTGATAATGACAAATTAGCGGCGATGTCGATTATCGAAGAAGGCCACGAACCCCATGTGAGAATGGCATACCTTGCAATTGTGGCTAGCTTTTCGGTTAATGGCGTCGCAGGTCTGCATACCCAATTATTAAAGTCTGGTTTGTTTAATGATTTTTATCAGCTATGGCCACACAAATTCAATAATAAAACCAACGGTGTGACGCCAAGGCGCTGGCTGGCCCATTGTAATCCGCGCTTGGCACAGCTAATTACTCGCCGTTTAGGTGATAGTTGGGTGACCGATTTAACCCAGCTAACAGCCCTTAATGCCTTTACCGATGACCAAGCCTTTTTGAAGCAGTGGCAGACCGTCAAATTTGATAACAAGGTAGATTTAGCCAAATTAGTGGCAGCTGAGTGTGAGGTTGAGTTTGACCCTAAGATGATGTTTGACGTACAGGTTAAGCGCATTCATGAATACAAACGCCAGTTACTGAATATATTGCATGTTATTCATTTATATCAACGCATTGTGGCGGGTGATACCCAAGGGATGCAGTCCCGTTGTGTGCTGATTGGCGGCAAAGCGGCGCCTGGTTATGCCATGGCCAAGCAAATCATCAAACTCGCCAATAATGTGGCCCATATGGTGAACTCAGATCCTGTGGTAACGCCATATTTACGTTTTGCTTTTTTGCCAAACTATAACGTCAGCGCCATGGAAAAAATTTGCCCGGCCACAGATTTATCTGAGCAAATCTCCACTGCTGGTAAAGAAGCATCGGGCACCGGCAATATGAAATTTATGATGAATGGCGCTCTCACCATAGGCACCCTCGATGGTGCAAACGTTGAAATGCTTGAAGAAGTGGGTGATGACAACTTCTTCTTATTTGGTCTTAATGCTGACGAGGTTAGTCAGCTTAAATCTCACTACAACCCCCATCAATATATTCAACAGTCACCCGCACTCAAACATGTGTTAGAGATGCTTAAAAGTGGCCATTTCAATTTAGTGGAACCGGGTATTTTTGACAGCATTATTGCTGCCATTGAAGACCCATATGATCAATGGATGATCGCCGCCGATTTTGATGCATATCGCGTTGCACAAGAAAACGTCGCTGCTGCCTATGCCAATCAAGAACACTGGACTCAAATGAGTATTAGAAATACTGCATCCAGCGGACGTTTTTCTAGTGACAACACTATTAGTGCGTATCGTGACGACATTTGGTTTGCCAAATAATCACGCCATTATATTTTCAGCAAGTTGCTGAGTTTAAAGTTAGGAGTCTTAATATATGTCAAATGCTCGTTATATTAGTAATCTTACCCGTGATACCTATGCATTAATTCTAGCTGGTGGTCGAGGCTCTCGCTTACATGAGTTAACCGATTGGCGTGCTAAACCGGCGTTATATTTCGGAGGTAAGTTCCGCATTATTGATTTTCCATTATCAAACTGCATTAACTCAGGGATCCGCCGAGTTGGGGTTGTCACCCAATACAAATCTCACTCGTTAATTCGCCATGTTAGCCGTGGTTGGGGCCACTTTAAGAAAGAGTTAGGCGAGTCAGTGGAAATCTTGCCAGCATCACAGCAAACCTCAGGCAACTGGTATGAAGGCACTGCTGATGCGGTATTTCAAAATATCGATATTATTCGTCATGAGTTACCTAAATACGTGATGGTGTTATCTGGGGACCACGTTTATCGAATGGATTATGCCGGTTTACTGGCCGCTCATGCGGAATCTGGCGCTGATATGACAGTGTGCTGTTTAGAAACGCCCATTCCTGAAGCTGCTAATGCGTTTGGGGTAATGGAAGTGGATGAAGATATGCGGGTGGTCGGCTTTGAAGAAAAACCTGCCGTGCCAAAATCTATTCCAGGTAATGAAGAGTTTTGTTTAGCATCGATGGGCAATTATGTGTTTAACACTAAGTTTTTATTCGATCAGTTAAAGAAAGATGCCAATAACGAAAACTCAGACCGAGATTTTGGTAAAGATATTATTCCGTCCATTATCGAGCACGCCAATATATTTGCTTTCCCGTTCACCAGTGCAGTACCTGATGAGCCAGCATACTGGCGTGATGTTGGCACCTTGGATTCATTTTTTCAAGCCAATATGGAGTTATTGTCACCCACACCAGCACTGAATTTATATGATGCTAAATGGCCAATTTGGACTTATCAGGAGCAACTTCCACCCGCTAAATTTGTTTTCGATGATGATGATCGCCGTGGTATGGCGGTAGATTCAATCGTTTCTGGTGGTTGTATTATTTCAGGTGCTAAGGTCAAGCGTAGTGTGCTGTTTGATGAAGTGCGGGTGTGTTCATACTCATTAGTGAAAGACTCGGTGTTGTTACCTGATGTAGTGGTACTTAAAAATTGCCGTATTCAAAATGCCATTATTGATCGCGGTTGTATCATTCCTGAAGGTATGGAAATTGGCTTTAATCGTGCCCAAGATATTGCCCGTGGATTTAGGGTGTCAGAAAAAGGCATAACCCTAGTTACTAGAAAAATGCTCGGTTTACCTACGGGTTATGAGTAATTGATTTAGTCGACTTATTCAATTTAGTCGGCTTTTCAATTTAGTCGGCTTTTCAATTTAGTTGAGCTGCAGGTTTACCCTTTGGTTAAACTTGGCGGCTCAGCATTTTACATCATGTAACACCGAATAAAAAACCTAATAGCATTTAAAAGGTATTCACTAGTGAAAAAAGTATTAATGATCGCAGCTGAGAACGACGCGATATCTGGCGCGAAAGTCGGTGGTATGGCTGATGTTATTCGCGACTTGCCTCCAGCATTAGCAAGCGAAGATATTATTGTGGATGTGGCTATGCCTAATTATGGCTATATTGCACAAACTTATAATGCTAATAACATCGGCACTGTAGCGGTAAAATTTGGTGCTAATATTGAAATCGTCAGCGTGGCGCTGATGCCAAGACCCAGAACCAGTGTTGACGGCAATACAAACCTTAACAGCCAAGTATACTTATTTGAGCATCATTTATTTAATAGCGAGGGTAATCAAGTTTATTGTGCAGGCAGTAATGATAGGCCCTTTGCTGATGACGCCACTAAGTTTGCCTTATTTAATTTAGCGGTAGCCCAAGCTTATATTGATGGTTTAATCCCCGAAGTTGATGTGATGCATATGCATGACTGGCACGCCGGAATGCTGGTGATGTTACGGGCATTTGACCCACAATATGCCATGTTAAAGCAATGCCAATGTGTATTCTCAATTCATAATTTAGCCCTGCAGGGCATAAGACCAATACGTGATGATGTCTCATCATTTGCTGCATGGTTTCCTGAGCTAACGCACCTTTTAACAGATGAGCAAAAAGCTCATTTAAGCGATCCACGATATCCTAACTGTGTAAACCCAATGAAAATGGGTATTGAGCTCAGTGACAAGGTACATTTAGTGTCGCCGACCTATGCTCATGAGGTGTTAATGGCATCCGATCATCAAAATGGTTTTTTTGGTGGTGAAGGCTTAGAAGCATCCATGTTAGATAAACATAATCGTGGCGATATTGTTGGTATACTCAATGGCTGCGTTTATGAGAATGATGACAGTGGTGTTAATGATAGTGGTGTTAATGATAGTGGTGTTAATGATAGTGATGTTAATAGTGCTGAAAGTGAATTGACCACTGCAAAACCTGATAAGAAAACCGCCTCCCAATCGATCAATCAGCTATTAGTGAAATCACAAGATGCAGTCATTAAATGGTTAGGTAAAACAGACTCTGCTCGCAGTGTCGATCAAATAGCTTTAGTGCGTTTACAACAATGGCAAATGCAACAAATCAACCAAGCGAGCTCGATTGATTTCTTAATGACATCAGTAGGGCGGTTAACAGATCAAAAGGTGTTGCTGTTACGTCAGCCTTATCCCGCTGAGGCAAGCAGTGCCGGCCAAAGTTTATTAGACGCTATGTTGATTGAGTTAAAACGATTAAAACCCCAAGGGGTGTTTATGCTACTGGGGAGTGGCGATCATGTCATAGCCAAAGAGTTTCAACAGGTCGCATCAAGGCACAGTAACTTTGTGTTTATTAATGGCTATGATCAGCAATTATCCGATGAACTTTATCAGTTAGGTGATTTGTTTGTCATGCCAAGTAGCTTTGAGCCTTGTGGTATCAGCCAATTATTAGCCATGAAGCAAGGTCAGGTGTGTATTGCCCATGGGGTAGGTGGTTTACGAGATACCATTAAAGATCAGCAAACCGGTTGGTTATTTGAAGGTCATAATTTAGCTCATCAAGCGGAACAATTTATTCAGGTGTTAATTAACGCCTTAAGCTTGAGTAATGAGCAACCTGAGCAATATCGTCAAATGGAGATTGCTGCCAGTCAAGAACGCTTTAGCTGGCAACAGGTGGCTAAGCAATATCGCCAGCAGTTATACAGTTGAATACCTTTTTACTACTAAGTTAAAGGTTAAGTAAAGCGGCAGTGTGATGATTGTGAGATTTAACTCAACCCTTAGCTTAGTTAAGTTTTAGCTGAGTTAACTTTCGTAAGCTTCAGCTTAACCCTTAACAGAGCTATTACTATGGTTGAATTAATATGCTTGTTTTAGAGCTTTTCTAATATAGGCAGAATCTTACTGACCTTATCAAAGCATTCTTGATACTCAGCATCGGCATTAGAATCTGCCACTACACCGCCACCGGCCCAGCAATAAATCTTATCTTCTTCAGTCAGCAAGGTTCTAATGGTAATGCTGGTATCCATAGTGCCATCTTGACTGATATAACCAATACTGCCGCAATAAATACTGCGTCTTGATGGCTCTAATTCTTCGATAATTTGCATGGATCTAATTTTGGGCGCGCCAGTGATAGAACCACCCGGAAAGGCTGCCTTGATAATATCGATGGCAGACAAATTAGCCGCGAGGGTAGCTTCAATGGTGCTCACTAAATGATGCACCGCAGGGAAGCTTTCAATATCAAATAACTTGGGCACATTAACCGACCCCGCAGTGGCGACTTTACTGATGTCATTACGCAGCAAATCCACAATCATCACGTTTTCAGCGCGATCTTTTACTGAGTGCTGTAACTGCTGGGCTTTTTGTTTATCAATTTCAGCATCTGCTGAGCGAGGCAAGGTGCCCTTAATAGGCTTAGTAGAAATCTTATCACCAGAAAGTTGAATAAATCGCTCTGGCGAAATTGACATTATGCAGTGATTATCCAATCTCAAGAAGGCTGAAAATGGGGCTTTATTGGCTGCTGATAACGCGCAATAAGCTTGCCATTCATTGCCATGATAGTTAGCTGAAAATCGCTGAGTTAAATTTATTTGATAGCAGTCGCCAGAATGCAAATATTGTTGCACCCGATTAAATTTGTCTTGGTATTGCAGGCTTGTAGTTTGATTAGCCCAAGGAGAGGTTAGTTTGAATTTTGGCTGCGTGGATTTGTTTTTGGTTATTTTATTAGTAGCGACTTCAATTTTATTCAATGCAGTATCAAGGGCAATTTGGCCTTGATAATGTAAACCAAACCAACATTGCTGCTGATAGCAATAGATTAAGCAAAAGTCATAAAAACCCACGCTCATTTCAGGCAAGTGAATATCTTGGATAGCACTGTCTGGCAGTTTTTCTATCACTCTACCCAAGTCATAACTAAAGCTACCTAATGCGCCGCCGCTAAAAGGGAACTTGCATGGCTGTTTTGTCGGGTAAAGTAATTGCTGCAGCTGAGTTAGATTATAAAAAACAGCTTGCTTACTATCAAAGCTTGCTAGTAACGGGCTTAACGCTTCATCGACAATAGTGAGTTTACTGAGGTTTTTTTGATATGTTAAACAAGCAATTGGACTAATAACGATAATGTCGTATTTGGCATCAGTATGGGCTGCGTTGGCCGAATCTAACAGCATAGCCCAAGGCTGGTGGCAGAAATGTTCAAACAAGGTGTGCGTACTAATATCCCAATCCAGTTGCTGAATTGCCAGTGATTGCTTGCCCCGAGAATGCATGTTGTAACCTATTTAAAATGTGATGTAGCCCAAAAACGTTGGAAAGAGTATCATATTGTCCCTGAAAGGATTAATAGCTAATTGAATGCAATTTTAAAATTGCATTCATATAAAAATAAAACAAGTTATGCCGCAATGGCTGCTGGAGCGCCCCTATATGTCTACAAACTCATCTGCTAATGTCGTGATCAAGCAAGCTGACTTTATTGAAAGCATTGCTGATTCTCTGCAGTATATTTCGTACTACCATCCTAAAGATTTCGTTGATGCAATGGCTAAGGCCTACGATCGTGAAGAAAGCGAGGCAGCAAAAGATGCCATCGCACAGATTTTGATTAACTCACGTATGTCAGCAGAAGGTAAACGTCCTTTATGCCAAGACACAGGTATTGTGACCAGTTTTGTCAAAATTGGTATGGCAGTGCAGTGGGACAAAACCGATATGACTATTCAGGAAATGGTAGATGAAGGTGTACGCCAAGCTTACCTGAATCCTGATAACCCTTTACGTGCATCAATCGTTGCCGATCCTGCAGGTTCCCGCAAAAACACTCGCGATAACACGCCATCTGTAGTTCATATTGATATGGTGCCAGGTAATCATATTGAAGTCATGATCGCAGCAAAAGGCGGCGGATCAGAAAACAAATCAAAAATGGTGATGTTAAACCCGTCAGATGATATTGCTGCGTGGGTTGAAAAAACCTTACCGACTATGGGCGCAGGTTGGTGTCCGCCAGGTATGTTAGGCATAGGTATTGGTGGCACAGCTGAAAAAGCCGCGGTACTTGCAAAAGAGTCGTTAATGGACCCGGTTGATATCCATGAGCTAATGGAGCGCGGCGCTGAAACCACTGAAGAGAAGCTTCGTTTAGATATCTTTGAACGTGCCAACAATACGGGTATTGGCGCGCAAGGCTTAGGCGGCTTGACCACGGTACTTGATATTAAAATTAAATCAGTGCCGACTCACGCAGCGTCAAAACCTGTGGTAATGATCCCTAACTGCGCAGCAACACGTCACGTGCATTTCCATTTAGATGGCACTGGCCCTGCTGACTTAGTGCCGCCATCATTAGCTGATTGGCCTGAAATTACCCGTGAAGCAGGTGAGAATACTCATCGTGTTAATTTAGACACAGTCACTCAAGCTGAAATCGAAACCTGGAAAAGCGGCGATACCTTATTACTTAACGGTAAAATGCTAACAGGTCGTGATGCGGCTCATAAGCGCATTCAAACCTTGATTGAATCAGGTGAAGGTTTACCTGATGGCGTCGACTTTACTGGTAAATTTATTTACTACGTAGGGCCTGTAGATCCAGTAGGCGATGAAGTTGTGGGCCCTGCAGGCCCAACAACCGCAACCCGTATGGATAAGTTCACTGATCTTATGCTAGATAAAACAGGTTTGATGGGCATGATTGGTAAGTCTGAACGTGGGCCACAAACCGTTGAATCAATCAAAAAACACAAAGCCGTTTATTTAATGGCTGTCGGCGGCGCTGCTTACTTAGTATCTAAAGCGATTAAGAAATCTCGTGTGGTGGCTTTTGAAGACTTAGGTATGGAAGCTATCTATGAATTTGATGTTCAAGATATGCCTGTTACCGTGGCTGTGGATACTCAAGGCGTTAATGCCCATGAAACAGGTCCGGCAATTTGGAAAGTTAATATTGCTAATGCCAAAACCAAATAAGCGTTAATTTTAATTTCACGTTATGGTTTTTGTGGTTAATTTAGTCAAATAGCGCAAATAATCTCGCTCAGGTTTGGATTGTGTCAAAATCCTATTGCCTGAGCGTTTTTGTTTGGGTAGTGTGCTATCAGTACTTATTATTGGTATTTTTGAAACAGTGTACTTTCAGTCTGTAAACTGTTTGATAACAGCATTTCATCGATTAATCATTTTGCTGTGATGTAGCACTAAAAAAATAACACAGACATTGGTAACACAACAAAAATTAAAAAGAGAACTTCATCAAATGAAAAAATCGTCACTTTTACTCGCTATTGCAACTGCAGGCTTTGCCTTGTCAGTACAAGCAGCAGAGCCTGCTAAAACCCCCTTTAATGTTCAACAACTTGTAAAGCTGAATAAGCTTCATTCTGCAGCTGTATCAAATGATGGCAGCAAGTTAGTGTATGCCGTTAAGTTAATTGACGAGCAGGGCGACAGCAGCTCTGATTTATACTTACTGGATCTGAGTGATAAAAATGCTAAGCCAGTTCAAATTACCTCACATAAAGGCACTGAACATGACGTAACTTTTAGTGTTGATGGTAAATCAATTTACTTCTTAGCAGCGCGTAACGGTTCTAGTCAGTTATTTAACTTAGCCTTAACTGGTGGCGAAGCGATGCAAGTGACTGACTTACCATTGGATATCAATGGCTATAAGTTATCAAATGACGGCAAACAAGTTGTCATGAACATGCGCGTATTTCCTGACTGTAAAGACTTAGCTTGTACGGTTGATCGTATTGAGGCTGAAGAAAACAAAAAGACCACGGGTCGTGAATACAAACAACTCATGGTTCGCCATTGGGATACATGGGAAGATCACGCCCGTAACCATTTGTTTGTCGGTCAACTAAATGGCAAGCCAGTAACAGATGTTGTTGATGTTACCCAAGGTTTAGATACTGAAACCCCGCCAAAGCCTTTTTCAGGCATGGAAGAGGTGACCTTTACCGCAGATGGTAAACACATTGTTTATAGCGCCAAAGCCCCAAGCAAAGATCAAGCATGGACGACCAACTATGATCTATGGAAAGTGTCTGTAGCTGGTGGCACGGCTGAAAACCTAACGCCAGATAATAAAGCATGGGATGCACAACCGACTTATTCTAAAGATGGTCGTCAACTGGCTTATCTTGCGATGAGTAAGCCTGGATTTGAAGCTGACCGTTACCGCATTATGTTGCGTGACACAGTTACTGGCGCAGAAAAAGAAGTGGCACCGTTATGGGATCGCAGCCCAAGCTCACTGACCTTCAGTGATGATGGCCGCACGCTTTATGTCACGGCGCAAGATGTAGGTCAAGTGACCATCTTTGAAGTTAACACTCAGTTTGGTGATGTCCGTCCGATATACAATGATGGCAGTAACAACCTTGTCGCAGTGACAGAGTCAGGGCTTATTTTCAGCAACAAATCATTAGTTGAGCCGGGCGACTTATATAAAATTAGCCTTGAAGGTGAAAACCTCACCCGTTTAACCAATGTTAATGAAGACAAATTAGCTGAAATTCAATTTGGTGAGTTCCAGCAATTTAACTTCAAAGGTTGGAATAACGAGACAGTACACGGTTACTGGATTAAACCTGCTAATTATGAAGCCGGTAAGAAATACCCAATCGCATACTTAGTTCACGGTGGCCCGCAAGGTTCATTTGGTAACTCATTCAGTGGTCGCTGGAATGCACAACTTTGGGCTGGCGCAGGTTATGGTGTGGTTATGGTCGACTTCCATGGCTCAACCGGTTATGGACAAGCCTTTACTGATTCAATCACCCAAGATTGGGGTGGTAAACCGCTTGAAGACTTGCAAAAAGGCCTAGCAGCGGTTGGTCAGCAACAAAAATGGCTAGATACCGATAATGCCTGTGCATTAGGTGGCTCATATGGCGGCTACATGATGAACTGGATCCAAGGTAACTGGAGCGATGGCTTTAAGTGTCTTGTAAACCACGCTGGTTTATTTGATATGCGTAGCATGTACCACGTAACAGAAGAGCTTTGGTTTCCTGAGTATGAATTTGGTGGTACATACACTGAAAATAAAGAACTATATGAGAAGTTCAATCCAGTAAACTATGTTGAAAACTGGAACACACCAATGTTAGTGATCCACGGTGAGAAAGACTACCGCGTGCCTTATGGGCAAGGACTAGCGGCATTTACATACATGCAGCGCAATAACATCCCATCAGAGCTATTAATGTTCCCTGATGAGAACCATTGGATCTTAAATCAAGATAACCTACAGCAGTGGTACAAAAACGTACTAGGTTGGATGGATCGCTGGACTGAAAACAAATAGTTTTACGGTTAGGCGAACAAAAAAGAGATGCTATTTAGCATCTCTTTTTTTATGGGCTGAAAAATTAATTACTCTGAAATGGGTAATTTTTCAGCTAGATAGTTTCGAGGCTTGTTTTATCGACTATATTGAGTTCTGTAGATGGGCACTTTTGAGCCGTTTTAGTAATACATACAAGGTAAGTTAATCTTCTGCGTGAACCCGTCATTTTTCGATGACCATTTTTATGACAGATCCTAGTACGTTTACTCATAGTGTTTACCCATAGTGATTTCAATCTACTTACTGTCGTTAATAACGCCGATTAAGTAACTAACATTCAATAATGAGGTTTATTGTAACAGTACAAAGCTTGATGATGAATTTTTATAGCGCTTTTTTACTCGATTATGTCATTAAATTTCATTTATGTCGTAAGTGGTGTTTGTAGACATTGAATTTTGTTAATTGGCTCCGAAAAGCTATTGTCGTAAAAGTAAATTAAGGTCAGATTAGGTTTATTATTAACTAGCTCATATTTGTAAGAAAATACATTTGTAAAATGCATAAAAAGCAGTAGAGTTGCGCGATTATTTTTTTGACCACAAAACCATTGATATAGAGGGTAAGCTCGTGGATTTAATGCTTTACGTTAAGTTTTTCTTAGGATTGATAGCAATTATCAACCCTGTGGGCTTATTGCCTGTGTTTGTGACCTTAACCAGTCACCAAACTGAGGTAGAACGTAACCATACAGGTAAAGTGGCAAACTTTGCCGTGGTGATTATTTTGTTAACCACGATTTTTATTGGAGAGCATATTTTAAATATGTTCAGTATCTCTTTATCAGCCTTTAGAATTGCCGGTGGCAGTTTGATTGCCATCATCGCGATGTCTATGCTGCAGGGTAAATTGAGCCAAGTGAAACGTAACCAAGAAGAAGACCGTGAAGCATCAGGCATGGAGTCGGTTGCTGTGGTACCACTGGCATTGCCATTAATGGCTGGTCCTGGCGCCATTAGTTCAGTTATTGTATTTTCTTCTACCAATAACTCGTTAGTGGACATGATTGGCATGTCTATTACCGTGATAATTTTTGGTTTAATGAGTTTTGGTTTGTTCAGAATGGCACCGATTATTTTTAAGGTGCTTGGTACAACAGGCATTAACGTCATCACGCGTTTAATGGGGCTGCTAATGCTTTCAATTGGTATTGAAGTGATAGCTGCCGGTATTAAAGGTTTATTCCCAACGCTAATGAGTTAATAACGTGCTTTATTTAATCAATCGAGCAACGGAATTGCTCGATTTGAACAGCAAACGTTCAAGAGTTTGTAAAACATCGATTTCTGCTTGACCTCAAATACGCATTTGCGTAAAGTACCGCTCGTTCTACAACATAAGGTTTTTCATAATTACCTTATATTCAATAGTGTTAACTTATAGCAGTATAGATAAATAGAACCGTGCCACTCACACGTTAAAATGAATGCAACAAATTAGGTGACGTGTCCGAGTGGCTGAAGGAGCACGCCTGGAAAGTGTGTAAAGGGCAACCTTTCGAGAGTTCGAATCTCTCCGTCACCGCCAAATTCTCCAAGCTATTTTTATTTAAATCCCCAAGTTATTATTTAAACTCCCAAGCTATTATTTAAACTCCCAAGCTATTATTTAAACTCCCAAGTTATTATTTAAACCTCTAAGCTATTAATTAAATCCTCAAGTTATTCTTTAATTTAAAAAATTGATTTGTTTTAGCAAACTCAGTATAAAAACTAGGATTTTATTAATGCTTAGTATTTTTATACTGACATCAGCAATTAATCATCACTATAAAATTATCCCTCATAAAGACTTTGTCAGCCTTAACACTGTTCTATCATCTACATTTAGTGTCGTCGATATGAATTTGACAAGTCAAAGCGTGACTTATTTGAGTCTTGTACCTTTTGAGTCTGTTGCTATTTTGTTGTATCAGTTCAATGATTTAGCTAAACTAATTTTCCTTTCGATTTTGTTTTTAGCGGCGTTAAATTAATTTAGGTATCTAATTAAAGGGGATTTTTATATGTTCGCACAAATTTTTATCGTTTTTGTAGGCTTAGCCAGTTTGATTTTAGGTATACAAGATGGCGATTATTTATGGGCTTTTTGTGGGCTGATTATGTTTACAGCTTCGGTTGTAACACTCTATTACCTTAAAACGGGTAAGGTATTTGGCGACGATAAAAACAACCAATAAATGATTCACTTGAACGATTAAAGCAAATACTTTTAAGGATAATAATGATGAAATGGCTATTTATTTGTCTATTTACTTGCCTATTGGCGCTGACAAGTGTGTCACCCGTCGGGGCAAATGATACTGTCATTCAGCGCGCTTATGAGTCTAAAAGCGGCGATGTTCAAGTTAACGGCAGTGGTCGTGTGGTTCATATTCTTGCTGATGATAATCAAGGCTCAAGGCATCAAAAATTCATTATAAAACTCAATAGTGGCTTAACCTTGCTGGTAGCCCACAATATTGATTTAGCCCCGAGAGTTTCAAATTTGCGTGTTGGTGACCTTGTTGAGTTTTATGGTGAATATGAATGGAGCAAAAAAGGCGGGGTGATCCATTGGACCCATGCAGATCCTGCAGGGCGACACGCCGAAGGCTGGTTAAAGCATGATGGTACTACCTATAAATAATTAATGTTTTTTTAGTTTTATTAGATCAACAAGGAAGTTTTAAATGAATATTAGTATCACCAACAGAAATCTACTACTGCGCATCTTAATCAAAGGTGTTTTACTTTGGGGGATCTCAACTACGATTTTATTCCAGTTGATTATGCACTTAACAGGAGAAGAACACTTTTTTGATGGCATAGTGCTATCTTTAATTACTTTTCCTATTGGTGGTATTTTTTATGGTTATTTAACTTGGCGATTGCAGCATAAATCAAAAAAATAGCTTTATATATTATAACGGCCATATAGGTCGTTCATTTAGTGGAGTAAAGCTTGAACATTACTAGAGATAGCGTACTAACGCTGGCGACATTTTTCTCACTGGTTATCGTATTTTATGTTGTAGGCTACTGGTTAATTTTTAGGATGGGTCAAGCAACACCGCTAATGCTCTCTGTTGGCGCTGCCACTATCTTAACGTGTATTATTCGTAAGCGGAGCCTTTCAGGTCTTGGTTGGCACTGGGGGCAGTGGAAATACCAATGGCTAAGTTATCTTGTTCCTTTTGCCATCGCGTTAATGGCATACCTGTTGGTTTGGTTATTAGGTGTCGCAGACTTTTATGATGCTGATTTCTTGTTTACACAAAAACAAAAGTACAATTTAGTTCATTGGAACGACGCCAGTATATTTTTATTTCATTTTATATTAGTTGCGACAATCAGTTTTTTTGTGTCTTTACCTTCGATATTAGGCGAGGAGATTGGCTGGCGTGGTCTACTTGTGCCTGAGCTGTCTAAGTTTATGTCTTTCACTGGTGTTGCCCTCGTGAGTGGATTGGTTTGGTCCGTATGGCATTGGCCACTGATCATCAAAGGCTTATATGGAAATGATGTCACTCCTTTATATTATCAGCTCATCATTTTCAGTGTTTTTATCATTTCAACTGGGATGATAATGACTTATCTGCGGTTGAAAACAGGTAGTTTGTGGACTGGGGTGATATACCACATGAGTTCAAATATTTTTATTCAAAAAGTATTTACACCGATTACGCTGCAAAAAGCCGATTCGAGTTGGTATATGGATGAATTTGGTGTCATTACTGCGCTGGTAGCAGCTTGTGCTGCGTTTTATTTTTGGCGCAAAGGCAGGGTTGAACTCAATGATTTGAAAACGCTTTAAATTAAAAATGACTAATGCTATCTACGCATTTTAAACATTTATCTCTAGTCGATATTTAAGGGCTTACTCATAGTCAATTTTTGAATCGCTGATATGGCTTAACAATAAGCCATATCACTGGTTGATAAAACAGCCCAATCACTTCAAAAAAGCAGAATTTCAAATGCTTGGCCATTTATGCGCTAAAGTTAACTAGACTTTAAACTTAGTTGCTAATCCGACTAAACCTTAGCAGACATTTTAGCCAGAACGTTTAACTCATAGTGTGTCAGGTCACATCAAGGGCAGCTTTTGCCAGAATAGACAGCAAGTTGCCGCTAAATAAAGTAAAATAACCTTTCATGTACTAATGAAGTTTGTTCTAAATGAGGATTAATGAATAGCAATAACGATAAATATAGTATAGACAATACCGATTACACAGTCGGACAAGATAACATTCAAAAGTGGGGCTTTGACGTCCACAACCCTGTTTTTGGGATCAGCGCCTCCTTAATTGGACTCTTCTTAATCGCCATTCTCTTGGTTGAACCAGAAACATCAAAATCTGTATTAGATGGCATAAAATGGAAAATTATAGGTACTTTTGATGGCCTATTTATGTGGTCTGCCAATCTGTTTGTGTTGTTTTGTTTGGCAATGATCATTTCGCCATTTGGTAAAATTCGCTTAGGTGGTGATGAAGCCAAGCCCGATTACTCAATGTTGTCATGGATAGCCATGCTATTTGCCGCGGGAATGGGCATCGGTTTAATGTTTTGGGGGGTAGCAGAGCCTGTAGCTTATTTCACTGGCTGGTATGAAACCCCACTTAATGTCGAGCCAAACACACCTGAAGCTGCGAAGTTAGCACTGGGTGCCACCATGTTCCATTGGGGCTTACATCCATGGGCCATTTACGGTGTAGTATCACTATCACTTGCTTTTTTCGCTTATAATAAAGGCTTACCGCTTTCAATGCGTTCAGTTTTTTACCCAATATTGGGCGATAGAACTTGGGGTTGGCCAGGCCACGTTGTTGACATTTTAGCGGTACTTGCCACTTTATTTGGTCTGGCGACATCCCTCGGCCTTGGGGCTCAACAGGCTGCCAGTGGTTTTCACCATGTATTTGGTATGGATAATGGCTTAATGCTGCAAGTCGGCATTATCGTGATAGTGACGTTAATTGCTGTGGTTTCTGTGGTTCGCGGTATTGACGGTGGTGTAAAAGTTATCAGTAATGTCAATATGTTGTTGGCGCTGGCATTAATGTTATTTGTTATATTAGTGAGTTTTGCGGTTTCTATGGGTACCATTCCCATGACCGTAATGGGCTACATTGAAAATATCATTCCTTTAAGTAACCCAATGGGTCGTGATGACGAAGCTTGGATGCATGGTTGGACCGTGTTTTATTGGTCTTGGTGGATATCATGGTCTCCTTTTGTAGGTATGTTTATAGCGCGTATTTCCCGTGGCCGTACCATCCGTGAATTTATGATGGCTGTATTGATTGTACCTACAGTGGTGACAACCTTGTGGATGTCAGTATTCGGTGGCGTTGCGATTGATCAAGTGGTCAACAAGATTGGTACCTTAGGTGAGAAAGGCTTAACAGAAGTGCCTTTAGCGATGTTTGAGATGTTTGATGCATTGCCAATGGGCAATATATTATCGTTATTGGCCGTTGTATTGGTACTCGTATTCTTTGTAACCTCATCAGATTCTGGTTCACTGGTGATTGATAGCATCACATCAGGCGGTAAAGTCGATGCACCCGTTCCTCAGCGTGTATTCTGGGCCTTTATTGAAGGTGCGATTGCTGCGGGTCTACTTTGGGTTGGTGGCACCCAAGCCATTGAAGCATTGCAGGCTGGTGCGATTTCAACGGCTTTACCATTTACCATTATTTTATTGGTGATGTGTGTCAGTTTGATTATGGGTCTGCGAACTGAAAAAAGGCCTGGGTTAAGGAGCTAACCTAAACCTAAATCAAAACCAAAGCCCAGTTTCACTTGTCATTATTCAAGTGAAACTGGGCTTATTCGATCTATACCCATAGCTTTTTTATCGGTGTGTCTGGGCTAAAGTGGTACTGAATTTGAGCTTGCAGTAATTCAGCGGTTGCGATGGCATCGGTTAATGCATCGTGTGGTGGATAGGTGGGTAGATTGTATCGGCTACGACTATTAGCAAGTCGAATTGATGCTGGGCGAGTGTTTCTCAGCCAATCTAAAAAGCTTCGGGGTTTTGCCTGTTGAATATTAGCTTCGAGCTGCATGGTATCAACTACAGGGAATACAATCCCTTCGTTTATTAAACTGCGAAGTGCGGCGTCAAAAAAATCTCGTTCTATTCTGCGATAATGCACTACCACAATTTTGCCTGCCAACTCATCTAATAGTTGTTCTAAAATTCGGAGTAAATCAGGTGCGCCTTTTAAGTCTGAATGGGTAATACCATGGATGATGATGGAGTCTTCTTTGAGTTTATCTTCTGGTGAGATAAACCAATGTTTCGCCTTTCGACAGGCGATGCGATCTAAGGTAAACGGCACCAAACCTATACTTATAATGCTGTTTTGGTTGGCATCTAAGCCAGTTGTTTCGAAATCTACAGCGACAAATTCAATATCTTTCAGTTTGATTTCTTCGTGGTAAGTGCTGGCATTATAGAATTTTTTTAATCTGCTATCTTTACTTTCTTTGGCTTTGATTTGCAAAAAAGCTTTCCAGTTTAAAATTTCTTGGTTTGTAAAAAGTCGCATTAATTATCCTTGCATGCTGCTAGCACTGTAGCGGAACTTTAAAAAGTTTTGCGCACTGCTTAGTACCAAAAAAGCATCTTTTAAATTACGTCTTTCAAAATCAGACATGTTTTCAGGTTCAATATTATTATCAGGTTCTTGATCCGATTGAATATCTAATGCTTGATGGCGAATGCGAACTAAAGAGATAAACTCCATTGCATGCTGTAAATCTTTACCTTTTGACGGCGGTAAAATTCCGGCTTCGATAATGTCTTCTAAGCGATCAAATGAATTTTGCGATTGTGAGCCAATGGCGAGGGCGTGGACACGGATAAGATCAGCTAATGGCGCGGTGCCACGGCGCTTTAAATTAATTGAGTTGTTATGGCGACCGTCTTTTTCCATGACAAAGTCTTTAAAAAAGCCCAGTGGTGGGGTGCGATTAATGGCGTTTCTTGCAAGGCAGGCTAAAAAGCGATTATTCTTTTTTGCTTTTCTGAGTATAAAGGCGTTGAGCTGTTCAGCCCATTTGGGTCTACCGTATACCCCATAAAGATCAAAAAAGATTGAGCAGTTTAATAGTGCTTGAGGCTTTGGATTATCAATCCAGTCGGCAAAACACTCTTCCCATTGGGATTGGGTTTTTCGATACTCTGGATTTGTTGCCATTATGTCACCGGTGCAATAAGTGTAGCCACAGGCAGCTAAACCATCACATACATAGGTGGCTAATTGCTTAAAGTATTCACCATGAAGTGATTCTTGATATTGATTATCTAAAATAATCGCATTATCTTGATCCGTTACAATAAGTTGCTCATCACGAGCCATAGAGCCTAATGCTAAAAAACAATAGGGCACGGGTGGCGGTCCTAATCTTTCTTCAGCCAACTCCAGTAAACGCTGCTTAAAACTTCTACCAATTTCAGACATGGCGCGACCCACCATGTGTGAGTTTGCATCTTCGTTGACCATACGCACAAAACAATCTTTAAGCTGATGTGACAAGATAATTAAGTCATCAATACTGTTTTGCTGAAAAATACTGCTAACAATCAATAAGCTGTTTTGGGATTCATAGCGAATAATGTCACTGACTTCAATTAAACCAATAGGTTGTTTGTTTTTTAATATCGGTAAGTGATGAACGTTATACCTGAGCATCAGCAGCATGGCTTCAAAAATATAGGCGTTATGATCTAAAGAGATAAGCTCGGTGGACATGACCTCTGCAACTTGGGTTTCTACATCTAACCCTTGGGCGAGCACCTTTGCACATAGATCTCGCTCAGTGATGATTCCCACAAAGCTATTACCACCTTCATCGGCAAGATTGGGGTCGTTAATAATGGCCGCTGATACATGCTCTTCAGACATGGTTTTAGCCACGTTTTGAATGGTGGTAGTAATGGGTAGCATCACAGGTTCGCGACTCAGTAGCGTTTTAACCTTCGAAGTAGTGAGTGAGTTAGCATCGTCGCTATTGTCCTCAACCGCTTGCTGTAAACGAATGCTACCTTCGACCTCAACAAAGTCAGCAAAGGCGTCATAGCGCTCGCAAAAGTCTTCAAAAATACTTTCAGGAATACAGTAGAGTAGGGAGTCTTTGAGGGATTTTGCAGGTAAGCGTACTTTATTATTGGTCAGTAGCCCCATTTGGCCGAATAAGCCTCCTTGATCAAGGCGGTTATACAGTTCCCCTGAACGTCGGTAAACCTCCACGACACCACTGCGGATCATATAAAGTTCGTGTATTTTATCATTAAAATCAATGATCATACTGTTAGCACGACTATAGGATATCTCGACACTTTGTGATACTTCGATTAATGCCTCTTCTGGCAATTGATCAAAAGGTGGGTACTGGCGGATGAAGTTACGAATTTCAAGTAGCTCGACTTCCATTATTCGCTCGATATTAGGGGGATTTGAATAGATGTTAACTAGTATATGGCATATATAGGTGATCTGCAGCTTGGTGGGTCGCAGACTGGTATTAATATCTAAATATTTTCATCGTTTTAAAATAATAGCAGCGAAATATCGTTAATCTTTAACCATTCAATCAAGTCTGTTGTAAAAGCTTAGTCATGGTCATACAGTCGATTTTATGTCTTTGCTCATTAGCGGCTAAAAACCACCTCTAGGTCTTTTTAATGGTGGGTAAAATAGATGCCGCGCCCTCGTAGAAGCCAAATTAGCCTAGAACTATTACCAACGAGATAACCCTTATTGCCATTGTTGCAGCCGTGTGGTTGGCCGTGCATTCTTTTAGAGTAAAGAGTATGTGGTGGTGATAAATACACAGGTAACAACTATGACCACAGACGTGGCTGGGTTGAATCACTCATTCTTTAACTGACAGATGTGTTTGCCATTGATGTGGCGGCTTATGCGGTGATGTCTAATCATCTGCATGTGGTGTTACACATTGATATTGAAACAGTAAATAACTGGAGTGACCGCGATGTGGTGATTCAATGGCATAAGTTGTTTAAAGGCGATGGGTTAACCCAAAAATTTGCTAAAGGTCAGCTCATTGAACCTCACGAGGTGGTAAGGTAAAAGCACTGCATCGCTATTTACCGTAGCCGCTTATGTGACATCTCTTGGTTTATGCGCTGCTTGAATGAACCGATAGCCAGACAAGCCAATCAAGAGGATAACTGCTCGGGTCGATTTTGGGAGGGCAGGTTTAAATCTCAAGCGCTTTTAGATGAAGCGGCAGTTTTAGCCTGTATGGCCTATGTGGACTTAAACCCCATACGCGCCAATATGGCCGCCACACCAGAGCAATCAGACTACACCAGTATCCAACAACGAGTAAAAGCGGCTATCAAAGGTGAGCAGCCTAAAACCTTGTTGCCATTTATTGGTAATGAACGTGCTAACCAACCCAAAGGCATTGCATTTTCATTAAAAGATTACCTTGAGTTAGTGGATGATACAGGGCGCATTATTCGTGATGATAAACGCGGCGCAATCAGTCAAAGCAGTGCGAAGTTACTCACCAGGCTTAATATTCCGAAACAAAACTTGCTTAAAATCACCACCGAATTTGGTCAGCTATTTCATGGCCCAGTGGGCTCACTGCAAGAGCTAACACAATACTGTGAGCATTTACAAAAGCGGCGACGGCACTTTGCTACAAGCTGCCAGTATTTTCAGTAAGCAGGCACGTTAAATAGGTTCAATATAACTAATATCACCAAAGTTAAACACTCAATAACCATCATCCTTGCATGGTTGCAAAGTAACGGCTTAAAAACGGTAAATTAAGCCGAAAACACTCAAATATCATCATTATCAACCTTCCAAGCCCACAACCAAACGCCGCGGGCTACTTAATCAAGCATGTTCACTTGTACATAGTTGAAAAGGTCGTTATGTTATTGATTTACATTGGCTGTCTAGTTTGTTTCGTTTTATTTTTTTTTAGTAAAGATGGCTGGCGCATAAAGTTATTCTGTCAGCTACTAACAAGCTGCTAAATCCAGGTTCACCAAGGTTGTCACGCCATTGCTGAGCAAATAGCCCGCCAGCATATGGTCCACTTATTAGCAGGGCGTTATGCGTTTGTAGAAATGATAGGTAATTATTATGGATGATTTAGTAAACTCATTACAAGATATCGGTTTTAAAGCCAAAGTCAGAAAAGGAAAGGTTTTGGTTACACTTGACGGGCTGTCCAATCCAGTTTCAATAGTGAAAGATATTGCCGCCGATGAATACAAGGTGAAAACGAATGACTCGATTCAAGCGATAATGGCTTTTATTTTACTATTTTTTGGCCTATTCGGTGTTTTAGCGGACAATGATTTAAAATTTACAAACGCTGCACTTATTTCAATAGCAATGTTCTCTTTCATCACCGTGTTACTTACAGAGTTCAAAGTAAATAATCTGCGCTCTGCGATAGCGGAAATCAATCGTGGAAGATGCGCATAGCAAAGCGTTTAAGAGGGATTCTTGCCGCGTGGCATTTTTGGTATGCGGTGATTTTTGTGGTGAAATTGGTCTGCGGAAAGTTGGTTTAGGCGGCACTCACCCCTTAACGCAGCGTTAACGGCATGACAGAAGAACAAGCCATTGAGTTAATGACTAACGAGGCGTTCCAGCAGCAAGCTGAAGCAGAAGGAAAGTGGCGCAGGGCAACATTAAGCCAAGTGCAACTAACCAGTTACTACTCTGGCTATCGTGAAATTTATGATTTACGTGAAGAACTAAAACAAACACAGGGTGAAGACTTCGATTTAAAGAGCTTCCATGAACAATTTTTAAGTTATGGCAGTGCACCAGTAAAATATATTAAGCAATTAATGGTTAACTAATTATGGCAATAAGCCATCAATGTAAGTTGCTTCATTAAGCAAATCTGCATTAGTAATACCTAAAAAAGGCCTGAATAATCAGGTCTTTTTCATTTTTGTGAGCTAGGTTCAACAACCGTGCAGAAGCTTTACACTCCACATATAGTATTTTGATCATGACAGTGCTAATCTAAATGGTAATAGTTACCATTTAGATTAAGTCGTCATGAAAAAGATCCTCCTCATTGACCAGCAGCTAAAAAAAAGCTTGCCCTTATGTCAGCAATTACAACTTTTAGGCTATGTTATTACCATTGTTGATAACGGCTTTAATGCCTTAGTTGCAATGGAAAGTAATCAGTTTGAAGTGATTTTACTGGACTCTTCAGTAACACAAATGGATGCTTTTTGGTTACTCATGGGTAAGCATTGTCAAACACCTGTGATTGTTATTACCAACAATGCCAGTGTCGATGAACGTATTGCTGCATTTGAACTGGGCGCTGATGATTATTTACCTGAGCCTATTAATGTGAAAGAACTTTTACTGCGTGTGAATGTGCTTAATCGACGCACAACAAAGCAAACTCACGATTCAATGACTCATATTGCCAATATTGATTTTGCTGTTATCGAATCACAGTTAACCAGTGGACAAATAGAGCAAACTACCGAAAAACAACATATTGAACAAAGCGCCAATGTGGAGTTTGATGATGATAATAACGCGGTAACATTTAATGGTCAGCAATTAAATCTTACTCAAACAGAGTATCGTTTGTTCAAATATTTGTTTAAGCGTAAAGGAGAAATCGTCACTAAATCAGAATTGCAAATGCGCGTGTTGCATAAAGAGTTAGGCGAGTTTGACCGTAACCTTGATATGCACATCAGTAATACCCGTAGAAAAATGGCCAAAGAAAGTCTACCAAGAGAACTCATCAATACGGTTAGAGGTAAGGGCTATTGCTTTAGTCCATTATTTAGCTAATCTCATTTAACGTATCCGTTAACACCTAGCTAATGTGATCTTACAGGGGCTTTTTATTGTATTGGTATTAATAACCCTCATCAGCAGAAAATTAAGTCACCATATTGAATAGATGTAGAGCAGATGCTGTGGATTTGATTTTATTGCGTAACGGCTTTTGATAAGATGCAGGGATAACGTCGATTATAACCTTACATAAAGGAAGTCCTATGCGTATTAGCGCGAATTTTGATGGCGGCAACATTGAGACCATTAGTTTAGACAAGCACGATGACATTCAACTCGCCATTAGACCTGATGAAGGTGGAGAGTTTTACCAATGGTTTAACTTCCGTATGGAAGGTCAAATTGGTCAAACTTACACATTGAATATCGTTAACGCAGGCAGTGCCTCTTACCCGAAAGGTTGGGAAAATTATCAAGCCGTTGCTAGTTACGATCGCCAGCATTGGTTCCGCTTACCGACAACATATCAAGATGGTAAATTATCAATCCAAGTTGATTTAGATTGCGATGCCATTCAAATTGCTTACTTTGCGCCTTACAGTTACGAACGTCACTTAGATCTGATTAGCTCAGTACAACTTCACCCATCAGTTAAACTAGAAAATTTAGGTTTAACCCTTGATGGTCGTGATATGAGCCTGCTAACTATTGGTGATAACGATCCTTCAAAGAAAAATATTTGGATTACCGCAAGGCAGCACCCTGGCGAAACCATGGCTGAATGGTTAATTGAAGGCCTGCTAAACCAATTATTAGACAGTGATTGTCCAACCTCGAAACTGCTATTGGATAAAGCTAATTTCTATATCGTGCCAAACATGAATCCTGACGGAAGCGTCAGAGGCCATTTACGTACGAATGCTGTTGGAACTAACTTAAATCGTGAGTGGGAGTCGCCTAGTTTAGAGCGAAGCCCTGAGGTTTATTATGTTACCAATAAGATGAAAGAGACTGGTGTAGATTTATTCTATGATGTTCATGGTGATGAAGGCTTACCTTACGTGTTTGTTGCTGGCTGTGAAGGCGCACCAAATTACACTCCACATATGGCCAAGTTACAAGAACAGTTCCTTGCAGCGTTAAGTATGGCAAGTGCTGATTTCCAAACTAAATATGGTTATGACAAAGATGAGCCAGGAAAAGCGAACTTAACCGTTGGTTCTAACTGGGTCGGCAACACATTCAAATGTCTAGCGAATACCTTAGAAATGCCATTTAAAGACAATGACAACTTAGCCGATCCTGTGGTTGGTTGGTCACCGGCGCGCTGTGAATATTTAGGTGAAGCATCACTAGTTGCGATGTTGGCTGTGGTTGATAATTTAACAGAATAGGCAGTTTTATGGCGTTAATCGAATGTCCTGTGTGTCAAAAGCGAATTTCGAGCAAAGCAAAACAGTGCCAATACTGTAAGGCTTCTGCTGATGGCGATAGTGATTCAAAAAGAACAATTTCACACATTCAGAAGTCTAATAAATTAATGAATCAAATGATGTTGTTTCTAACGCTATTTATTGCAGGTGCAGTATATGGTTTTTGGGGCGGCGAAGTTGCCACTGGAACGGATGCATATATTGCAGGTAGTTGTTTTGCTTTTGGCTTTGTTGGCTACATTATTACTCGAGTCAGAAGTCTAATCCATAAGCGGAAAAGTGTATGAATGATATTAATAAAGTCATAGATGAAATGCCTGATGAGGTTTATCAACGTTTACGCGCAGCGGCAGAAACGGGTAAATGGGAAGATGGCACAGTGCTATCTAGCGAGCAAAAAGAGTCAACGTTACAGGTAGTGATGTTGTATCAAGCGCGTAAGTTAACTCAAACTGATCACTTTACAATTGCTGCTGGTGGCGAGATAAACGAGCTGTCTAAATCACAGTTAAAAAAACAATTTCGCGGTGAAGCTATCGCAGAATTTAAAGAGCCAGAACTATAAACTGATTTTTAGTTATCTCTAGTGAATTTATTTCAGCAAAAAAGCCGCATCAAAGATGCGGCTTTTTATTGTCTAAAGTATATTACATGTTTATTTTCAGAAATTTATTCAGTTAGCTCACCCAGTAAGTTTTGCTGCATTGCGATTTTTACTTCATTTGAAGTTAAATTTTTTGATAGTAAATAATGTAATTTAGCCAATGCTGCTTCAATGGTCATATCTGAGCCGCTAATCACTCCAGCTTTGGCTAATGCATTACCCGTCGCATAACCCCCCATGTTCACCTTTCCTTGAAAACACTGGGTTAGATTAACAATTACAATGCCACGTTCATCAGCTTGTTTAAGGGTATCTAATAAGGCTTTATCTTGAGGCGCATTCCCAACACCAAAGGTCAGTAAGATAAGTGCTTTTACTGGCTGCATTAAGATGTTGTTAAAAATCTCAGTTGAAATACCTGGGTATAAGGTGATCACGCCTACAGGTTGCGGGCTGATGTTAATCACCTCTAAGGGCTTAGTGGTGGGCTCGGTGATCTTACCTGCACGTAAATTAATTTTGATCCCAGCTTCTAACAATATAGGAAAGTTAGGTGACGCGAAAGCATCAAAACCATCAGCATGGGCTTTGGTTGAGCGGTTGCCCCTAAACAACTTATTATTAAAGAATAAACACACTTCAGCGACGGGATAATTCGCCGCAATATACAGTGAATTAAGCAGGTTAGTTTGCCCATCTGAGCGCAGCTGAGCTAATGGGATTTGCGAACCGGTTACGATAACAGGCTTGGATAGCCCTTGTAACATGAATGACAAGGCAGAAGCCGTGTATGCCATGGTGTCAGTGCCATGCAAGATCACAAAGCCGTCGTAGTTATGGTAATTGGCTTTGATGTCATTGGCGATGCGCTGCCAATCAGGTGGTGCCATGTTTGAAGAATCAATCAATGGTGAATATTCATTAATGACAAAGGTTGGCATTTCTTCATGGTAAAACTCTGGCATGGACTTTACACAATCAGTTAAAAATCCTGCCACAGGTGCAAAGCCATCATCGGTTTTGCGCATACCAATCGTACCGCCAGTATAGGCAACGTATATGGAGCGTTTTGTCATTGTAATGAATTCTCAACCACTTAAATTATATAATCTGCAAATTATACGGCTTGAGCTGAATAAAACCCAATAAAAAAGCCCGAATAACGGGCTTTTTTGAAGATAATTCAATTTGATCTTATTCTGACTTCATGCCTAACAAGATTAAACAATCACAATAGCTTAGTAATCGCAGAGTTCGCAATACATGTATAGGCCATTGGGATCATCAAACTGAGTCATTTGTTCAACAACAGTGCGCCATTGACCCATAAATTGTTCAACCATAGGTGACTGTGTGGTTGCTACAGGTAAATATGTTGCAGCAGATGCGAGCATTTTTTGCATGAAGATTTGCTCGGTTGTGAGCTCTTGCTCGATGAGTTTAGTATCAAACTTTACCATTTCAGCCATTTCAGCCGCTTTAGCAATGGCGCTATCCATATCGCCAAGTTCGTCAACCAACCCCAGTTCAACGGCGCGGGTGCCAGACCAAACACGGCCTTGGGCAATGCGGTCTACTTGTTCTAACGACATGTTTCGTTCAGTGGCAACTAACGAGATAAATTCATGATAGCCGTGTTCAATATGGCGTTGTATGACAGCAGAAATATTTGGGTCTAACTCACGGGTCGCCGAAATACCAGCCCATTGCGAGGTCGACACACCATCTGAGTTAATGCCCCAATTGGACAAGACTTTTTCAAAGGTGGCAAACATGCCAAAGATCCCGATAGAACCAGTGAGGGTAGTTGGAGTGGCATAAATGTAATCTGCACTTGCTGAAATCCAATAACCGCCAGATGCCGCTAGGCTACCCATACTGACCACTACGGGTTTACCAGCCTGTTTAAGGGCAATGACTTCTTGTCTAATTTTTTCAGAAGCAAATGCACTCCCACCTGGGGTGTCGACACGTAGCACGACTGCTTTAACTTTGTTATCAAAGCGGGCTTTCTTTAATAGTGCTGAAGTGCTCTCGCCACCAATTTGGCCCGCTTGTTGTTTGCCATTGAGGATATTACCTTTGGCGACCACAATGCCGACAGATTCTTGTTCTATCAGTGAAGGAATTGGCTGTACTAAATTAAAATATTTAGAAAAAGAGATTTGCTTGTATGAGTCGCCATTGGCTTCTTGACCTACGGTTTTAAGCATGGCGAGTCTAAATGACTCATCTGAGACTAATTCATCAACCCAATTCATTTTTATCGCTAATTGAGCTGAGTCACCGTTAACACTATCAAGTTCCGCTAGGTAGGTTTGTGGGCTTAATACGATATTCTCGGTCGCAATTTGACGGTTAGTGGCAATGGTTGTTTCAAAGTTTTGCCATAAGTCAGTAAGCAGGGCGTTGCTGGCTTCTTTTGCCGGCGCTGACATATCATCACGGATAAAGGGTTCGACCGCTGATTTGAAAGTGCCGACTCTAAATACATGGGTGCTGATGTTCATTTTCTCAAGTGCGGTTTTAAAGAACATACGGTAGCTGCTAAGGCCTTCAAGTGACACGCCACCTTTATGGTTGAGATAAATGGTATTCGCATAACTTGCCAGGAAGTATTGATTTTGCTCGTATGAATTGCCAACAGCAACCACGGTTTTACCCGCTTCTTTAAACTTGTTTAAGGCATCACCAATGGCGGTCATTTTACTGATCCCACCACTACGTAAATTGCCCATTTTCAATACGATGCTATTAATACGTTTGTCATGAGTGGCATTTTCAATGACGTAAAGAATGTCGGCTAAAAGTATTTCTGCTTCCGGATCATCAGTGTTACTTTGTTTAAATATCGCTTCAATCGGGTCAACATGACGTTTTTGATCCACAATGCTGCCAGATAGGTTTAAGACTAAGGCAGATTGATCTTCAATGGTGATTTCTTCTTCAGATGTCATAGCCATAATGATCATGGCAATGATGCCGAAGAAAATGATATTGAGGATTAATTTACGAATACCGTTGATGGTTTTCCAAATAAATCCAAAGAATCTCTTAATTAATGAGGGTTTAGCGGACATTAGCCACTCCTGTAACATTCTAATAGTGTAATGCTAACTGATCTTGAGTGATTTTGGGAAATTGAATTGTAACGGTTTTTAACAATAGCTACGCTAAATGATTGAGCTTATGATTATGTCGTTGTATGCTAGTTTAAATCACTTGTTTAAAAAGGATGTTTGAATGTCGTTTCCACATTTATTAGAACCCTTAGATCTAGGCTTCACCAAGTTAAAAAACCGTGTATTGATGGGTTCAATGCATACGGGTCTAGAAGAAGAAAAGGGCGGATTTGAGAAACTAGCTGCATTTTATAAAGAACGTGCAGCAGGTGGCTGTGGCTTAATTGTCACCGGTGGCATAGCGCCAAATTTCAGAGGTCGGCTAGCGCCTCATGCATGCCAATTAAGTTTTCCTTGGCAAGTAAGCAAACATAAAATTGTTACCGATGCAGTCCATGAAGCGGATGGCAAAATCTGTATGCAAATTCTACATGCAGGCCGTTATAGCTACCATCCATTTTCATTAGCGCCAAGCAAAATAAAATCACCTATTACCCCTTTTACGCCGTCAGCAATGTCATCAAGACAAGTGCGTAATACCATTAAAGATTATGCATCTAGCGCTGCGCTTGCAAAAAAAGCGGGCTATGACGGTGTTGAAGTAATGGGCTCAGAAGGCTATTTAATTAATCAGTTTATCAGTTCGCGTACCAATAAACGTACCGACGAGTGGGGCGGTGACTTTACTCAGCGTGCTAAATTCCCCGTTGAAATTGTTAATGCTATTCGTGCCAAAGTCGGTAGCGATTTTATCATAATATTCAGGCTTTCTATGCTTGATTTAGTCGACAATGGCTCAAGCTGGGATGAAGTAGTGCAACTGGCTAAATGGCTAGAAAGTGCTGGTGTGAGCATCATCAATACCGGCATCGGTTGGCATGAAGCACGTGTACCTACCATTGCCACCAGTGTGCCGCGCGGCGCTTTTGCATGGGTGACTGAAAAACTCAAATCAGAAGTTAATGTGCCATTAATTGCGACTAACCGTATTAATACCCCTGAAATTGGTGAATCAATTATCGCATCGGGTCAGGCTGACATGGTATCAATGGCGCGGCCTTTCTTAGCCGATGCTGAATTTGTTAATAAAGCGGCAGCTGATCAAAGTGAATTAATCAATACCTGTATTGGTTGTAACCAAGCGTGTTTAGATCATACCTTCTCAATGAAACGTGCTACCTGTTTAGTTAATCCACGTGCATGTTATGAAACTGAGATTAATTTTACCCCAACCACAGGTAAAAAACGTCTTGCGGTTATGGGCGCAGGCCCTGCTGGAATGGCGTTTTCTGTATATGCCGCTTCACGTGGCCATGAAGTAGTATTGTTTGAAGCTAAAGACGAAGTGGGCGGCCAATTTAACTTAGCGCGTAAAATTCCAGGTAAAGAAGAGTTTCACGAAACCATTCGTTATTTCAAAAATCAAATGAAGCTGCATAATGTCGAATTACGATTAAACACCCGTTTAGATGCAGGAGTATTAGCCACTGAAAAGTTTGATGAAGTGATTATTGCCTCTGGGGTTGTCCCACGGGCGTTATCCTTACCGGGATTTGATGATCCTAAAGTGGTTGATTATCAGCAAGTGCTAAAAGGTGAAGTAGAGATTGGTGATAAAGTTGCGTTAATCGGTGCTGGCGGTATTGGTTTTGATATGGCGCATTTCCTGTGCGAGAAGGAATCATCAACATTACAGCCTGAAAAGTGGTTAAAGCAATGGGGTATTGATAAAAGCTATCAACATGCTGGCGGTTTAACTGACGAATCAGAGCATAACCCAAGTCGCGATGTGTATTTACTGCAACGTAAAACCACTAAAATGGGTAAAGGTTTAGGTAAAACAACCGGCTGGATCCATCGTAGTGTTTTAAAGCAGCATCAAGTGAATATGAAAACCGGTGTTAGCTATGAAAAGTTTGACCAACAAGGGTTACATATTAAAGTCGGTGAGCAGTCAGAAATTCTTGCGGTTGATAATGTAGTCTTATGTGCAGGGCAAGAGTCTAACCGCACATTAGTCGATGAGATGAAAGCGTCAGGGTTACCAGTTCACCTTATTGGTGGTGTTGATGTTGCCGCTGAATTAGATGCTAAACGCGCTATTAGACAAGGCGCTGAGCTGGCCATGGCGATTTAAGCTTAAGGTGAGTATTAATTAAAAAACCTAGCAATTTGCTAGGTTTTTTTGTTTACTGATAATATTCACTATTTGTATTAAATATAATTACTAAGTTTACTTATTGAGGTTTGTTTCAATGCAGAGCTCAGTGTTTAAGGATTATCCTATGTCAAAAAACGTTGTTATTACGGGTGCAAACCGCGGTATTGGTTTAGCACTAGCAAAACTATTCAAGCAGCAAGGTTATAAAGTGTTTGGATTATGCCGTCATACTTCTGATGAGCTCGACGATTTGGGTATTAACGTGATAACTCAAATTGATGTGGCTACCGATGAGGGGATTCATAATATGAAAACCTCACTTGCTGGTGTGTTAATTGACGTACTGGTGTGCAATGCGGGTATTTTACGTGATGAGCAGTTAGCTCATCTGAACATAGATACGATTCGCCAGCAGTTTGAAGTAAACGCACTGGCTCCGTTGCGTATTGTTGCTGCGCTACAATCACAACTAAATGTTGGTGGTAAAGTTGCGATGATAACCTCAAGAATGGGCTCTATCGAAGATAATACCTCAGGTGGTCGTTATGGTTACCGTATGTCAAAGGCTGCTTTAAATGCTGCATCAATGTCGTTAAGTCATGACTTAGCATCAAAAGAGGTTGCGGTCGGTATATATCACCCAGGTTATGTACAAACAGATATGGTAAATCATGGCGGTGATATATCAGCAACTGAATCAGCTGCGCGTATTGTAGGTTTAATAACGCAACTTGATATGAGTCAAACTGGCGTATTTAAACATTCAAACGGTCAAGTGTTGCCTTGGTAAGATTAAAGGCAAAACGTCAAAACTGATTATTAAAAAGCCCATTGCTGATCACAAGCGATATGAAATATAGCTTGTGAATGCATTATGTGGAAGCTATTAGAAATTCAGCAATGTTGATTAAAATGGCCACACCCATAGCAGCATAGGTATGCTCACTGACACCACAATAAGTTCAAGTAATAAACCCAGTCGCCAATAATCCCCAAAGCGAAACCCACCAGGACCGAGGATCAGGGTATTGTTTTGATGACCTATTGGCGTTAAAAACGCGCATGATGCCCCAATCGCTATGGCCATTAAGAATGTATCAGGGTTAACCCCAAGTTGGGCAGCAGTACTGATCCCGATCGGGCACATGACTGCTGCAGTGGCGACATTATTCATCAAATCAGATAAAAACATGGTCACAATTAACACCAATAATAATGCGCCAATGGCATGGCTCTGGGCAATATTATCCAGTAAAAACTGGGCAATTAAATCTGCGGTGCCAGTTGTGTACATAGCATTAGCAACAGGCAGTAAAGCCGCAAGTAAAACAATCACAGGCCAGTCGATTGAAGTATAAATAGAGCGGATTGGTACTAAGCCAAATAAAGTAAAGGCAAGGGCGCCTGCTACAAATGCTACCGCTGCTGGCAGTATTCCGAACGCTACAGTAATGAGGGTAATTATCATGATCAGTGACGCGGTTAGTGCATGTCCTTTTTTGGGGACGCGAATATCACGCGCCGCCAAAGGTAAGCAGCCGTACTGAGATGCAAAACCTGATACAGATTCAGGATCACCTTGAAGTAATAATACGTCACCGGCTTTTATCGGGGTAGATCGTAAACGTTTTACTGAGCGGTGGCCTTGGCGAGAAATGGCGAGTAAATTGATACCATAGCGGTTACGTAATTCAATATCGGATACCGAGCGATTAACTATTGTGGTGCCTGGCATTACGACTAGCTCCTGCATGATAATTTCTGCAGGCTTACTTGTGTCATTATCATCATCTTTAGCAGATTCTGGTGTTGATTCGTCGCCTTTTTTTTGCAGTTTAGTTTCAACCACTGCTACAGTTTGCGCTTCTTCTGTAATAGCGCTTTCTGGTTCAAGTTCTAGCCCTAGGCTAGAAAGTGCTTTAGGGATAGATTCCGGTTCGACTTCTATGATCAGGATATCACCAGTTTGTAGCACTCTATTTGGATTTGGGGCCGTGAGGTGTACCTCGCGACGGATCATGCTGATAATTTGAGCATCGGCCTCATCAAGCAATTTATCTACTTCTCGCAGATTCATTTTTTCAGCAATACTGCCAGCCACAATATTAACTTCACAGAAGTAATTACCGGTATCAAAACTGCCAGATGAAGATTGTTTGCGACTGGGTACGATATGCCAGCCAAATAAACCGACAAACACGATTCCAGCCAGAGCAATACAAACACCTACTGGCGAAAAGTCAAACATGGTAAAACTACCTAATCCGCTGGATTCACGAAATCCAGAAACGACGATATTTGTTGGCGTACCAATTAAAGTTGTCATCCCGCCTAAAATTGAACCAAATGCCAGTGGCATTAATACTTTCCCTGCAGGTAAGTCATATTTAGCAGCCATTTGAATCGCAATAGGCATTAGTAATGCAAGGGCGCCTACATTATTCATAAACCCTGATAGCAAGGCCGCCAAACTGATCAGCGCCAGTATACTCAAGGTTGGTCCCGCTTGAGCTGGTAATAAGTACTTTGCCAATATATCGACAGCACCGGAGCGTTGCAGGCCATAGCCTAATACCAGCACACCGGCCACAGTGATGACTGCTGGGTGACTGAAACTTGTAAAAGCTTCACTGCTTGGGACTAGACCTGTGAATACACAAACAAGCAAGGCAGACATAGCGACTAAGTCATGACGCCAGCGCCCCCATAAAAAAAGCGCCATAGTAACGAATAAGATTATGACAATGATAATTTGATTTGGTGACATGGTATTTGGTCTTTAGAGGATGGTTGTTGAAATGATTATTTAGACCTATCGGCTATTGAAGTCACACCACCTCGTCAATAGATTTAAATTGCGGTAAACGTGGGTCTCGCTGTTTTCTGCGGTCATAACGAACGATAGCCGATTTGTTTTTGCGGCGCTCAACATAAGATCGTTGCTCAACTATGTAATGACCATCAACTAAAACAGTATCGGCAACCTTGGGGATGCTTTTTCTCACAGTCATGTACAACCTACAGATTTATATTCAGATTATCTAAAGCATAGGTGACACATTGTAGTTCTGCTAAGTAAGTCGATAATTATTTAATGTTTAAAGGAGGGGTACCAATGTATAGATTGCTAATCTTGCTGAGGTTTGCCAATATTTTTTGACCACTAGAGCTTTGAAAATTCACATCTAATTAGGTGACCGCATTAAGCATAACACTCCAGTCTAAATACATTAGTTTAAGGCAATAAAGAGTAGATTTTTCAATGGTTAAATCTTGGGTGATAAAGTTGTTAATAAAAAGTTGTTGAACATCGTATCGTTAAGACGTTATGGTAATGGTCAGTATAACCATAACTGTTGATGGGTTGATATTTTGACAGTCAATTTGTTCACTAAAAAAACAGCTAGCATAACTTTATTCTTTCTAGCTGTACCTGCTGTTTAAGTTCGCTAACAGTCGAAAAATCAATGCTTTTGATAGAAAATAATAACTTAATGTTTGTCTAAAAATAATAAATAACCATGAGGATCTACATGAAATACATAACTCAATCTCTCTTGTTCATCATTGCGCTATTTTTATCATTTAATGGCGCTGCCACGGAACAAAAGTTCGACATAGACAAAGACTTACTACTTTTAAACTTTGATCTTAAAACGGATGTTGATGATGTTCATACCATTGCAGCATTCGATTTATTACTGCAATCAAAGGAATATGAAAACTTGAATTACTACGCTATTAGCGGCACTTACGGCATACAAGCAGGCGCCTATGTACCGGCAAATAACCTATTCGATATGGTGTTCAAGCAAAACTGGACAGATGCACATAACGACAGACAAAACTCTATCTATAGAAGCATCAAAAAGATAAACAAAACATTATCTTTAGGTGGCAATGTTTGGATGGTAGAGGCAGGGCAAAGTGATTTTACTCAAGAAATATTAGTAGCACTTAGTGAATTCAATATCTCATTTTCCAAAGATCAAATAATCGTAGTGCAACACGCCGATTGGAATGAACAAGAAACTAGCGTGGATGCATTAAATTACGTTAAGCAAAACACCACTTACATAAGAATTGCTGACGGTAACAAAGAAGGAAACGGTACCCCAGGATTTAACAATCAATCCTACTCAAGTAAAAATCTTGAAGATACCAAGCTTTTGTCAGCAAAAGTTTGGAAACAGGCCAATGAAATATGTACAAAATATAATGGTATTAATGGGCGCTACGATAACAAGGCGATTTCAGCTGGCGGTACTGACTTTTCTGATTTAGTTGAAGTCACTTATATATTAGATATTCAAGACACACCAACGGTAGCGGCGTTTTTTACTAAGTATAACAAAACGCTTTCAGAGAAATAGCCATGAAAATTACCCATTCCCCCCTTTCTTTGGTGGCCTTGTTTGTTTCACTATTTGTTGTACTTAACGCAACAGCCACAACCACTTGGCAGCAAATAGCAACGTCGAACTCTTTCTCTGCACGCCACGAAGCGGGCTTTATCAAATTTGAAGATAAGGGTTATTTAATTGGTGGCAGAGGAATAAAAGCCGTTGATGAGTTTGACCCTAATTTGTTAATGTGGCGCCCTTTACAAGAATCCCCCATAGAGCTACATCACTTTCAACCAAGTGTATGGAAAAACAAAATTGTTATTGCAGGGGCGTTAACTGGAGCTTATCCCGCTGAGACGCCAGTTGAAAATATTTATTATTTTTACCCCAATGAAAACAAATGGGAAAAAGGTCCTGCTATTCCACCAGCAAGGTTAAGAGGTAGTGCCGTTGCTGTTGTTAAAAACGATTCCCTTTACCTTATTGGCGGTATTACTAACGGTCACCTAGATGGCAATGTTAACTGGGTTGATCGCTATGACTTTATGACCAATACCTGGACTATTCTAAATGATGCCCCACACGCGCGAGACCATGCTCAAGCTGCGCTAATAAATAATCATATTTATGTTGCAGGGGGACGAAGAACTCTAGGCAAGCACAATCAAGTCTTTGAGTTAGTTGAAGGCAAACTTGATGTATTTAATATCGAGACTAATCAATGGCAAGTAGTGCGAAACGAATTACCAATCCCACGAGCTGGCATTGCAATATTCGCTCATCAAAATAAATTGATAGTAGTCGGGGGAGAAAGTGCCGATCCCAATAAAGCTCATGAAGAAGTTCACTTATTTGATAGCCAATCAAAACAATGGCTTAAAAAGCCTTCTTTAATTCAAGGAAGACACGGGAGTGGTGTTATCGAAGCAAATGGCTACCTATGGATTGCCTCAGGTTCTGGTATGCAGGGTGGATCACCCGAATTAAATTCAGTTGAACGTATTAAGCTCGATGCTATTTTTAATAATGATAAATAGCTTAATAATGACAATGCAATATACCTAAAATTGATAAGTTAATCTGAATCACAGATAAGAATATATGTGTCTCTGGTTATATTAATACCTGAAAATTTAACAAGTTGGTGAAGGGGCTATTGGATCAGATAAATAGGTAGCCGGCTGAGTACTTTTTTATGAAAGTGCTTAAGTTAAAGTTGGCAATTTATTTACGATAAGGAACAAGCTATGAAAAATAATCTGTCAAAAATGGCAAAAGTATCGGGATTTTACTTAATTATTTCGATATCTATAACTTTTCTGACGTCGTGTGCCTTTGTAAAAAATACAGATTCGAATGAAACTAACGCTATAAATAATGAATCAAATAGTCATATTCAATCTAGTATTGTTAACTTTGAAAACACCCATAAGACAGCTTACGATGGTAGTGATTTCTACACCTATTTTTACGGCGAAACAATAGGCACCAAGGATACAATTGTGGGTTTGGCAATTATAGAACCTAACAACGAAATTCATCCGCCTCACCAACATGCTGAAGAGGAGTATTTATACATTGTAGAAGGCTCGGGTATTTGGACGTTAAACGGCGTAGAAACACCTGCAAAAACTGGCGATGTATTGTATGTTTCCCCCTGGGACTTACACGGCATATTTAATACTGGCGATGTATCAATGAAGTTTTTTATTACTCGAGCAAGTAGTAAAGGCGTTAATGTCGAAAAACCTTAACCGGTGAAATAATAGTCAGCTTTAATGCAAAAAAACCAGCAAATCTATTTTTAATAGTATTTTGCTGGTTTTATATTCTACTTAATGGAATTTTAATTAGAACTACAATTATTACTTAGCGTAGTTTTTCTGGTTAATATCCATTTCCGATTTCAAACCCATTGTTAAGCTTACACACATTGTCAGTAAGATAATGGTGAAAGGGAGTCCTGTGGATATAGCGCCCGCTTGAAGGGCTTGTATCGCTTCTGTACCACCAACATACAATAATACCGCTGCAATAGCGCCTTCTGTGGTTGCCCAAAAGATACGTTGTGGCACTGGTGCATCAATCTTACCACCGGATGTAATACTGTCTATGACCAGTGAAGCCGAGTCAGATGAAGTAATAAAGAACACCATGATCAATATGATTGAAAGAATCGAAATTATCGAAGTCATTGGCATTACGTCAAAAGCCTGAAATAACGCTAGCGTGATATCTGTTAGCCCATTGGCACCTAATTCACCGACTTGATTGATGATTTGATCAATAGCATTGCCGCCAAATGTTGCCATCCAAAAAATAGTAATCGCTGTTGGTATCAATAGTACGCCAAGTAGGAATTCTTTTACTGTTCTACCGCGAGAAATACGTGCAATAAACATCCCCACACATGGTGACCAAGATATCCACCACGCCCAGTAAAATACTGTCCAGCCATGCATCCAAGCTTCGTCTTCTCGACCATGTGGATTGCTTAATGGAATAATATTTTCAATATAGCCCATGATAGTAATCGGTAAATAGGTCAGAGTGACGGAAAAAGTCATTATTATGATAAATAACAATAAAGCAAAAGCTGCCAGTAAATTAATATTGCTGAGAACTTTAACGCCGCCGTGCATACCGCGAATCACTGAAAATATGGCTAATGAAGTAACAAATGCAACAATAATAAGTTGAGTTGAAATGCCATTACTGATCCCAAATACATGACTTATACCACTGGCAGCTTGTTGAGCGCCCAAGCCTAGTGATGTTGCTAAACCAAACAGAGTGGCAAGCACTGCCAATATATCAATGATATGACCAAACCAACCCCAAGTTCTATCACCTAAAATAGGGTAGAACGCAGAGCGCATAGACAGGGGTAAGCCTTTATTGAATGTGAAGAAGGCCATTGATAATGCTACTACCGCATATATTGCCCATGGGTGTAGACCCCAATGGAACATGGTAGCACCTAGAGAAGCTTTAATGGCTTCATCAGTAAATGGCTCGACACCACCGGGCGTTTCAAACCAACCAGTATAATGAGCTGCAGGTTCTGCTAAGCCCCAAAACATCAGCCCAATGCCCATTCCTGCTGCAAATAGCATCGCCATCCATGAAAATATGGAATATTCGGGTACTGCGTCATTGCCACCAAGGCGGATTTTTCTAAAGGGAGAAATAATTAAGGCGATACAAAATAGTAAGAAAAAGTTTGCAGACCACATGAAAAGCACATCAAAATTATTGATTATTTTCCATTTAACGCCATCGAGTGCTGCTTTTGCAGTGCTTGCATCGACTGAAAGTAATGCAATTAGAAAAACAGCGATTAAGCCTGCACTGATACCAAAAACAGGATTGTGGATATCAAAACCCCATTTCTGGATATTATCTTGTCCCACTTCGTAGTCAGTATTATTAATACTGTATTTGTCTTTTGATTGACTCATGTGCCCTCAACAACTCATTTTATAGTAACTATTTTTATTAAAGGTTAACAGATTTAGACCCTGAGTGATGAGTGTTTTTATAATAAAAAATACCGCAAGTTACTGATGTTAATGGGTTGTTTGTTGTGTTACCACCTTGGGTTTGTCTGTTTTTTTTAGTAGTGCTGTAATTGTCAATATATCTAAACTGCGGAATAAAGTTCTGAATATTGTGTTTGATGCTTTTTTTATAAGCATTGTGGCTCTTTTTTTAAGTTTGCTTAAAGGTTGGTTTAATAAACTGAAAAATACAAAAATTCAAAAATAGATATAACCTCTATCCACTAGCGATAAATGTTGATGGCATTTATGCTTTGCTAATGGATTAAGGTATCAATGAAGGTAGGGCTAAAATGACAACTACAAGTGAGTCTTCAGAAAAAGCACCCGGCTTTTTAGGAAGAGCATTAGATAGTATTGAGCGAGTGGGTAATAAATTACCAGATCCTGCAATGCTATTCTTAATTTTGATGTTTGCAGTATGGGGAATTTCAGCTTTATTGTCTGGGGTAAGTTTTGAGGCAATTGATCCAAGAACCGATAGTCCAATCGTGGTTAATAATTTGCTTAGCGCTGAAGCATTAACGCACTTTTTAACCTCTATGGTGTCTACCTTTACCGCGTTTGCCCCATTAGGGGTGGTCCTTGTTGCCATGTTAGGTGTCGGCGTTGCAGAGCAATCGGGTTTTATCAATACCGCGCTGAAGCAAATGCTAAAAATAACCCCGGCAAAGTTTTTAACACCAGCGGTTGTGTTAGTGGGGATTATTTCTCATACCGCAACTGATGCGGGTTATGTGGTCGTTATCCCACTTGCTGGGGTGATATTTTTTACTGTTGGTCGCCATCCATTAGCTGGTATTGCCGCGGCGTTTGCAGGGGTATCAGGCGGTTTTTGCGCCAACTTTATTCCCTCAGGAATTGACCCACTATTACAAAGCTTTACTCAGTCGGCAGCGCAAATTGTCGATCCTGATATTCAAGTCAACCCACTCAATAATTGGTTCTTTGCAGCTTCATCATGTATCCCAATTACCTTAACAATTTGGTATTTAACCGATAAAATTCTTGAGCCAAGACTTAATCGTAGCCATAAAGTAAAGCGTGAAGAAGTAGATTTACCAGCAATGGAAGAGGTTACTTCTAAAGAAATAAATGCATTTAGAGTGGCATCGGCGGTGATGTTGGCCGCGATAGTTGGCTTTTTCTCATTAACTATTCCTGAAACATCAACCTTACGCGATGCTAGTGGTTCGTTAACCAGTTTTAGTGCGCCATTGATGCAATCAATTGTGCCGTTAATCTTTATCTTCTTTGTATTGCCAGGTTTGGTTTATGGCTTTATGACTGGCACCTTTAAAAGTTCAGCCGATGTGGTGCAGGCGATGTCAAAATCAATGAGTGGCATGGCGCACTATATTGTAATGGCGTTTTTCTGTGCCCAGTTTGTCGCTGCATTTTCAGCGTCAAACCTTGGTGCGTTAATTGCGGTAGAAGGCGCAGGCGGCTTAAAAGCCATGAACTTGCCTGCTGAAGTTACCGTTATTGGCATGGTAATTTTAGTTGGTTTCGTTAACCTATTTGTTGGTTCATCGTCGGCTAAATGGGCACTGATTGGGCCGGTACTGGTTCCTATGTTGATGCAGCTCAATATTAGCCCAGATTTATCCCAAGCCGCTTACCGAGTGGGCGATTCAAGCTCTAATATCATTACCCCATTGATGCCATACTTCCCGTTGGTGGTAGTTTACTGTCAACGTTATGTGAAAGGCATAGGCATTGGTACGTTAATTTCTATGATGCTGCCATTTAGCTTGGCATTGTTGTCTATTTGGAGCGCTTGGTTATTGATCTATTGGTCAATTGGTTTCCCATTAGGCCTTGGTGCAAGTTACACCTACGGTTAAGCCCTTAATGATTTAGGCCTACAGTCTACAATCGAATAAACTAAAAAGGACTGCATTTGCAGTCCTTTTGTATATTTGCACAGCGCTTACGCGTGCACACTCGTTGTTTGGGGACTTTGGTGTACTACCGTTACAGGCTGGTGTTGTTCGTCGATCTTTTTAATGCGTTTTAGTTCATTAAATACCATCGGCATCAGTAAAAGACATAAGCTTATATTGGAAAGTGGCACAGCCAGCCAAATACCATTGACCCCAATCATCAACGGCAAAAGCATCAAAAATGGAAGTTGGATCAGCATATTACTTATCGAAATGGTTAAGGATTTACGGCCTTGATTAACGGCCATAAAATACACTGTGGCCACAAAGATAATACCGTCCAAGATTAACGCAAACAGATGTAATCGAATTCCGATTAAAGCTTCAGCCATTAATGCGCCATCGCCATGACTGAACAGCTGCAGCACATTGCTAGGAAACAAGTTTAATACTACAACCAATAACAGTGCGAAAATACAAACGACTTTTGTCGCAAGAATCACCGTTGTTTTGATGTTGGCTATTTGTTTTTTGCCGTAATAATAACTTACCGGTGGCTGCATACCCCCAGCAATCCCTTCTGCTATGAGATAAAACATTGTGGCGATATAGCCGATAATCGCGAAGGCGGCGACATGCACAGCCGAGCCGTAAACCATGAATGAGTAGTTATGTAAGGCAATAATAAAGCTAAAATACATGAACATAAACAAACTGGATAAGCCCAATGCCATTATAGAACCCATAGTCTTAACGTTAATGACATTCAAAGAAAATTGTAATTTAGTATTCGATTTACTCGACATAAAATAACAGCCGCCTAATATCACGACTAAGGTTTGAGAAATCATGGTAGCCAACGCAGCACCATGCAAGCCCATTGGGTAAAGGACAATCAGCAGGTAATCCAATATGATATTTACACAGGCACCTAGCACCATAAGTTGTGTCGCGATAGCCGGGTTTTCATCATTACGAATTAACAGTGGTATTGCAGTAGCCGCGGTTGTAAAAAATGCGCCATAAACAAAAACGTCTATATAGGCCATTGCCATAGATAAGTTCTCACCTTCAGCTTTTTGTAATAACAATAAGTCTTTAGCAAAAAATTGAATGAACAGCGCAGCCATTATGCTAAAGCCAATGAGCAGGGCGATGGCATTATTTAAAATGCGTTTTGATTTTATAGGGTTATTCTCGCCACGGCTGATCGATAATAAGCTGCCTGCACCCATGCCTATCATCATGCCAACACCAATAATACCGCTGATAATTGGCCAAGCGAGGTTGATCCCAGCAAGCCCCTCGAAACCAATGTAATGGCCAACGAAGATACCGTCGATGATTTGATATAAGCCACTGACTAGCATTGCGCTAATCGATGGAATGGCATATTTCCAATAATGTTGCTTCACATTATTAGGGTTAACTTTTTGAGATATGATTAACGACATTTTTTTAAGGCTTGTTGAGAATGAAGCATTATTATCGCACCATATAAGATAGACTAAAGTTGGTTACTATCCGCTAAACGGATAGATTGTTAATGATTCAATTAAGAGTATGAATATGAATTGGTCTATAGAGCAATTACAAGCATTTGTTACTGCCGTGAATTTAGGTTCATTTTCTGCTGCTGCCCGTTCTTTAGGAAAAGCGCAGTCAAGGATAAGCAGTGCTATAGCTAACTTAGAAATTGATTTAGGTTTTAAATTATTTGATAGATCTGGGCGTTTACCTGTGCTGACAGAGCAGGGCGAACAAATGTATATTGAAGCCAATGCCGTTATAGCACAATGTGAGCGTTTAAACGCTAGAGCTATGTCGGTAATGACTGATGATGAATTGTCGCTAACAATCGCTATTGACGAAGCTGTACCTATCTCTATTTTCGAAGATTTCTTTGATAAAACCGCTCACCAATTTCCATTATTAAAACTGACTATCTTAAATGGAACCCGAGACGATATTGCACAGTGGGTTGAAATAGGAAAGGCTGATTTAGGTATTTTGTTCTTGGGTGAACAACTGAGTGACAGTTTAGAGTTCTTTACCATTGATAGTTTTCATCAATCTCTAATTGTTGCACCGAAACATCCGTTAGCGTCAATACCAGTGCCAAATATTTCACAATTAAACATGTATAAACAATTTGTTATTTGTGACTTAGAAACCACAGGTAAACCTATTTCAGCTAATTGTTGGCACGTGGACAGCTATTATTATATTACTTCTCTCGTTGCCCGTGGTTTAGGTTGGGCCTTAGTACCGGAGCATATTGCCCATTCAGATTGGTATACAGGCGAGATAATTGAGTTAAGCTGTTATCACATATCGGATTCACTCACCATTGAAATGGGATTAGTGAAGCGACGGGATAAAGGTGCGGGACACATAATGAACTGGATGTTTGGTGAGGTGGAAAAAATGTTCATCGCAGCTAAAAAAGAAAGAATATAATTCAATTTTTATGTCTATCAAAGATGCTATTACTAAAAGTCAGGTCATGACTTAGCGTTAATTAGTGATATTACTCAGTCACTAATAAATGTCTGCGTTGTTGAACGTAAATATTACTGGGTTCATCTGTGGTGAGATCTAAATCAATATTGCTATCGGGTACGCAGCAACATGGCAGGCATTCATCAGCTTCTAACTCAACAAGTGGCTCAGTGATATAGCTCACCTTACCACTAATGATTTTGGTTTTACAGGCACCACAAAAACCACGTCGACATTCAGAGAAGACGTTGACTTTTTTTATTTCTAATACTTCTAAAAGCGTGTGTTGCTGTTGATTAAACAGCAACACAGGTTCCCCATTTAAGCTAACAATGGGGGCTTTTTTTAAATGTCTATTATAGGTCAAAATCTAAAAACTCATCGCTATCAACAGCTGAATCAATTTGTCCTACTAAGTAAGAAGAGACTTCTACTTCTTGTGGGGCAACTTGTACCGCATCACTTTCAAGCCAGTTTTTCATCCAAGGAAGTGGATTAGTTTGCTCAGCATAAGGCTGTTTTAAATTAACCGCTTTCATGCGCTGGTTAGTAATATATTCAACGTACTGACATAAAATCTGTTCATTTAATCCAATCATTGAACCGTCTTTAAATAAGTACTGTGCCCACTGCTTTTCTTGTTCTGCAGCTTTATAAAAGATGTCATAGGCTTCTTGCTCACATTCAGCCGCAATTTCACCCATTTCAGGATCGTCTTTTCCACCTTGCATAATATTTAAAATATGCTGAGTACTATTAAGGTGTAATGCTTCATCACGGGCAATCAAACGAATAATTTTTGCATTGCCTTCCATTAAGTTACGTTCAGCAAAAGCAAATGAACATGCAAAGCTAACATAAAAACGAATTGCTTCTAATGCGTTGACTGACATCATGCATAAATACAATGATTTTTTAAGAATACGGCTATTAACGGTAATTTCTTTACCGTTGATGAGGTGCGTGCCTTGTCCGTGTAGATTCATCACTTGGGTTAATTCAATCAAGTCATCATAATATTGAGCGATATCACCGGCCCGTTTTAAGATTTCTTGGTTGACGACGATGTCATCAAAAACTACAGAAGGATCATTAACAATATTACGAATAATATGGGTATATGAACGAGAGTGAATAGTTTCAGAGAAAGACCAAGTTTCAATCCAAGTTTCAAGCTCAGGTAACGACACTAATGGCAATAATGCTACGTTTGGTGAGCGGCCTTGAATTGAATCAAGTAAGGTTTGGTATTTGAGGTTTGAGATAAAAATATGCTTTTCATGCTCAGGTAAACTTTGATAATCGATTTTATCTTTACTTACATCTACTTCTTCCGGACGCCAGAAAAAGGATAATTGTTTTTCAATTAACTTTTCGAACACTTCATATTTTTGTTGATCGTAACGTGCAACGTTAACGGGTTGTCCCATGAACATAGGTTCATACATTGGGTTGTTCGGAGTTTGACAGAAAGTAGAGTAAGCCATTTTTATATCCCAAAAAAGCGGGGAAAACTCCCCGCGTTTATATGCTAATTAGTGATTAAATCTTACAAGCGCCGCTTGCACAACCATCGTCTTCTTTTTCAACGACAGTGATGTCATCAAACTGATCCGATGCACCATCACGGGTGTTGTGATAGTAAAGGGTCTTAACCCCAAGCTTATAAGCGGTGAGCAAATCTTTCAGTAAGGTTTGCATAGGCACTTTTTGATTATCAAATCGTGTCGGGTCGTAATTGGTATTTGATGAGATTGCTTGGTCCACAAACTTCTGCATCAAACCGACTAACTGTAAGTAACCCTCATTATTCGGCATATTCCAAAGTAATTCATACTTATCTTTAAGTTCATCAAAGTCAGGTACAACTTGCTTTAATTGACCATCTTTACTGGCTTTAACACTGATCAGGCCACGTGGTGGTTCAATGCCATTGGTTGCATTAGAAATTTGCGATGATGTTTCAGACGGCATTAATGCCGAAAGAGTGGAGTTACGCAGGCCGTGCTGTTTAATATCGGCACGTAAACCTTCCCAATCCATGTGTAATGGCTCGTCACAAATTTTATCCAAGTCACGTTTATAGGTATCAATGGGTAAAATACCTTGAGCGTACGTTGTTTCATTGAACAAAGGACATGCGCCTTGCTCTTTTGCTAAATTGTTTGATGCTTTCAATAAGTAAAATTGAATTGCTTCAAAGGTTTTATGGGTCAAGTTATTACCTGAGCCATCAGAATATTTCATGCCATTCTTAGCAAGGTAATTAGCGAAGTTAATCACACCTATGCCTAGAGTACGACGATTCATAGAACCAAGTTGCGCTGAAATGATTGGGTAATCTTGATAATCAAGCAAGTTATCTAATGCACGTACTGCTAAGTCAGCTAATGGTTCTAGCTCTGATAAATCTTTGATAGCACCAAGGTTTAATGCTGATAATGTACAAAGGGCAATCTCACCATTTGGATCATCAATATTCTTCAACGGTTTAGTTGGCAAGGCGATTTCTAAACAAAGGTTTGATTGCTTAATTGGCGCAACTTGCGGATCAAATGGGCTGTGAGTATTGCAGTGATCAACATTTTGAATGTAGATTCGGCCTGTTGATGCACGCTCTTGCATCATCAATGAAAATAATTCAACTGCTTTAATCTCTTTACGACGAATGCTTAAGTCAGCTTCATACTGAAGGTATAGACGTTCAAATTCGTCTTGATCAGCGAAGAAAGCGTCGTATAAACCTGGCACATCAGATGGGCTGAATAGGCTGATGTTTTGACCTTTGATTAAACGTTGGTACATCAATTTGTTTAGCTGTACACCGTAATCAAGATGGCGAACACGGTTGTCTTCAACACCACGGTTATTTTTAAGTACCAGTAACGATTCAACTTCTAAATGCCATAACGGGTAGAATAGGGTAGCTGCACCACCACGTACGCCGCCTTGAGAGCACGATTTAACCGCTGTTTGAAAGTATTTGTAAAATGGTAAGCAACCGGTATGGAATGCTTCACCACCGCGAATAGGGCTACCTAATGCACGGATACGACCGGCATTGATCCCAATACCTGCGCGTTGACTAACGTATTTTACAATTGAAGATGCGGTCGCATTGATAGAGTCAAGGCTGTCGTCACATTCAATTAATACACATGAGCTAAATTGACGTGTCGGAGTACGTACACCTGCCATGATTGGGGTTGGTAAAGAAATCTTAAATGTTGAAGCCGCGTCATAAAAACGTTTGATGTAATCTAAACGGGTGTCTTTTGGGTAACGCGCAAATAAACAAGCTGCCACTAAAATATACAGGAACTGAGCACTTTCATAAATTTCGTTAGTGACGCGGTTTTGAACTAGGTATTTGCCTTCAAGCTGTTTAACTGCAGCATAAGAAAAGTTCATATCGCGCCAGTGGTCAATATAACCATCTAAAATGGTTAATTCTTCTGACGTGTAATCTTCTAAAATATGCTTATCGTATTTGCCAAGTTCAACCAAGCGAGTGACTTGATCAACTAACTTCGGTGGCTCAAATTGGCCAAAAGCTTTTTTACGTAAATGAAAAACAGCAAGTCTTGCAGCGAGGAATTGATAATCAGGCGCTTCTGGTGAGATTAAGTCTGCTGCTGCTTTAATAATGGTTTCGTGGATTGCTTCAGTTGGAATACCGTCAAAGAATTGTAGATGAGAACGTAATTCAACTTCTGAGACTGAAACGTTTTTCAATCCTTTAGCTGCCCACTCGATAACGCGATGAATTTTGTCTAAATCGATTGTTTCGCGTTCGCCACTGCGTTTTGTGACTGTCATATTGCTGTTCATTAAAAAAGCCTTGATTGTAAAATAGTTTGCGTGATTTAAATTTTGGATCTTTTTTAATCGTCTCGTTTACGATCGCCATTAAATCACAATACGTTCCCTTGTAAGTTGATCATCCATAAGCACTAACAACGTAATATATCCAAGAAATACGAGTGTTATTTGAAGACCCAAAGCAGAAAAAGCCTTGTGTCTTGTTCTGATGTCACACACAAGATATGGTGTTTAATAAAAACTTACATACAAGATAGTGAGGTTTGGGGCGATTTGCAAGCAGCAATTTAGTGAATAAGTTGTGGATATCTTATGTATAGTGGCCAATGTTAGTGAAGGCTAACCTGCTAGGTCAAAATACACGATATTTTGTTGGTTAAGATTAATATTTAGCCGAAAAAAAACGTGAGCTCGATCGCTACAATATTCGGCGATCGATTGTTTTGTTAACAAAATTATTTGCTATTTATATTTAAGATTTGTTAAGGAAAGCCTGATGTAAGTCGGCAACCTTGCTGAACTGAAAATCACTCGGCCATTCATTGGGTTTATCTTGCTCTGACAAATAACCCCATAATGCGATAGCGCCTTTCATCCCAGCATTACGGGCGGCAATTAAATCCCTTTCAGCATCACCTATATATAGGATGTCCTGTGGCAGGCAATTAATTTGCTGGGCAGCAAGTAACATTGGCGCGGTATGTGGTTTGGAGTGCTGGGTGGAGTCACCACTGATAATCGAAGTGAGTTTGTGCTCGATGTTTAAGGCCTTAACCAATGGCCGAGTAAAACGGGCTTGTTTATTAGTAACAACACCATAAGGGATGTCACGTTGCTCTAATAACAACAGAAAATCATCAAAACCGCTAAATAATGATGCTTTTTCACCATTGACCCGTTGGTAATGCACTAACAAAGCTTGCTGAACTTCGATTTGTAACTCATGGGAAAGCTCAGGTATACCGGCTTTTACAAGCGCCAAACTACCATGGGAGGCAGCAGAGCGTAAGTTATCAATACTTTTACTAGCGATACCGCGCTCTTGCAAACTTAAATTTAATGCATGGACAAGATCTGGGGCTGTATCAGCTAATGTACCGTCTAAATCAAAGAGTACACCTTTAATCTTGTTCATAGTTATCCTAAGCGTGCTGAAGTTATTAGCGATTACTTAATCCGATTATGAATTAAGTGAAGGATTAAAGTAGTAATGTCACTGATTCACTGAGTATTACTACTTTAATATTGTTCTACTATTTATGGCTGGCTATTAAAGATGACGATGTGATACTAATCAGCTTTTTGGGTGGCGATCATATAATTAACGTCAACTTTATTCGTGTACTTATATACACCCGTTAAAGGATTAAAGCTTATCCCAAGAGCATCACGGCAATGAAGCTCTGTTTGGTCAACCAAATTGATTAACTCAGACGGTTTAATGAACTTACTGTGGTCATGCGTGCCAACTGGCAGCATCTTTAAAACATATTCAGCGCCAACAATTGCTTGAATATATGACATCAGGTTACGGTTAATGGTTGAAAAGAACACATAACCGTTAGGTTTAATCATATCGCAGCATGCTTTAATCACTGATAATGGGTCAGGGACGTGCTCTAACATCTCCATGCATGTGACCACATCATAATAGCCTTGATGTTGCTGTGCATGTTCTTCTGCGGTCATGGTTTGATATTGGATATCGATGCCAGTTTCTAATGCATGCAGTTTAGCCACTTCAATTTGCGCTTCACCCATGTCTAAACCTGTTACATTGGCACCAATTTTAGCCATGCTTTCTGACAAAATACCACCACCACAACCGATATCTAATACTTGCTTACCAAAAATACCACCACTGGTTTGATCGATATAATTAAGGCGTAATGGGTTAAGTTGATGCAAAGGCTTGAAACTGCCATTAGGATCCCACCAAGACTGGGCCATTTGGGCAAATTTTTCTATTTCTTGATGATCTACATTTTGCGGCGTGGTTTGTTCTTGGTTAGACATGTCGAGAACCCATTAATTATTAGTATTTATTGCAGGTATTATAACCATTGGATTGAATAAACATAGTGAGATGAAGCAAGATTTCACTTTGGTTGACGGAATATTGCTCAATGTCTGCCCATAAAAACGACATCAGTTTTTTATGGGGCAATTTATCAAAATGAAATACGCAAATAATGTAATAGAGATTGTTGAATTTAATGATTTTTTGACAGCTTTTATCCTCGCGTTAATATTTCCTTGTTCTAGGGTCTAGCCTCTTTAAATATCTGTGTTAGAATGCCAAATCACGTTTTTGAGCTACACAATAAAATGGAATAATTATTGTGCGCTAATTTTAGGGGAACGAGCAGTTTATGACTGATCTGGCATCATCAATTTCGCCAATTAACATCGAAGACGAACTAAAGAATTCATATTTAGATTATGCAATGAGTGTAATCGTAGGTCGTGCATTACCTGACGTTCGTGATGGGTTAAAACCTGTTCACCGTCGTGTGTTATTTGCCATGAACGAGTTGAAAAACGACTTCAATAAGCCTTATAAAAAATCAGCTCGTGTTGTTGGTGACGTAATTGGTAAATATCACCCACATGGTGACACGGCCGTGTACGATACGATTGTTCGTATGGCACAACCATTCTCAATGCGTTACACGCTCGTTGACGGCCAAGGTAACTTTGGTTCTGTTGATGGCGATTCAGCAGCGGCGATGCGTTATACCGAAATTCGTATGCGTAAGTTGGCACATTCTTTATTAGCTGACTTAGAAAAAGAAACCGTAGATTTTGTACCTAACTATGATGGTACTGAATTTATCCCAGCGGTTTTACCTACTCGTGTACCAACATTATTAATTAATGGTTCGTCTGGTATTGCGGTTGGTATGGCAACAAATATCCCGCCACATAACATTTCAGAAGTGATTAAAGGCTGTTTAGCATTAATTGAAGAACCTGAGTTATCTATTGAGCAATTAATGGATTACATCCCAGGTCCTGATTTCCCGACAGCAGCCAGCATTAATGGTCGTAAAGGGATCATTGACGCGTATAAGACCGGTCGTGGTCGTGCGATTATGCGCTCAAAAGCTGAAATTGAAGACAATAATGGCCGTGAGCGTATTATTGTTACTGAAATCCCATATCAGGTTAACAAAGCCCGCTTGATCGAAAAGATTGCTGAGCTTGTTAAAGATAAAAAGATTGAAGGTATTACTGGTCTACGTGATGAATCTGATAAAGACGGTATGCGCATCGTTATCGAGATCAAACGTGGCGAAGTCGGTGAAGTTGTTTTAAACAACTTATATGCGCAAACTCAAATGCAATGTTCTTTTGGTATTAACATGGTGGCATTGACCAATGGTCAGCCTAAACTGTTTAACCTGAAAGAAATGCTAGAGTGCTTCATTCTTCACCGTCGTGAAGTGGTGACGCGCCGTACTGTATTTGAATTACGTAAAGCCCGTGAACGTGCTCATATTCTTGAAGCATTGGCTATTGCATTAGCTAACATCGATCCAATCATTGCACTAATTAAAGAATCGCCAACCCCTGCGGAAGCGAAAGTAAAATTAGTGGCACAAGGTTGGGATCTTGGTAACGTTCAAGGCATGCTTGAAAAAGCCGGTGATGATGCTGCTCGACCTGAATGGTTAGAGCCAGAGTATGGTATCCGTGAAGGCAAGTACTTCCTGACTGAGCAACAAGCACAAGCTATTCTTGAGCTACGTTTACATCGCCTAACAGGTTTAGAGCACGAGAAGATTCTTTCAGAATACGAAGAGTTACTTGAGTTCATTGCAAGCTTATTATTCATTCTTCGTAGTCCTGAGCGCTTGATGGAAGTGATCAAAGAAGAATTAGAAGAAATGCTTGAGCAATACGGCGACCCACGTCGTACTGTTATTAACCAAAACGAAGTTGATATGAGTCTAGAAGACTTAATCAATGAAGAAGATGTAGTCGTAACACTTTCTCATATGGGTTACGCCAAGTACCAACCGTTAACTGACTATCAAGCTCAGCGCCGCGGTGGTAAAGGTAAAGCTGCTACTAAAGTAAAAGATGAAGATTTCGTCGAAAAACTATTAGTTGCCAATACCCATGATACGATTTTATGTTTCTCTGATTTTGGTAAAATGTATTGGTTGAAAGTTTATCAACTACCACTGGCAAGCCGTACCGCTCGTGGTCGCCCAATCATTAACTTATTACCATTGTCAGATGGTGAGCGTATTACTGCAATTCTACCTGTTCGTGAATATGCAGATGACAAATATATTGTTATGGCTACCGCTCACGGCACCGTGAAGAAAACCGCATTAACGGCTTACAGTAACCCACGTGCGAACGGTATTATTGCCGTTAACCTTAAAGACGACGATCAACTAATTGGTGTTGATATTACTGACGGTAGCAACGACATCATGTTGTTCTCAAACGAAGGTAAAGTGGTTCGCTTTAACGAAAAAGTACGTGATTCAGAAACCGGTGAAGTGAAGAAAGATCCTGAAACTGGTGAAGACATGATTGCGATTCGTCCAATGGGCCGTACAGCAACAGGTGTTCGTGGTATCAAACTTGAAGATGGTCAGAAAGTTGTTTCGATGATCATTCCGAAAGTAGAAGGTGATATTCTAACTGTCACTGAAAACGGTTATGGTAAACGTACTGATTTAGCTGAATATCCAGCTAAGAGCCGTGGCACTAAAGGTGTGGTTTCAATCAAAGTAAGTGAACGTAATGGTGCTGTAGTAGGCGCAGTTCAAGTTACTGAAACTGACGAAATTATGCTAATTAGTGATAAAGGCACCTTGGTTCGTACACCATCTGCTGGCGTGTCGTTGATTGGTCGTAACACCCAAGGCGTAACGATTATCCGCACTGCAGAAGATGAGAAAGTCGTTGGCTTGCAGCGTATCGAAGAAATTCAAATGGATGAATCTGAACTTGATGCTGAAGCAGAAGGTCAAACAGTAGAAGGCGAAGTAGTTGCAACTACTTCTGATGCTGAAAACCCTGCAACAGATACACCTGCACAAGATGACGAATAAGTTATTCTAGTGACAAAAAAGGATGCCAATTGGCATCCTTTTTTATTGCTTGTCATTTATAGATGATAATGACGTCCGAATTAGTTTTGCTGTTTAAATACATCATGCCAAAAAGCAGAACTCAATTTAGCAATAACTCTCGACTCACCATTCAATAGCATTACCATGCCGATATTCAGCTCGGGAGAATAGGAAATTTCAGCAACATAACCCGCTACCCAACCAGCGTGATAAATTAATGGCCGGCCTTCAAACTCATATACCCGCCATCCTTTGCCGTAATAAGCATTATCAAGGTAGGTACGCCAATCTCGGCGGCGAAGCTCCTTGGTTGTTTTAACGCCTGGCGTCGTCACATCATTAATCACAGCGCTTGAAAGTACAGCAGGTTTCTCGCCTAAGTTGGCGATTAACCACTTGGACATATCAGTAATGCTCGCATTGACGCCTGCCGCTGGAGCCAGTTCATAGTAGTTTGGTTTTACTGATACTTTTTTAAAGCCTGATTTAGTCTTAATGTGTGGCTCTGCGCGATTTTTTTCCGCCATAAATGCTGTATAGCCTGTTGAGGCGTTATTCATCTCTAGTGGCTTAAAGATGCGTTTTTCAATGTAGTTCTCGTAGCTTAGGCCACTTTTTTGCTCAATGGCAGATTCGATAAATGAAAAGGCTACATTCTGGTAGCTATAGCAAACGCCAGGCCTGCACATTGGGGTTATTTCTGAAAACTTATTTAGAATTTTATCCTTGCTTACATTGGCATTGACTAAGTTATCGTAGCTATTTGGCATTAAGCCTGTGCTTTGACCGATAATATGGCCTAGGTTAATTTTCTGACTGGCTTTAGGATCAGCTAATACAAAGCTTGGAAGATAAGCATTTATCGGTTGTTGCCAGTCAAGTTTATTTTCCTGGACTAACATACTGGCCAGAGTACCTGCAAAGGTTTTAGATACAGATGCAAGTCGAAACACCGTATTGGCATTTACATTTAAAGCGCTACCTTTGCTGCGTTTACCGTAATAACTGAGCTTTAGAATCTTGTCGCCTTCGACAATAACAAACGCACCGCCCGGGACTTTGTTCTTTTTAAGTTGCTGATGAAATTTTTGCTTAAATTTATCAGATACGCCGTTATAAATTGAAGCATGTGTTGGCTTACTGACAAGGACAGTGCTTATTGCTAAAGAAAGCGTGCCTACGATAAAAGCCGATTTTGAAAACATGTAAATATCCATGACCGCGTTACGGTATTTATTATTCTAGTTAACACTGACACAAGGCCAATCTCTAAAGAGACTATAACCTAATGCTTTAGTATGACTATTGTTGTGTAATTTTTCTCACTTTACTAGTGATAAATAGCACTTAGTTTTTAAAATAGCGTTGTCGTTTATTGTCATTAACTAGCAATAAAGCTCGACAGAATCAGCATTGATGATTAATTTTCATTTTAGCTGCCAAACAGTTGCGATATACTGCTGAGAATTCGATACATTATGAATGTGTTAACTAAAAACGATATAAGGACAATGCTGTGAGCGCTATTTATAATTTCTGTGCTGGACCTGCCATGTTACCTCAAGCTGTGATGCAAAAAGCGCAGCAAGAATTAATTAACTGGAATGGCTTGGGTGTGTCCGTAATGGAAATTAGTCATCGTAGTAAAGAGTTTATGGCGTTAACCCAACATGCCGAGAAAACCTTACGTACCTTGATGGATATTCCAAAAAACTATCACGTTTTGTTTATGCATGGCGGCGGACGAGGTCAATTTACCAATGTTGTTAATAATTTCTTAGGTGACAACGGTAAAGCCTTGTATTTAGTTAATGGCCAATGGTCAACGGCTGCGGTAAAAGAAGCGATAAAACTGGTTGGTGAAAACAACATTGATCAAGTCAATATCATTGAAAATATCGATGGTTTAAATCAGGTGGTGCTGCCTGACTTTAGCGCGCATAGTGACGATTATCGTTATTTGCACTTTTGCGCCAATGAAACCGTTGATGGCATCGAAATTTTTGATGAAATTGAGTGTCCTTGGCCAGTCGTGGTTGATTTGTCTTCAACCATTATGTCGCGAAAAATCGATGTCAGTAAGTATGGTTTGATTTACGCTGGCGCTCAAAAAAATATCGGCCCTTCAGGCTTGTCTATCGTGATTGTCAGAGATGATATGTTGCAGCTACCCAGTTTGCCGCAGTCATCGATTATGGATTACCGTATCGCACAAGCCAATGACTCGATGTTCAATACGCCACCCACGTTCGCCTGGTACTTAGCTGCCGAAGTGTTTGACTGGTTAACATCAGTAGGCGGCGTAGCTGCAATGGAAGCATTAAATCAGCAAAAAGCGCAAATGCTGTATGACTGTATTGATAACAACCCGTTTTATACCAACGGTGTTTGTAAGCAAAACCGTTCACGGATGAATGTGACATTCCAATTAAGCGATAGTAGCTTAGATAGTGAGTTTTTAGCCCAAGCTGAGCAAGCAGGCTTGGTCGCCTTAAAAGGTCATAGAGTAGTAGGCGGCATGCGTGCCAGTATTTACAATGCTATGCCGTTAGCGGGTGTGCAGGCGCTGGTTGACTTTATGCAAGCTTTTGCTAAGCAGCATAGCTAAAGCGATACCAAGTTACATTGTTGAGCTTTAGTTCTACAGAATAAAAAGCGAATAATGAGCAGTCATTATTCGCTTTTTTAAACGCAATTATTGGCTTACAACCAGATAGTTAAAGAATTATTGCGATTGATTTTGCAAGGTAACCAACATTTGTTTCGCTTATACCCGCAATACTCATACGGCTTGAGCCGACCATATAAATGCTATGTTCTTTTTTAAGGGTTTCAACTTGCTCAGCATTAATCCCTAAGAAAGAGAACATGCCTTTTTGGTTAGCAATAAAGCTGAAATCTTGTTTAACCCCTTGTTCTATTAATTTGTTGACCAACATTTGTCGATTGCCATTAATGCGGTTGCGCATAACGGTTAACTCATCTAACCATTGCTGCTTTAATTGTGCGTCACCTAAAATGGTTTCAACAAGGGCAGCGCCATGAGCTGGCGGCATTGAGTAAATACAACGCACTACATACAAGAGTACAGAAAAAGCAATATTCGCCTTAGTACTATCTTTAGCCATAATGCTACAAGCACCAATTCGTTCACGGTATAAACCAAAGTTTTTAGAACATGAACTACATAAGATCATTTCTTCAACTTGAGCGGCCATTTGACGAACGCCGTAAGCATCTTCATCAACGCCATCACCAAACCCTTGATATGCCATATCAATTAATGGGGTAAAACCTTGCTTAGCGGTAATGCTGATGACTTCATCCCACTGGGCATTGGTTAAATCCATGCCGCTTGGGTTATGACAACATGCATGTAGTAGTACCACATCGTTACTACCGATCTTATTTAATGCCGCTTTCATTTCATCAAATTTTAGAGTTTTTGCATCGTAATCATAATATGGGTAAGTTTTTACAGTGATGCCAGCGGCTTCAAATAAGCCAGTATGGTTAGCCCAGGTTGGATCGCTCACCCATAACACGGCATTAGGATTACAGCTTTTAATAAATTCAGCAGCAACGCGCAGGGCACCTGTGCCACCAGGCGTTGATACCGTTCGGATACGGTCAGCAATTAATGCACTGTGAGCTTCGCCAAATGCTAGTTCTGTCATCAAAGTATTAAACTGAGGAGAACCAGTAGGGCCAATATAAACCTTAGTCGTTTCAGACTCAGTGCGCAGTCGCTCTGCTGTCTTTACACAATCAAGAATAGGCGTATTGCCGATTGGGTCTTTGTAAACACCAACCCCGAGGTCAATCTTCTGTGGGTGAGTGTCTTGGCGGTACTGAGTAAGTAAACCAAGAATGGGATCTGCAGGCATTGCAGTTAACGCGTTAAACATGGCCATTGACCTTATAGTATTAAAAATAAAAGTAGGGTTTTGTTTAGCATAACGTGGTTTAAATACTGATTGAAATGGCTATTTCTAGAAACTACCTAAAATAAAGATTTTACTTAGTTTAAAGTTTACACTTTTACCAAAAAAGTCATTTATTTGCTTAATGAAGTTGGCTGTTTGGGTCATATAAATGGCCGAGTTGCGCTTTTTTTACGCAAATAATTCAAGTTCAGCGTAAAACTGTCATTTAATTTCAGTTATCCCTTGAATCATTGGCTGCAATCAGTAAATTTGTATTCAAGAATAATTTATTAAGTTTATACCATCTAATTCGTATAGATAAATTGACAAAGACGTCATTTTCTCTTTAGCCCATACACATTTATTCTTCCGTAGCAGGGAGAAGACATTTAAGAAGAACTTGTAATGAAACAATTGCGTCTTGATCCGATCCAAAAAGTAAATGGCGTTGTCAATATTCCTGGCTCTAAGAGTATTTCGAATAGAGCGCTGTTATTAGCAACCTTAGCCGAAGGCAGAACCACGCTAACAAATCTGCTTGATTCAGATGATATTCGCTATATGTTGGCATCATTAAAGCAATTAGGCGTTGATTACCAATTATCTGAAAATAACACCGTATGTGAGCTACAAGGCTTAGGTAAGCCTATTACGGCGGAACAAGCGCAAAGCTTATTTTTAGGTAATGCGGGAACAGCAATGCGGCCTTTATGCGCGGCATTGACACTGGGCAGTGGCGAGTTCACCTTAACGGGCGAACCACGTATGGAAGAGCGTCCTATTGGCGATCTTGTTGATGCACTACGTCAACTCGGTGCTGAAGTGAGCTATCTTAAAAATGATGGTTTTCCACCGCTGACGATTAATGCCAATGGTTTAAATGGCGGTGATGTTGAGATAGCGGGGGATTTATCCAGTCAGTTCCTCACAGCTTTGTTAATGGTAGCGCCATTAACCAAAGACACGGTTAATATCACCATTAAAGGTGAGTTAGTGTCTAAACCATATATTGATATCACTATCGCACTAATGGCCCGTTTTGGTGTTGAAGTGATCAATCATGACTACCGCCGTTTTGAAATACCTACAGGTCAGAAATATGTTTCCCCAGGTAAAGTGCTAGTTGAAGGCGATGCATCCTCTGCTTCATACTTTCTTGCTGCTGGCGCAATTCAAGGCGGTGAAGTCAAAGTGACCGGTGTCGGTAAACTCAGTATTCAAGGCGATGTTAAATTTGCTGATGTACTCGAAAAAATGGGCGCAGACATCGAGTGGGGTGACGATTTTATTATCGCGCGCCAAGCAAAATTAACCGCGGTTGATTTAGACATGAATCACATTCCAGATGCGGCAATGACCATTGCAACTGCGGCATTATTTGCCGAAGGCACCACACGTATCACAAACATTTACAACTGGCGCATTAAAGAAACCGATCGTCTTGCAGCAATGGCCACTGAATTACGTAAAGTCGGTGCAACCGTTGACGAGGGTCATGACTATATTACCGTTACGCCACCAGCTGTTTTAAATACAGCAGCAATTGACACTTACAACGATCACCGAATGGCGATGTGTTTTTCAATGCTGGCTTTTGCTGATTGCGGTATTACCATTAATGATCCAGATTGCACCTCTAAAACCTTCCCAGCCTATTTTACTGAATTTGCACGTATCGGTGAGTAAAGCGCTTGGTTTAAGTCTTAAATATGACGGCAGTCAATATACTGCCGTCATTTGATCTTGATTGAATATCGTAAATTTTCTCCAGTATTTTGCTGTAAATTGTTGTACAATGCCGCCCGCTCATTTTGATGAACCTTTTTATATTCATGGAAGATTGTTTTTTTCGGAGGAATTTATGTCTGAACGTGCTCCAGTAGTCACAATCGACGGACCAAGCGGTGCAGGAAAAGGGACCATATGCCAACTCGTCGCTGAGCGACTTGAATGGCACTTACTAGATAGCGGCGCTATCTATCGTGTTTTAGCCCTTGCAGCCATTCATCACGATGTTGAATTAGAAAATGAAGAGGCGATCACCTTACTTGCTTCTCATTTAGACGTGCAGTTCTTAGCGGGCAGTGACCTTGTAAAAGTCATTTTAGAAGGTGAAGACGTTTCAACCAGTATTCGTACTCAAGAATGTGGTAATGCAGCATCTAAAATCGCTGCTTTACCTCGCGTAAGAGAAGCATTACTGAGACGACAACGCGCTTTTTGTACTGAACCGGGTTTAGTCGCCGATGGGCGTGACATGGGAACAGTGGTTTTTCCTAACGCACCCGCAAAAATATTCCTAACTGCATCCGCAGAGGAAAGGGCGCAGCGACGCTATAAACAGTTGCAGGACAAAGGCTTCGATGTTAATATCGATCGCCTTTTATCTGAAATCATTGAGCGTGATGAGCGCGATATTAATCGCTCTGTCTCACCTTTAGTGCCTGCAGATGACGCGCTAGTTATTGATACTAGTGGCATAGGTATTAATGAAGTGCTTGAGCTTGTGCTTGAACACATCAATAAAAACTTAAGGTAATTTCTTAATTCTGAGAATTTATCAAACAACATTTATATCACGGAAGATGTAAATCAATTAATTGACTCCACATCTAGGATGGATGGTGGTTTATAAAAGAAAGTAATCATAAAATGACTGAATCTTTTGCTGATCTATTTGAACAATCCCTAAATGAACTTGAGTTCCGTCCTGGTTCTATCGTACGCGGCGTAGTAGTACGCATCGAAAACGGTACTGTACTTGTTGACGCTGGTCTTAAGTCTGAAAGCCCTATCTCTGCTGACGAATTCAAAAACGCTCAAGGTGTTTTAGAAATCGCTGTTGGTGATGAAGTTGATGTTGCACTTGACTCTGTTGAAGACGGTTTCGGTGAAACTCAATTATCTCGTGAAAAAGCTAAGCGTCACGAAGCTTGGATTGTTCTAGAAAAAGCGTATGAAGATGCTGAAACTGTAATCGGTATCATCAATGGTAAAGTTAAAGGTGGTTTCACTGTTGAATTAAACGGTATCCGTGCCTTCTTACCAGGTTCTCTAGTAGACGTTCGCCCAGTTCGCGATACTGCTCACCTAGAGTACAAAGAATTAGAATTCAAAGTTATCAAACTTGACCAGAAGCGTAACAACGTTGTTGTTTCACGTCGTGCTGTTATCGAATCAGAAAGCAGTGCCGAGCGTGATGCTCTTCTTGAGAACCTTCAAGAAGGTCAAGCAGTTAAAGGTATCGTTAAGAACCTTACTGACTACGGTGCATTCGTAGACTTAGGTGGCGTTGACGGTCTTCTACATATCACTGATATGGCTTGGAAGCGCGTTAAGCACCCATCTGAAATCGTTAATGTTGGTGACGAAATCAACGTTAAAGTTCTTAAGTATGACCGTGAGCGTACACGCGTATCACTAGGTCTTAAGCAACTTGGCGAAGATCCATGGTTAGAAATCAGCAAGCGCTACCCAGAAAGCACACGCTTAACTGGTCGCGTAACTAACCTAACTGACTACGGTTGTTTCGTTGAAATCGAAGAAGGCGTTGAAGGTCTTGTTCACGTTTCTGAAATGGATTGGACTAATAAGAACATTCACCCATCTAAAGTTGTTAACTTAGGTGATGAAGTTGAAGTTCTAGTATTAGACATCGATGAAGAACGTCGTCGTATTTCTCTAGGTCTTAAGCAATGTAAGACTAATCCATGGGATGATTTCGCTACTCGTTTCAACAAGGGCGATAAAGTTTCTGGTAAGATCAAGTCTATCACTGACTTCGGTATCTTCATTGGTCTTGACGGTGGCATCGATGGTCTTGTTCACCTTTCTGACATTTCTTGGAACGGAACTGGCGAAGACGCTGTTTCTGAGTACAAGAAAGGCGACGAAATCCATGCAGTAGTACTTTCAGTTGACCCTGAGCGCGAGCGTATCAGCTTAGGCGTTAAGCAAACTGAAGACGATCCTTTCAATGCCTACTTGGCAGATAAGAAGAAAGGTACTATTGTAAATGGTGTAGTTACTGCTGTTGACGCTAAAGGCGTTACAATTGAACTAGCTGAAACTGTTGAAGGTTACCTTCGCGTTGCAGATATCTCTCGCGAGCGTATCGAAGACGCATCTACAGTATTCGCTGTAGGTGACAAAGTTGAATCTAAGTTCATGGGCGTAGATCGCAAGAATCGTTCTATCAGCTTATCTATCAAAGCGAAAGATGAAGCAGATGAGAAAGAAGCTATGGCAACTATTAACAAGCAAGAAGATGCTGTTATTAGTAATGCAATGGCTGAAGCGTTCAAGGCAGCTCGTAAGTAATATATCGCCTGTTGTTTGGGGAGTTCGCTCCCCATTAGGCGACTGTTTTGGCTTGATTATAGAGGGTAAAGGATGACTAAATCCGAACTGATCGAAAAGCTTGCCACTGGGCAGTCGCAGTTGTCGGCTAAAGAAGTGGAAAGTGCTATTAAAGAAATGTTGGAGCAAATGGCAACAACATTAGAAGGCGGGGATCGTATTGAAATCCGTGGCTTTGGTAGTTTTTCTCTTCATTATCGTGCACCACGTGTTGGTCGTAATCCAAAAACTGGAACCTCAGTTGACTTGGAAGGCAAATATGTACCGCACTTTAAGCCAGGCAAAGAACTGCGTGAACGTGTCGATGCGGTTAATGTTTAATTAACGCTTGATTAAAAAGCCTCCTTTTGGAGGCTTTTTTGTATCTATTGCACTGCAAAGCTGGTTACTTTAGCAAATATCTTGGATAATCAATTATATTGCGACGTTGAATGGAGACTCACGTGAAATCATTTATTGCCATTGTTATTGTTGGTTTATTCTTTGTCCTAGCTTTACTTTTTGGTGCTAAGAATGAACAAATTGTCACTGTAAGTTATTTTATTGCAGAAGGTCAGTATCGTTTACCCGTCGTACTCGCTGTTGTTTTTTTCAGTGGTTTTGTCATAAGCTGGTTATTTGCTGCTTATTATATTTTAAAATTCAAAATCATATTAAGAAAAAACAAAAAGCAAATTGCCCAATTAACAGAGCAACTGTTAGAACAACAATCTCAACCAATGTCACAGGATACTGTAGCGTAATATGCTTGAAATCCTCTTTCTGTTATTACCTATCGCGGCCGGCTATGGCTGGTATATGGGTCGAAGAAGTATAAGACAGAATCAAAAACAACAAAGTAAAAAACTAAGCCGTGATTATTTTACAGGGCTTAATTTTTTGTTGTCTAATGAATCAGATAAAGCGGTTGATTTGTTCATTACCATGCTAGATGTTGACGATGAAACCATAGATACCCATTTATCTTTAGGTTCATTATTTAGAAAGCGCGGTGAAGTAGACCGCTCCATTAGAATACATCAAAACCTCATCGCTAGACCAAGCCTGACCACAGAGCAACGCGATATTGCCATGATGGAGTTAGGTAAAGACTATTTAGCCGCCGGCTTTTACGATAGAGCTGAAGAAATCTTTATTAATCTTGTTAGTCAAGATGATCACAGCGAAGAAGCTGAAACTGCATTAATATCAATTTATCAAGTCACTAAAGAATGGCAAAACGCCATTAATATTACTAAACGCCTAAGTCGCAAACGCCAGCAAGTTTTAAAACATGTAACCGCTCATTTTTATTGTCAACTCGCTGATGAAGAATCTGGAAACGCTGAAAAAATCAAATATCTCCAACAAGCCATTAAATTAGATGATAAATGTGGCCGTGCCTGGTTAACGCTAGCGAAGATATATCTTGATGCTAACCAAGTAAGCCTATGTAAAAAAAGCTTAGTCGAGTTAAAACTTGCCGATATAGAGTTATTTGCTGATGCCATTGGTATTGCTAAGCAAGTCTACCGCGACAGTAACGATCTTGAAGGTTACCAAACCTTGCTTCAGCAAGCTTTACAAGAAGGCGCTAGCGCGTCAGTAATTATTGCGTTAGCTCAGCATAAAATTCAGCAAGGCTTTAGTGAAAATGCCGAAAAAATGGTGCTCGATCATTTGTATCGACATCCAACAATGAAAGGTTTCCAACATTTAATGCAATTGCATATCAAGCAAGCTGAAGATGGCCAAGCGAAACAAAGTCTTTCAATGCTTGAAAAGTTAGTAGAACAACAAATTAAATTTCGTCCTAGTTATCGTTGTAGCTCATGCGGTTTCCCTGCACACAGCCTTTACTGGCATTGTCCATCATGTAAAGAGTGGGGAAGTATAAAACGCGTAAAAGGGCTAGATGGCGAATAACTGATTTTTTATATTACTGGAGTGAACATGGCAGATAAACCGATTGTAGTGGCCTTAGATTATGACAATAAAAATGAGGCGCTTGCTTTAATCGATAAACTTGATCCTACTATGTGTCGTTTAAAAGTAGGCAAAGAGATGTTTACTTTATTCGGCCCACAACTGGTTAAAGATATCCATGACCGTGATTTTGATTTATTTCTGGATTTAAAATTCCATGATATCCCTAACACTGTGGCTAAAGCGGTATCAGCAGCTGCCGATCTCGGTGTTTGGATGACCAATGTCCATGCAAGCGGCGGTTTAGCCATGATGCAAGCTGCTAAAACGGCATTAGGGAATTATGGTAAAGATGCGCCATTATTAATCGCCGTGACAGTGCTGACTTCTATGAGTGATGAAGACCTCGCGCTATTAGGGATCAATGTGCCAGCTTCAGAACATGTTAAACGCCTAGCAGCGTTAACACAGCAAGCAGGCCTAGATGGTGTAGTGTGCTCAGCTCAAGAAGCAACTATGCTAAAACAAACATTTGGCGGAGACTTTAATTTAGTCACTCCCGGCATTCGCCCCGTTGGCGCTGATGTTGGTGATCAGCACCGTGTTATGACGCCACCAAAAGCAATTGCGGCTGGTTCAGATTATTTAGTAATCGGTAGACCCATTACTAAAGCGACAGATCCATTAGCGTCGTTACAGGCAATCGTTAACTCGCTTAAATAGCAGTTAATAGCGAACATTTTCGCCAGCACTAGCCTATAGCAGCGCAACTTTTAAACTGATTAATAACACACATGCAGGAGCATAAAATGTTTAATTATCAAGGAAAGAATGTCGTTGTTATAGGTGGCACCAGTGGTATCAATTTAGGTATAGCGTGTGCTTTTGCAAAAGCGGGGGCCAATGTGGCTGTTGCCAGTCGTAACATGGATAAAGTCAATACTGCGCTAGCTTTACTGCAGCAAACCAATCCCAAAGGTAAGCATATTGGGGTCAGTTTTGATGTCAGAGATTCAGACGCAGTTGCATCTGGTTTCAATAGCATCGCTGATCAATATAACACTATTGATATACTCATCAGCGGCGCTGCGGGTAATTTCCCTTCAAGGGCAAAAGATCTCTCCGTTAATGGTTTTAAATCAGTGATGGATATTGATTTATTAGGTAGCTTTCAAGTCATTAAGCAAGCTTACCCTTTGTTGACTAAAGGCAATGCGAGCGTGATACAAATCTCTGCACCTCAGGCTTACGTGCCAATGGCTTTGCAAGTGCACGTATGCGCTGCTAAAGCCGGCGTTGATATGTTAACTCGCACTTTAGCAATGGAGTGGGGCGTTGAAGGGATACGGGTAAACTCGATTGTACCTGGCCCAATCGAAGAGACAGAAGGTTTTGATCGCTTAGCGCCCAGTAAAGCTTTAAAATCAATGATAGCAGACAGTGTGCCATTAAAGCGCAATGGTCAAATACAAGATATTGCCAATGCAGCGTTATTTTTAGCTTCTGACATGGCCAGCTACATCACAGGCACCATTTTGCCCGTCGATGGCGGTTGGTCTTTAGGTGGCGCAGGCGCTGCAATGGATGCATTAGCAAAACATTTACCACAGTAATATGAACAATTTTTATAGGTGATTTAAATGGCAAACGCATTACAAGAGCAGCTGCTAAAAGCAGGACTTGCCAGTAAGCAAAAAGCGCGCGATGTGAAAACACAAAAGCGTAAACAAAAGAAAGCGAAAATAGATGATGGCAGTGCAGCGTTAAAGCAACAAATTGCCCAGCAAAAACTTGAACAAGCAGCGAAGGACAAAGCCTTAAACGAGCAGCGCTTTGCTGAAGCGTCAGAAAAAGGTCAGGTACGTGGTTTAATCACTGAATTTACTAAGTTTGCGATTAAAGCACCTGCAGGCGGCGAGATAAAATTTAACTTTACAGTTGAGAATAAAATTTTATCTGTTTATGTGGATGAAAAACTACAAGGCCAATTACAAACGGGTGTTGTTGGTATCGTGCGTTTTGAAGACAAAAGTTATATTGTGCCCCATAAACTTGCTGAACGAGTTAACTTGTTGGTACCTGAGTGGTGTGGGTATTTATGGCAAGAATCTGCTGATAATCAAGTTGAACAGGCCAGTGAAGAAAACGATCCTTATGCTGATTACGCTATTCCTGATGATTTAATGTGGTAAGGTTTTTTAACCCAAGCTAATGCTTGGGATAAAACAGAAATAAATGCCTCATGAAGAGGCATTTTTTATTGCAGATATTTACATAGCTGTAAAATAAATTTTGAGGTGATGTTTGTTAAAAACAGCCCGCTATTTTCGAAATGGAGCCGATTACCGCTCTGGTGAACAAGCTAATTTTATTGATATCAAACAGTGTTTTGGCCTCAATCATATCAGTGTGGGTAAATGGGTAACCAAAGAAGAATCTGATCTTGCCGCTAATTTAGTATTTGATTCAATGGCAGATTTATCGCAAATACTGCAAATACCCACAGAGCTTATTGGCCTTCGTAAAACGCTAAATTTGTTATTCGGTCGTGGTGGTCAAAAAGGTGTGCAGGCCCATTATTCTCCGCTAACTCGCGAGTTAGCTCTTGCTAAAAATGCGGGCGCGGGGGCTTTAGCCCATGAGTTTTGGCATGCATTTGATCATTATATTGTCGATAAGGCTTTTGATGTATCACCCCGGTTTTCATTTAAAAAATATCAATGCGCCAGTGACTTGTGGCTAAATGATTCACTATTAAAGTCTCATAAGCTTAATGACAATTTATCTGCTTTGTTTAAAGTGGTGTTGTTGTCTGATGATGGCGAACAGCCCAGTGAGTATGTCACTAATGCAATCAAACTTGATAAGCAGCAAGGCTGTTATTATTTTTCTAAGCCCACAGAACTGATGGCACGGGCATTTGAATCGGCGATTGAAGCTTGTAGTGATATACAAAACAATTACTTAGTCTCTGGTACATTAAAAAAGGATTTGGCGACACAATTGATGTTTCCAGCAGCGCAGCACAGATCGCAAATATTCTCAGCGATGATCGATTATTTTGCTTTATTAGGCGCAGCCTTTGAGCGCAAGCTTAATAATTAAATCGCTTATTTGTAAGATCCAAATCTTTGCCTATAAATTGTACTCTTTGTAGGCGTTCTTTATACTAAATTACTTATTTATCAGTATTTAATATGCTTTTATGTTTGTTCTATCACTAGAAATTAATCAATAACAATACTAGATTAATCTTGTATTTAGTGCGGTTTTTGTATAAATTGAAACAACTGTTTTAATTATCTGTTTAAGAGCATTCTATGAACCCTTACCAAGCCCCTTTAAAGGACATGCAGTTTTTGTTAGAAAACGTATTCGATGCGACGAATACTTGGCAGTCGATGCCAAATATCGCTGAGATGGTTGATATGGACACTGCTGTTGCTATTTTAGATGAAGCAAGCAAGATTAGTCGTGATTTGATTCATCCTATAAATAGAAGTGGTGATGAGCAAGGGGTTAGGCACCAAGATGATAAGGTCATCACACCAGATGGCTTTAAAGAAGTTTACCAGCAGTTTTCAGAAGGCGGTTGGGTAGGTTTATGTGGCGAACCTGATTTTGGTGGCATGGGAATGCCAAAAATGTTAGGTGTTTTGGTTGATGAAATGAATTACAGCGCATGTAACTCATTTACCCTGTATAGCTCATTAACTGCTGGTGCTGCGCTGTGTATTAATGCACACGCGACAGATGAATTAAAAGCTAAATATTTACCTAACTTGTATTCAGGTCAGTGGTCTGGTGCCATGGACATGACAGAGCCGCAAGCAGGTTCTGATTTACGCAATATTCGCACCAAAGCCGAACCACAAGATGATGGTAGTTACTCGATTACTGGTAGCAAAATTTTCATCACAGGTGGTGACCATGATCTTACTGAAAACGTTATCCACTTAGTGTTAGCGAAACTTCCTAACTCTAAAGGTATTTCATTATTTCTAGTACCAAAAATCACGGTTAACGATGATGGTAGCTTAGGTGGGGCTAATGGTGTGACGGTCGGCTCTATTGAACACAAAATGGGCTTAAAAGCATCAGCGACGTGTGTAATGAACTATGATGGTGCCAAAGGCTTCCTCGTTGGACGTCCTGATCGCGGCCTGGTTTGCATGTTTACCATGATGAACTACGAACGTTTAGCTATTGGTATCCAAGGCCTTGGTAGTGCTCAAGGCGCTTATCAGATGGCTGCTGATTATGCTAAAGAACGTGTGCAAGGTATTGCAGCAGGTGGTTCGCCAACAGGCAGTGCGGCTGACCCCATTATTGTTCATGGCGATGTGCGCCGCATGTTATTAACCATCAAGTCGGTTACCGATGCTGGCCGTGCGTTATCAGTATTTACCGGTAAACAATTGGATTTAGCAAAGCATGCTGAAGGTGATGTTCAGGCAAAAGCAGCCAAGTATGTGGGCTTACTGACACCGGTTTCAAAAGCGTTTCTAACTGACCGCGGATTAGACGCCACTATCATGGCGCAACAAGTATTTGGTGGGCATGGTTATATTCGTGAAACTGGTATTGAGCAGTTTGTGCGTGATACCCGTATTGCACAAATTTATGAAGGTACGAACGGTATCCAAGCAATTGATTTCTTAGGCCGTAAAGTCACTGGTGATAACCTTGCTACTTTGAATGCGTTTGTGGCAGATATCAATGCTGATTTAGCGGGCTTTGAGCATGTTTCTGAAGCTGACAGAAAAGCTATCAGTTCACGCTTTGATAATTTGCTGACATTAGCAAACTACATCAATGACAACAAGCTTACTCAAGCAGCATTAATCAACGCCAGTGCGGTAGATTTCTTAGATGCCTTTGGTTATATCCTATATGGCTATTACTCATTACTCATGGCAGAGCGTGCAGTTGGTCATGATGACAGCAGCTTTAGTGAGCAAAAGCGTTATGTGGCTAAATTCTATATGGATAAAATTTTGCCAAAAGCAGATTTTCATATTGCTCAAGTCAGTCAAGGTGATGATGCAATAATGGCTATGCCAGCAGAGTTATTTTAAACACCAATTGGTTCAATTTTCTGCTTGAGAAAGAGAGTTAAAGCGCATAGTTTACAATGCGCTTTTTTATGGCTGTAAATCATATAATCTTCGCAGTAATAGCGCGCTAAAAGGGGCTAGTCTTGTTTGTTTTGCATCAGGAGTGAGTCCATTTTCTATAATCACAAAGGCATAGTGTTTACCATTTTTTGCCTGAATAAATCCCGCTAAGTTTTCAACCCCTAGCATGGTGCCTGTTTTTGCTGATATTGCCGCTTTCAAAGGCGGTTTATTGAAATGTTGTTGGTATTTTAAGGTGCCGCTTTTACCAGATATAGGTAAAAACTCAGTTAGGTATTGAAAACGTGTATCGCTGTCGATGAGTTGCAGCACAGATAACATTTGTGCTGAAGTCAGTAAGTTATAACGAGACAAGCCTGAGCCATCAACGAGATTGGCATCATTAAATGGTAAGTTCAATTCGATTAAAATCGATTGTAATGCTTTAGCGCCCATAGTAAAGCCGTTAATATCAAGACCCTCTATGTTATCGCTGTTAAACGTTTGCCGGTAAAAATCTTGGCCAATGTTTTTTAATAAGCTATCGGCAATTAAATTATCTGACTTTTCCAGCATGATCTTTAATAATTTGGGTAACTTTTCAGACTGATGCGTGGCTAACAACTGCGCGCTAGGCGGGATGCTTTGCTTACTTATGATCAAATTAGCGTAATTGACTTGCTTGTCATTGAGTATGGCTTTGACCACATCTTTGGCATAGCGAGACGGGTCATTAACAGCAACGGCTAAACTTATAGTTTGATTGCCTGGGTAACAACCTGAAATTCGATAGCGATTGCCGTCAAAGCGTTGCATGTGTAACTCGCAAAATTGCGCCTTAGCTTGAGTAACGTCTATATTAGGTTTAAAAACCGCCTTGGTGCTGATTTCAACTGGGTATTGTGCATCTATTATGATTTCAGATGCGTTATCTGCTAGTGGACTTAGGCTTGCTCTGACACAGTTTTTATCAATAATAAAATCGGACACTGGCGCTGCGTAACAAATACCGAGGTCATCCCATACCCAGCCAGGTGCTCTAAGACTTTCACTGGTCGGTGATACTAAGATCACATTGCCATTTATATGTTGTATATCCTTAGTTTTAAGTGTGGTGAGTAGTTGTTTTAGTTGTTCACGAGTAAAGCTAGGATCACCACTAAATTTAATATACACATCACCATTGAGTTGCTGCTGTACTACAACTCCATCAATATATACTTGGGTTTCATAATAAAAATCAGTACCTAATTGCTTTGTAGCTGCAACGGCAGTAAGTAGCTTTTGGATGCTCGCGGGTTGCATTAATGTCTGCTCATTAATGCTGTAAACACTGCTGTTTTTTTCAATATCCCATATATTTATAGCCAGTTGTGATTGAGGAGGCGCAATATGTTGCATCACATTGGCTAAGTATTCATCGGCCCACACAGGTAAGCTAAATAAAGAAACAATTAATATACGTATTAGTAAATACATAACTAGCCAGTAGTAAAAGTTTGAGTCTCTCTAAAATACGTGATCTAACGGATTATTACAGTGATGAAGCGATAAAAATTGATGTTAGACCTTAGCGTCAGTTTTTGTGTTTGTTTTTTGCTCAACATAATTGATTTTTATTTATTCAAACAAGATAGCGTAGGTTGTTTTTTCTACAGGCCTTAACAATCACTTTAAAAGTTTGATCCAAAATCGTTCACTTGAGCCTCATAAACCCATCAAATAGGGCTATAACATCAGAAAAGCCTTGCTCATAAGCCGCTAAGTCGGTAATTTCTATATCCTAATATTTTTTGTTATTCAGTTAAAACGATGACAAAGTATAAATTTTAAGTGACAGTATTTATTATTCAAAATTAGAAACAAACGATAAATACTTACCTAGTCAATTTATATCGACGTTAATAGCATTTAACTGTTTAAGTTCAAGGAGGTTGCCTTGCTGGATAAGCTTGGTGGTATCGCATTACAAAATGAATCGTTAAAGTGGTTATTAACCCCGGTTCAATTTAAACAAGAATTGTTAACTCGCATCGCGAATGCTACGAATGTGATATATATTGCTGCGCTTTATTTAGAAGATGATGAAGCGGGCCGAGAAGTTCTTGAGGCGTTACTTGCAGCTAAAGCTGCTAACCCAGAGTTAAAAATAGTTGTCCTAGTGGACTACCATAGAGCTAGGCGTGGCCTAATTGGCCATAAAGGTGATAGTGGTAATTACATCATGTACCGCAAAGCCATGGCTGCTGCGAAGGCACCTTTTGACATCTTAGGTGTACCAGTTAAGTCTCGCGAGTTTTTAGGGGTATTACACCTTAAAGGCTTCATCATTGATGATGCAGTAATATTCAGCGGCGCTAGCATTAATAACATTTACTTTAAACAAAACGATAAGTACCGTTTTGATCGTTATCATGTGCTGGAATCTGCTGAGCTTTCTCGCAGTATGGGTGAGTTCATTGAGCAACATCTAATTAGCGATCCGGCTGTTTGTCCGTTGACTCAAGACAGCAGCGACGAAAAATGCCCTGATAAAAATGACATGCGCACCTTTAAAACTCGCTTATCACGTTCAGATTATCAGTTTGAAAGTACCCGTATTGGCAATCGTGTTACGCCGCTTGTAGGCTTAGGCCGCAAGAAGAATAAGTTAAACGAAGTGGTGATAAAATTGGTTGATGAATCAACCGAGTCACTGTTTATCTGTACGCCGTATTTTAACCCACCAAACTCTTTAGTGAGAGCGTTGACGCGTCATTTACGTAATGGAAAGAGTATTGATATCGTGGTGGGTGATAAAACCGCCAATGATTTTTATATCCCACCAGAGAAAGATTTTTCTACCATTGGTGCATTGCCTTACATGTACGAACAAACCTTACGTAAGTTTGTAAAACGTCAGCAATGGGCGATTGAAAACGGTCAGTTACGGATCCACTTATGGAAAGACGGTATCAATAGTTATCATTTAAAAGGGATTAGTGCTGATGGCAAAAAGCATCTCATCACTGGTTCTAATTTAAACCCAAGAGCGTGGGCGTTGGATTTAGAAAATGGTTTGTTATTGCATGATGACAGTGGTGTGTGGAAGCAAAGTTTTGAGGCGGAACAAGAATTTATTCTGCAGCATACCGAAAAACTGTTCCATTATAGTCAAATTGAAACCGTGCAAAAGTATCCGGCTCCTGTGAAAAAGATTATGACCAGGATAAAGCGCTTAAAAGCTGACCTTTTACTAAAAAGAATTCTATAGTAACTTCATCACCCAATTGGGTGATGAATTTTTTTGAACGTTATAAACTATAACGTGTAACCGAGAATAATCCCATGTTGGCGTTACCTCCTGAGCAGCAACACGCAGTTCATCGTTTGTATCAATACCGAAAATCTATTTCAACTAAACCATTTGCTGCCAGAGGGAAAAAACTCATTCGCTGCCAGTGGTGTTTATTAGGAGAAATTTTCTGTACCTGTCAACATAGACAATATATCAATACTGAAGCCCACTTCATGCTAGTCATGTATGATGATGAAGTGCTAAAGCCAACCAACAGTGGCCGTTTAATTGCTGATTTAGTCCCTAATACTAGCGCTTATTTATGGTCTCGTACTGAGCCCAATAAACAAATGATTGAAGCGATCAACGACCCCAAATATCAGCCAATGCTGATATTTCCTGAGCAGTATGCCCAAGAAGGGCAAATGGTGGTTAGTCATCCTAGTCAATGTGACAATGCCGCCACTGGTAAAATACCGCTGTTAATTTTATTAGATGGTAGCTGGCGTCAAGCGATCAAAATGTTTCGTAAAAGCCCTTATTTACATAGATTGCCATTGTTTTCTTTTAGTCCTGAAACCTTAGCTAATTACGAATTAAGAAAAGGCAGCCATGATTTTCAGCTATCAACTGCTGAAGTGGCAGCTCTGGCCCTTGAAGCCATCGACGAGCCATTAAACTCCAAAGCATTGAGCTCGTGGTTTAATTTATTTGTTGAGTCGTCGTTACTGGGTAGAAATCGTCGTTTAAAAGAAGATATCATTCCGATTGAAAGTTATATTCAGCAGTTTGAACAAGCAATGCTAAACGCAGCGGCTAAATAGCGTTTAAATACCATCATAAAAGCAGCGGATGCGAGTGTTACTCTATGTTAGAAAGTAAGTTGATTGTGTTATATCGTCTAGAGCCCGGTTGTTTGGGCCCCGATGGTATGGAGCACATACAAATATTTTGTGATTTAGCACAGCAAATGCTGGCAAGCCTTGATACTGCAACATGCCAATGGTTTTTAGAGCCACGTTACAACAAACAACTCGATGAAATGGCGTACTGTCTAGCCAATAACATGTTATCTCGTGAGCAAGCCACTAAATTTATGGTTCGCTTTGGCGATGATTTAGAGCAAGCTCAAGAAACCTTCGAAGACAAATTAACCTTGTTAATCAATCAATACCTATCACGTAAAGGCTAACCGACCTTGTTTATTTCAACTTTATGCTCCGATATTACTGTTTATTCTTTTGATGAATAAAGCCGTGTTCACCTCGGGTAAGTATTTTATAAGTTATTGTTTTATAAGCTTCAGAGTTTCAATTTTATTCGTGTTAGCGTATAATTGCCTTCGCTTTAATCATCAATCTAGGCTCCAGTATGCAAACTCCATCGTTTGATAGTCCTTCGCCATTACTACATGACAACGCCGATTTAATTCAAAAGCTCGAGCAGCAATTTGGATTTAATCAGTTTAGAGAAGGGCAAATTGATGTAATTAAACATATTTTGTCAGGAGCATCTTCTTTAGCCATTTTTCCTACAGGCTCAGGTAAATCACTGTGCTATCAATTTAGCGCCTTACAACTGGCTAATGTCACCTTAGTGGTATCGCCATTGCTTGCGTTAATGAAAGATCAAATCGCTTTTTTAAATGCTAAGGGAATAAATGCCGCCAGCATAGATTCAAGCTTAACCTTTGAGCAAACACAGCAGGTTATGCGTGATGTTCGCCGCGGGCATACAAAAATTTTAATGGTGTCAGTTGAGCGTTTTAAAAATGAACGTTTTAGGCAGTTTCTTAGCAGTATTGATATTTCATTATTAGTCGTTGATGAAGCTCATTGTATCTCTGAATGGGGCCATAACTTCAGGCCTGATTATTTAAAAATCCCATCTTATGTGCAGCAATTTAGTATTGCCCAAGTGTTGTTATTAACCGCCACAGCCACTGAAAAGGTAAAGCTGGATATGGCCAACCGTTTTGCTATTTTGCCTGAGCAAGTGGTACAAACGGGTTTTTATCGCAGTAATTTAGATATCAGTATCAAACCTGTTGTTGAAGCCGCTAAGCAATCGGAATTAGTCAACACAGTATCGCAATGCACAGGTGCTGGGATTATCTACGTGACCTTGCAAAAAACGGCAGAAGATATCGCGGCTTTTTTAAGTGCTAACAATATTCAAGCCACCGCTTATCATGCAGGACTTGATTCAGAGCTCAGAAATCGCATCCAACAGCAATTTATGGACGGCCAAATCAACGTAATTGTTGCCACAATTGCCTTTGGTATGGGAATAGATAAAAGCAATATCCGTTTTGTGGTTCATTACGATTTACCGAAATCTATCGAAAACTACAGCCAAGAAATCGGCCGTGCAGGCCGAGATGGGCAATTGTCTCATTGTATTACGCTAGCTAACAAAGATGGCTTAAATACCATTGAAAACTTTGTTTATGGCGATACGCCAGAACCCTCAGCGATTACCAACTTAATAGAACATATTAGCGCTGAAGTTGAACATGGCCGCTGGGAAATGCAAGAGTATGCGATTTCAACTAGCTGTAACATTAAACAGTTGCCGTTAAAAACCCTGTTAGTTCAACTTGAATTAGCCAACGTGGTGCAACCAAGCTTTGCTTATTTTGCTGAGTTTAAGTATCAATTTTTGATTGATAAACAGCAGTTGCTGGCCAGTTTTGATCCCCAGCGCCAAGCGTTTCTGCAGCAAATATTTGAGCATACTCGTTTTAAGAAAATATGGGGTCAACTAGATTTCGATAGCTTATATCAGCAATATGGTGCAGACAGGCAACGGGTAGTTTCGGCGTTAGACTACCTAGCAGACAAACAATATATCCAGTTAGAAACCAAAAAAATAACCCAAGTGTTTAATGTTGATATCAATGCTTTAAGTAATCCAAACCTTATTGTAAGTTTGTCTGATTACTTCCAAAGTAACGAAGTCAAAGAGATAAAACGTTTAAATCAGCTTATTAGTTTTTTTGAATCAACTGAGTGTATTACTGCTAAATTGGCGCGTTATTTTGATGATCAGCAAGCACCTAGTCATTGTGGTCATTGTAGTGTCTGTCGTGGGCAGATAGCATTGTTGCCGCAACAGGCATTAGCGCCAATCACTCAATTAGCGTCATTGCAGCAGTATCTTAATGAGTTTTGCACTCATATGAACGCAAAAGGCATTATGCCGATATCTGTAGCGGTTCAAACTAAATTTTTAGCAGGTATTAGTGTGCCGATTTTTACCCGCAACAAAGTAAAGCAACTGTCAGGTTTTGGTTATTGCAGTCAGTATCGATATCAAGACATCGTTGATTATATCAATCACATAAACGGTAATAACTCAGATATGGGACCAGGTTAATATGAAGAAGAAAGCCGTAGATGCACTACTTAAAAAGCATGAAAAACTTAACCATATTGAAGGGGTTAAAGTTGTTTCCCATACTCAGCGTGAAAAAGAAGAGTGGGTTTACCATACCTTGATGTTAGCGGGTTACGATGTAGCATTTAAATTTAAGCGTACTAAAAAATATAAGAGCTTGCAGGATCAACTTGTGAGTTTAGTGTATTACCCTGAAGAGCATACTGTGGCTGGATTTAGCGTAGAGATTATGCAGGTTGTTCGGGTTAAACGTTGTTAAATTATTACTTTGGATCCAGTTAAATATTAAACAGCGTTAGCAGATGCACCATGGTTATTTGGGTTATCTGCTGACGCTTTGTTATAACGCTGTTTAGCCATGGTCCCACACATTAATTTGAATAGTGGTAATCACCTTTAGCTTGCCAAATACGGTATCTTAACGTTGCATCTTCAGGTAGGTAAAATATTTTTGGTAAACGGCTATCATAATTGATGCTCAAGCTTTGTCCCATTGGCACAAATTTAGCCGTTTTAGGTTCATTACACATCATCATCGTACTTGGCCCTACCGTTATACTATCGACGCTATAAAACGGATATCCCCAGCCTGATAAATTCTGCTCGACCAATTTGCCACTTAGTCTATGGTGATTACAATCTACCAGCTTATTTTGGCCAATTTGAATTTCAATTTTATAACTCGCCTCATCATCACGCTGTGCTAATTCAAGTATATGTTGCACTTGCTTAGTCGCTGGCTTTGGAAACATCTTTATATTGTCAATTAGCTGATAATTTTCATGAGTATTTTTATGCATGGTTATCATTGCGGGTTGACTAAATTGGTTAGGCACAGGGTTAGTGGCATAAGCGGGTACTATTACTGTCGACGATACGCTTAATAACGTTGCCATAGGTAGTTTATTTAATTGGTTTTTTAGTAAAATTTTCATATGGTTTCTCTTATGTAAAATGTTATTGTTATGATTGTTATTGTTTTAAACGTATCAAATGCGTAAAAGGGTTATATTTTTTAAATTTAATTTTTTAGCATTTAAGTATAGCGTTACCTTTGCTGGGCTTACATTGACTTATATAAATCATAGGACGTGAAATTGAAGACGAGTTTAGAAAATTCTGCACAAATACTAAGAATGGCAGTGCCGCAAATGTCCGCGCTGCATATACCGGTTACCCCAGAAAATTATGCCATTTGGTATCAGTATTATGCGGAAACAAATTTAGACTTAAAACGTGCGATCGATGGTTTAATTGCCAATAAAGTTGAGTTTACCGCCGCGGTCAATCAAGGCCTTTATAACAACTTTATTCAAGAGCAGTCTCCAGAAGTCATTGATAATGTTCAAATTGAAACCAAATTACTCATCAATAGCTTATACAGTAAGATCAGTCAGCTTTCTTCTGGTACTAGTGACTTTTCATCGAGCTTACATTCTTTAAACGAGGAACTGCAGTCAAATCCAAGTCCACAATCACTTAACGAGTTAATCGTCAATATTAGTTTTGAAGTGGAGAAGGTGCTATTAAACAACGATTTAATGAAAGCCGACATAGACTCTCTGGGTAATGAATTAACGACTTTAAAAGATGAAATGACCAGTTTAAGTAAAGTGGCAATGACCGATGAATTAACCTCGTTAAATAATCGCCGTGCCTATGAGGTGTTTGCTTTAGAGCAAGTCAGTTTGTTTAGCCATAGCAATATACCTTGTTGCCTATTAATGATAGATATCGATTTCTTTAAAAAATTCAATGATACTTATGGTCATCTAGTTGGCGATAAAGTGCTGGCATTTGTGGCTTTTGCATTAAAACAAACGGTAAAAGGTAATGATTTCGTTGCCCGCTATGGCGGTGAAGAGTTTGTGATTTTATTGCCTAATACTGAGCTACAAGATGCCTTAACGGTGGCTGAGCAAATTAAAAATCGTATTGCAGATAAGCAGCTCACCATTGGTAAAGAAAAAAAGCAGCATTTAGGCAATATCACAGTATCGATAGGGGCTGCTGAAATCCACCCTGGAGATGATAGTGATACCTGGTTAAGTCGCGCTGATGAAATGCTGTATCAAGCGAAATCATCAGGTCGCAACTGTGTTAAAGGCTAATGTTTATCGGCAGAGTCTATACCCGCTTTAGCTTGCGGGTTAGCTTCACATTGGGGCAAGTCCATATGCATCTTAATCAGGTGCTCATCCATATCAAAAGATACCGTAAAGCCAAGCCCTTTGGCGAGGTTTGCCATACTGCGGTTTTCAAACATGGTAAAGCCCGCTAACACAGGAGTATTAGTGGTTTTATAATAGTTAATCAGTTTTTCTAATAGCATTTTACCTAAACCAATTCCTTGATAGTCGCCGCGCACCGCCATAGCAAATTCTGCTTCTGTATTATCAGGATCAGTCGATGCTCGCACCGCACCTAAGGTGATTGCCTCACCATTTTCATCTTCTGCAGTGGCGATAAATGCCATTTCTCTGGCGTAATCTATTTGTGTTAAAACCGCCATTTCCTCATGGGTCATTTTCGAACGAACGCCAAAGTAGCGTTTATAGCGATCTTCATCACTGAGTGAGTTATCAAAGGCTAAATGCTTTGGCTCATCCTCAGGAAGAATGGGCCTGAGCATGACCTTCAAGCCATTTTTCAAGGTGGCCTTTTGTTCTAACTCTTTTGGGTATGGCATGATCGCTAAGCGCGCTTTGGGATCAATATCTGTACAATTGAGCTTCATGTTAACGTCAAGCAGGGTAATGATTTCACCTGCGGCGAGCACTGGGTTAAGGTCTAAAGAAGCGATTTCAGGGCAATCGATAATCAGGTGCGATATTTGGGTTAGCATCACACACAGTGCGTTCATGTCTAAACCAAGAGGTAAATGTCTGTCTCTAAGTTTGTGAGTTTTCAACGCCTGAATGACCATATAGCGCGCCAGTGCCATATTAAGTGGCGGTAGGGCAACTGCAGCATCACGTGTCGGGTCCCATTCTGAGCCGCCTTCACCAAGGCAAATTGCAGGGCCAAAAACAGGATCATTAATCACAGAGACCCGCACTTCTTGAGCGCCAGCGGTTAATGCCATTTTTTGCACTATCATGCCATTGATTTCAGCGTCAGGGTTGGTGTCCTTAACTCTGGAAGTAATGGATAGCGCTGCCTGATACACTTCTTCAGCATTATTGAGGTTTAGTACCACACCGTGCACATCAGATTTGTACATCAAGTCAGGGGATTGGACTTTTAGTGCCACAGGAAAGCCCAACTTGGTGGCGATATTAACGGCTTGCTCTGCGCTACTGGCAAACTCTGTATCTATGGTATTTAAACCGTAAGCTTTTAAAATGTCACTGGCTTCATGGGTTTCGAGAATAAAACGATTATTGGCTTGGGCTTTTTGTAATAAATTCCGCGCTGTATTAGTGTCAGTGGGAATATTATCTGGAATAGATTGCGGCACTTCTTGCAATAGTTTTTGATTACGGCGGTATTCGACCATATGCATAAAGGCTTTTACTGCGCCTTCAGGGGTTCGATAAGTCGGAATCCCGGCTTTACTAAATCGCTTTCTTGCGGTGTAGGCTGAATCCTCACCACTCCAATTGGTTAAAATATTTAACTTGTTTCGATTTGGATGGCCCTTGATGACATCAATTAAACTCTGGGCGATTTGGTCACTTTCTTCTAATGCTGATGGTGAATGCAGCACTAAAATAGCGTCCATTTCTTGGCTATCCATCAATATAGTTAGTGCTTGGCTATAACGTTTACTGTCAGCATCACCGACAATATCTATTGGATTTTGACCAGACCAGGTTGTTGGCAATATGCGATTTAATTGAGTGATGGTGTCATCTGACAACTGTGCCAGTTTACCGCCTTTAATAATGAGTTCATCAGCGGCCAATACTGCAGGGCCGCCGCCATTACTGATTATGGCGACTCGCTCACCTTTTAATGGCGTGGAGTGGGCCAAACTTTCAACTGCGGCAAACAGTTCAATTAAGTCATGCACCCGCAACATACCACCACGCTTAAAGGCGGCATCGTAGACGGCATCATTGCCGCCTTTACCGCCTGTGTGCAACATAGCGGCCTTAACGCCTTCAGCACTGCGACCCGATTTAATCACAAATATGGGTTTATTACGGGCTGCTGCGCGCGCTGCGGATAAAAAATGACGCTTTTCACTAATAGAATCAATATAAAGCATAATGGCGCTGGTGCGGCTATCACGACCTAAATAATCGAGCAATTCATCAAAATTTATATCAGATGCATCACCTAAAGATATAAACGATGAAAAGCCGATGTCTTTATTATTAGCCCAATCCAGCACCGTAGTACAAATGGCGGCAGATTGTGACACAAACGCAATTTTGCCTTTTTTAGCGCCGGTATGCGCTAGGCTCGCATTAAGACCAATGGTGGGAATAATCATCCCTAAACTATTTGATCCCAATATTCGCATGCCGTAACGTTTTGCATTTTGCAGCGTTTGAGTTAACAGGCTAACACCATGTTCATCAAACTCATCAGCCATGCCTGAGGCCATAATTATTGCGATTTTACAGCCAAACTGCGCCAATGTTTCGACGATATCAGGTACGCGACTGGCGCGAGTACATATCACGGCTAAATCGGGTTTAATGGGCAGCGATTCAATATTGGGATAAGCCAATACGCCCATAACGGCGGAATATTTAGGGGTTACGGGCATAATGGGCCCTGAAAAGCCGCTGGCCAATAAGTTTTTCATCAACACGCGTCCCGCGCGCTTTTCACTATTTGAGGCACCAATAACGGCGATGGAAGTGGGTTTAAATAATGTGTGAATACTTCTTTGGCTCATAATACCCTCAGCATAATCATTAACGCGTGGTAATTGCTTGTAATAAGACGTTTTTACATATCTCTGATAGCCATACTATTTTAGCTTCATGGCGCCGCGATGAACTACAAATAATCGCCATGTCTATGGCGACTTCTTTTTTGTGCAATTCAGCATCGATTTTAAAATTATAGGAGTAATGATCGGCCAGTAATTGGCGATGTAAACTATAGTTGTCGGTAATGATTGTCGGATTATGGTTTTCATTTAATTCACGAAAATATTCAACATGTTCATTTAAATCATCAACTAATAGCTTTACAAATTCCCCTTGCTCATTGCCCACTTTAGTAACATAACCAGAAGCCACTTTTTTCTGATACAGCTGCTGCGGTCTGTCTCGCAATGATTGCACGCCGATATCAATGGAGCCATCGATCAAGCCATCATTACTGGATTTTCGCCATTGTCTTAACTCTATGGTGGCATTGGTTTGTTTGCGTAATTCATTGATTAGGCTTTTACCCATTAATACCATCAAGGGTTCGCCTAAGTGCACCGAAATGAACTGCAGGTTTTTAGGGTCAAAGTATTCTGGTTCTAGGGCTAAGCTAATTTGCTCGATAGAACTTTGGATTTGCGGGGCGATTTTATCGGCATAACTGGTGGGTTGTAGGCCATTAGCGGTGCGAATAAATAACGGGTCGCTTAGTTCTTCACGTAATTGAGCCAATACTTTTGAGACAAATGATTGTGAGCGGCCCAGTTGCTTGGCGGCTTTTTGGGTCGAGCCTGATCTATACAGGGTGACAAACACATTCAGTGCATTCAAATCCATGAGATACCGATAAATAAGTGCAATTTAACAATATATTACACTATAAATTCGAAGCGTACATTGGGACTAAAGTAAATAGTTCATTTGGAATATCGGTTATTCCGTTATCACAGTGAGTTATTGCTAGTATTCAGCTCATATACAGCGAGACATTGTTACTCTCCCTGTTAAATATCTCATGTTTTTAGGATCTTTATGACTGAATTACCTGATATCGACACGGTTCAACCATCATTGAGCAATAAGTTATCTTTCTATGTGCGAAAAATGACCACATTTATTTTATCGTTATCGGTTATCGGACTTTTAAGTTATGGCTTCTCATTACTCACTCAAATACACGGTAAGCAATTACCTGAAGGCTACTTTGTTAATGGCTACCCCAGCATTTTAACCCTATTAGATTCTGAATTTTTTATGGGCTTTGTGTTTGTGGTCACCATTTTGATCATTTGCTATGTACTGCTGTTATTTTGGAAATTACATGAAGTTGCAGTTCATAAGGCAGAAGCCATGTCGAGTGCCCATACCCAAATTGTGTTTGCTTTATCTTTATGTGGTTTGTTTATTGATAAGACCTGGTGGGTACTGGCGATAATCATTGCTTTTGGGCGCTGGGATGTCCTATCTAAACGGTTATCAAGCATCATTAGTAATGGCATCAAAGGAGTTAAATCATGAAAGAGATCATGTTGCCTTATGTGTTAATTATATGGCTCTTAGTCAAATTAGGGGTCATTCAATGGAACCTTACTAATGCGGTACGCACCATTGGTTTAGGAATGTTTATTGCTTTTTCATTGTTTACTGGCCATCGCTTTTGGTCACCCGCTGATTTAACCGATAGCTCAACCATTAAAGCGCCTCATGCAGTGCTAAGTCCACTCATTGGTCAGGAAGTTGAAAACGTCTATGTGACTCATAACCAAATCGTTAAAAAAGGGGACTTGATTTACACCTTAGTATCAGTGGATAGCACGGAACAAATCAAAGCCCTTGAAGCCAGTAAAAATGCAGTACAAGCGCAGCACGCTGCCGCAATCCAACAAATTAACGCTTTAAATGTCAGTATCAATAATGATGAGCGTAATTTAGCGCGTCTAACGGCCTTAAAAGAGCATGCAAGTCAGGTGGACCGCGATAATTTACAAGCGCAGATTGATGCCAATCGTGCCCAAGTGGCTGCCAATATTGCCCAGTTGGGCGCGCAAACAGCGCAAATGCAAGCTATTGAGGCTGATATTGAATCGGCTAAATGGACAGATTCACGTCGTGAAATACGGGCTCAATATGATGGGCAGCTTGCCATTACCAATGTAACTGAAGGCACCCGCTTGGGTAATATGCACTTGTTTGATACCAGTAAGAAATTTTTAGAAATGCGCATTGCCGATCAATCATATCGCTATATAAAACCTGGGCAGTTTGCCGAGTTCTATGTGGATGCTTATCCGGGAGAAATCTTTAGAGGCAGAGTGCACAGCATTACTTCAGGTACGGGCGAAGCCATGATTAACCCCATGAGTGGCAGTCAACATGTGCGCCAGCATGTGGGTAACAATGGCGGCTCTCATGGTCGTACAGTCGTTATTGAGTTTGAAGAACCTGAAGGTTATTCATTACCGATTGGGGCAACCGGCTCAGCTTGGATTTCTGCTGAGAAACCCCATCCAGCATTGGGCTTTATGGATATCATTGGCGCGGCGACTGTTAGGCTTAAAGCGTTAAAGTCGTACCTTAATGCGCTTTAGTGAATGCGTTCTAGTGAATGTGCTTTCGTTGCGAGTCATTGGTATTAGCATTAGCAGAGTGAGTAATATGACTCGCTCTTAATTGCTTATTACCACAGGGTTTACTCATCCTAACTGAATTGATTCAAGCTAATTACTTTAACCTTTAGACAATGCCACTTGTGTTTCATTACAGCTTTCAAGGGCACTATTTTGCTCAAAGTTTTGGTTGAGCTGGTCGTTATAGTAGTCGCTAAATTCGCGCATAAGCCCTAGTGCCAATATTGCTATTGTCATTACTTGGTAGAGTATTCCTGACCATGACATCAAATATATTGAAATCATCAGGTTTAATCCATTACTGGCAACCATAGCTAACCTTAGTTGACTGCCCGCTAAGAAGAATAAACTAAAGCTCATTACGACTGCAGCGATAACCGCGCACCATTCACTCCAATGCTCAGCCCATAGAAAACCCTGCGTCATGGCAATAATACTAAAGCTGAGTGACATGGCTAAAGGTGATGTTAACCAGGCAGTCGATGCAAGATTTTGCTGGTTATTGCTATTCAAACTTTGACATAAACGAAAGCGAATAACATTAACTAGTTGGTTTGCCATGCCGAGAAAGCTGCCTAATAAGCCTAAATGGATTGCGGTAAGTACTGACGCTATCATATTGCCATGAATAAATTTGCAGTCTTGTTGTTGGCTATTTGCCCACCAGCCAATGGCCATTGAGACAAAGCCAATAAGCTGAAAGTAAAATAGGGGCTCGGCAATAAACTGAAAATCAAATGCGGAAAAATCTAACACAGGCAAGCACAATCCAAGAAAATTAAGGATGCGTATTGTCGTTTTTTTCAGCAATAACACAATGGCTAAAATCGCATAATAGCCTCGCTCATGTGATTAGATATAAAACTGTGAACTGGAGAGTGTTTTTTGAACAGCTAGAGTTGGCTAAGTTGTATTTTTGTTGAGCTTAAGATCGATTAATGTACTGTTTGGGTTTGATATTAGTTGTCCATTTTACGCTAATTTAAAGCCACAACTAAACCTGAACCAAGTCAGAATAAAAACCAGCACACGCAAATCAATTTATCACCAATTTAGCCACAGTGGATTTGCGGAATATCTTGCCAACAGCTGGTGTATTGCGGGGTTAATAGCTCACGGCGCATATGCCATTTACCTCCAATACCTTGGGCGGCGACAAATATTGCATCACTACCGTAGCGTTGATTTAACTTATCAAAAACCTGCATCAAGGCAGGATCTTTTACTGGGGCAAATAAGTCTGTTTGCAAATGTTTGACCGGTGATAAATCTAACAATCCAATCCCGATTTTATAGTAGCGAGTATTGGGGTTATAAAGCTTACGGGCAATTTCTGCTGCGTAACTGATGATTTCACGGTTGTCATTAGTTGGATATGCACAGCGGTAATGATATTTAAAGCCATTAGGCTGTTCATCATAAGGGGAGTTACTGGCAAAGATCAGTATGGTGCTAGCCACAGAGCCTTGCTTTCTGGCTTTGGCTGCCGCGATACCAGCATGCTTACTGAGCGCCTGTAATAATGAGTCTATATCGCTAATACGTTCACCGACACTACGAGTTGAAAAGATCTGCTGTTTATCTGCTCTGGCGCTATCCCAGCCTTTACAAGCCTCGCCATTGAGCTCTCTGACTGTACGCTCGATTTCAATACTAAATTGGCTACGAGCAATGCCTGGTTGTAATTTAGCCAGATCCAGTGCGGTGGTGATCCCCATGGCATGTAATTTGTTACCGATCCGCGAACCGATCCCCCACACATCGGTGACTTTCATTGTCGCTAAAATGGCATTTCTTTGCTCAATGGATTGGATATAACATACCCCGTTATAGCCCTGGAGCTTTTTAGCGGCATGATTGGCCACTTTGGCAAGGGTTAAGGTGGCAGCAATACCGACACACACAGGTAAGCGGGTTTCTTTCCATACCGCGCGGCGGATCATAGCGGCATGGCTTAATAAACACGGGATCGCAGGGTAACAATGTTTAAATGACAGAAATGACTCATCAATAGAGTAAATATGTTGCTCAGGTGCAAAGCGGCCAATCACTTCCATCATAGAGTGAGACAAAGAGGCATAAAGCTCATAATTGGAGGAAAGCGCAATCACGCCTGCTTTTTCACAAAAATCGCGCACTTCAAAGTAAGGACCAAATTTACCCACTCCTAATGCTTTTGCCTGGCGGTTAGCCGCCACAATGCAACCATCGTTATTGGACAGCACCACGATAGGACGGCCACGCCACTCTGGGCGAAACACTTGCTCGGCGCTGCAATAAAAAGAGTTGGCATCAACGAGTGCATACATAATTTAACTGTCCGTTAGTCGTTAGTTTAATCCGCTAACATTAGTTATTAACTAATATAGGGCTTTGGCGATGACAACGGATTGAACGGATCACCACGCCTTCAACACTGAAGTTGTCATACTCTTGTATCGTGACACTCTGGTGAAGATCATTTGCCGATAATAATAATCGCCGCTTGATATCAATGAGCTTACAGACAAAGTTGCCGTTATAGTTTGCCACTATCACATCATGGTTTTCGACACTGACATGGCGATCCACAATGAGAATATCCTTATCAAAAATGCCGATTTTCTCCATAGAGTCGCCGCTAGCTTGGCCAATAAAAGTGGCACTGGGATGTTCAATCAATAGCTCATCTAAACTTAATGGCAGTTGCCGATATTCAGCAGCAGGACTTTCAAAACCAGTAATACCGGCACAAGCAAAAATAGGAATAACCTTCATAACAATCGACACCCAACAACACTGTATGTTTATACAGTATTATAGCTGTCCCCGTAAAATTGGCAATAAATTCCGTAAGGTTGTCGAATAAGCGTGCGAATTGTTGGTTATTTAATCTGTTATGGGTCATTGAGGGAATGCTTTGCTGAGTGAGCTGAACTAAACAGCATTGCTAAGTACTAAATTATGAGCAAGGTAAGCGTGAGTGTTTAAGATTGAGTGGCGACTATTATCGAGCTGCTGTCGAACCATTAGCCGAAAATAACCTAATAAGCATTCTTTAAGGAAAAACGTTAAAAGTTAATTGTTTGTTCAGCTTACGTTTAGCTTACGTAGGTAAAATAGAGGCAAGTTTAAAGCTTATTATCAGTATCAGAATTCAGTTGTTCATCAACGGGAGTAAACATAATGAAAAAAGTATTTATCATTTCAATGTTAGCAATATTATCTTTTGGCGCGAGCGCTAGCCCATCGACTCAAAAGCCCGTTGTCATTCAAATTCAGGATTCATTCACGCAAATCAATAGTGCTTTAAGCTGCTCAATTGTATATGCCCACACTCCGATGACTTCACAGGCCGATTATTATAAAGGAGTGGTCTACGAACGCTATTCAGATCTTGTTGAACAACTCGTGTTATCAGGCCAGTCAGAAGAGGGCGCAAGACAAACAGCGATTGAAAAAATTGTCATGCAAACACAAACCATTGAACAACAAATCAATGATACTAAAAGCGGTGGAAAAACAGAGTTAAAACAACTGCTGCAACAAACGGCTAAAAAGAATGATTGTGTCCACTACGCAAATAATTAAGATGTACGGTCACAATTAAGATGTACGGGCATAGTTAATATTCATAAAGCGATTAATATTTACCACGAATAAAGCAGACATTTTACCGTGGCAAGAACTTCTAGTTCTGAACAGAGTAGTGGTCTGCTAAACTGCCTTTGTCATTTCTAATCAATTAAAATTTTTTATGCAAAGTAAGCCACTTCGTCAAGCCAAAACAATCGAGAATGTTTTCAACAGTGCCTATTGGCACCTTGGTCAGCAAGATTTTACTATCAATGAAATTCGCACCAAGCTTGAGCGTAAAACCGATAACCAGCAATGGATTGACACTGTTCTCGCTAGACTCATTGAAAGAGGCTATTTGAAAAATGATTTTGATTTTGCCGTTCGCTATTGCGAACTGGCCTTTAGTCATGAGACGGCTAAAGGCGCTATCAAACGTAAATTACAATTAAGAGGCGTATCAGTTGCTGAAATTGATACCGCAATTGAACAAGTCATGCATGAGCAAAATGTCGATTCATTTGAAATGGCGACAGCACGATTGCAAAACAAATTTGAACACTTTCATGGCACTAATAAAGAAAAAGTTTATTCACAGATGACCACCAAAGGGTTTTCTCGCGCTGAAATTGATTACGCACTATCACAACACCCTCAAGTTGACACCCTGCGCAGTAAATTAGCCATAAAAGCAGACAAGGCTGACCTGAAGTCTGAAATTATCAAGTTGTATAATAAAGGCAAAGGCAAAACGCTGATCTTGCAAGAATTAAAACAGCGGCTTCTTGATGTCAGTGATTTCGAAGAGCTGATATACCAACTAAGCCTAACAGAAGAGTTAGACTTTTATCTCAGTTGTAAAAGTCAGCTGGCTAAAAAGCGTTATGACTTATCCGACTATAAAGAAAAGTCCAAAGCCTATGCTTACTTATCTCGAAAAGGCTTTGATAGTGATGAAATAAAAGAGGCCATGACTTTAGATGATGATGCATAGCTTCTGTCTATTTAAACTATTTGGAGTTTTAAAGCTACTTACTAGCTTGTCGTTGTGCTAATTCAATCTGTTGCCAAATACTCTCTGCTGCAGAGGAAAGGCTAGCGTAACTTTTTATATCCCCCTTTCTTTGTGCCTGCATGGCTTGTTCTTGCGTTAAATCATATTGCTTGCGTAAGTTTTTAATGGGATCTCGTTTGAATATGCCAAACATAGGTGAATCCTGTTAGAAAGAAGATGCATAGTTATACGCCTCAACGAGGAAATAGTTTATAAAAGTGCAATTTTAATGGTCGTAAGTTTATATATTGGCTGTTAAATTAAATTGCTGTTGGTCATGCTTGCTAACAGTGTTTGAGCCCCTAGGTTCGCTTTTCATTCGGCACATCAAAAAGTCGTGAAAAAAATTCAACCTAAGAATCATTGCAGTAAAGAGATTTTTTAATAAGCTTACGTTTTTAAGTTGTTAAGGTTAAATTTTTTGATATGAATATAATGAGTAAATTAAAACAAGAATGGTTTTTAGTCGCTATGGTTGCAGCGATTGCATTGGCTATGGTGTCAGCTGATGTGGGCAAGTCTGGCGGGATATTACAGCTTGATCAAGTAACGGCTATTGGTATTGCCATGGTGTTTTTTTTACATGGGCTTAACCTGTCACCTAAGGCAATAAAAGCGGGCGTTACTAACTGGCGACTACACCTTTATATTCAATCGGCCACTTTTATTGCTTACCCGATCCTGTGGCTACTTTTTGGGGATTCACTTTTAGCCTTTATGCCTGCAGCGCTAGCGTTTGGTTTTTGCTATTTATTCGTATTGCCAAGTACCATATCTTCTTCAGTAGCAATGACAAGCGTAGCCAAAGGCAACATACCTGCGGCAATTTTCAATGCATCGCTTTCAAGTATTATAGGCGTTTTTATAACGCCATTATTTATTCAGCTGTTTATGAATCTCGATGGCGCTGAATTAAACCTGATGGATTCGGTGTTTTCTATCGCCAAACTATTATTAATTCCAATGATTGTTGGCCAGCTTTTAAGGCCGTTATTACTGCGCTTTATAGAGAAACATAAATCCGTGATAAACAAAGTAGACAAAATCGTCATCATCTTAATTGTTTACAATGCCTTTTGTGATTCGGTTATTAATGGTATTTGGAGTGAATTTTCAGCTTGGTTACTGCTGTATTGTATTGCCATTTGTACCCTAGTGCTGTTGTTTATGGTGCATGGGATCCAATGGGGCGCTAAGCGATGTCAATTTAATAAGGAAGATGAAATCGCCGCGGTGTTTTGCGGCACTAAAAAAACCTTGGCAGCTGGTGTACCGATGGCGCAGGTTATTTTTGGATCTGATCCCGCATTGGGAATGATTTTGTTACCCATCATGCTGTATCACCCAATACAGATTTTTTATTGTGCACTGTTAGCTAATCGCTATGCAAAGCGATTAGCAAAATAATGTAACTGATTAAATTCAATGCATAAGGATGGGTAATGACAATTTTAAAACTAATTAGCTGCACTGTAGATGATGATAATGTTGCCGCTTTTACAGCAAGCCAATGTGCTTGGCAGCAATTAGAAAATTGTAGCGGATTTTTAGCACAAGCGGGTGGCTGGCGCGCTGATTTAAATAAACTACCTTTGCAAAATTATGCTGCACCGTTGCATGATAAAAACATAAATACCGCCGTGGTTTTCGGGTTTTGGCAGTCAGTTGAAGATGTTACTGCCTTCATGCAAACTACGCACGATCAAATATTTACCACTAATCATCAGGGTAAAACCTACCAAACCTGCCAGGTTAAGTATTTTGAAATGTTGCCAACATCGTCAAACTTAGTTGTGGCTCACCTCAACTCAGAGATTATCAGCATTAGTCATTATGTGGCTGATTTAGCGCAAATGGCGCAACTGCAGCAACTTTACTTTGACAACTACTCATCAAAGGGGTTGATTGATTGCCAGCTTTTAAGGCTTAGTCGCTCACTTAAGTCACAAGCTAGTGCCCAAGAAGATACAAACGTAGAAGCAAAAGTTGAGTTCATGCTGGTTTGCTGGTGGAGCAATCAACAAAAAGTTGTTTTAATGCAAAATAAAATCCAGCCAAAGCAAGAACAACAAGGGCAGTTAACAGCGTTATCTGAACAGGTTATTAAGCTAGAGGCGAAATGGAATGTGCAAGCAAGAGCTATTGAAATAGCTAAGGATATAGCAGACTGATATTCAACAGCCTGCCTAATTTTAATAAAAAGTCACCGGTAAATAAAAAGTCTATTTGTATTCAATAATACGAGCGATATAGCTAAATTTACCAGAGTCATTGCGATAGTTTCGGTACAAATCAACTGAGAATGCCTTTGGTTTATCTTGATCAATTTTTACGGCAATTTTATCACTTAACTTATCTATATTAGATTCATTATAAACATAGAATTTGTTCACTTTTTCAAGCCCAAGCTGTTTAGCTTTGTGGCTTGTGGTATAAATTTCGCTATAAACGTCTTTGACAAATCCTTGATAGGTAACGCGTTCAAAATTAGCATTTTTATCAACAGTGATAAGAATATCAGTTTGCTCATCTAATGTTATTAACTGCTCCATTGCTGAGTCTAATTTATGATGGGCTGCTTCGTTCAATGTCTCTGCAGAAACACCTGCAGATAGTGAAATAAGTAATGCTGCAACCAATGTCTTTTTCATTCTATTACCCTAAATTTTTAATTCGTAAAATATGTTTAAAATCACCTAAAATTAGGCCGATAACTACTGTTTTAAGTTTTTACGATGATTTGTTTAAATACATCATAATCAATCATTAACGCTGTGCTGAATGCCATATGAAGGATTGAATCCTACATATATAGGCTGTGTTTAATGAGCTGGTTGATATTTAGACCATAGGAATTAAACGTTAATGATGTTGGAGCTGAAATAACCATGAATGTTGACTTAATTTTAAAGCTTTGAAAGCAAGCATGATGAAGCTAAGGTTTTACTATTTAACCTATAAAAACAATGCTATCGTGTCAAAATGAGGTGATATTAGATATTGGAGTAGTAGTTAAATGGATTCAAAAATTAAGCTCGTTGCTTTTAGCGTGTTGTGTTTGAACCTTGGCGGTTGTGATCTCATCGACGGTATTTTACATCCCGGAGACGATGATGAAGACTCAAAAATAGATAAAAACTTTAGCAGTAATGCTCAACAACTAGGTTTATCAGAGACAACGGTTAAACGTTTATGTAATGCTACCGACAACATAAGCATTCATTGTGTCAGCAATTACAATGACGAAAGTGCCCTTGAACTAAGAGTAGAATACACGTTTAATGATGTGTTATTAAAAAATAGTTCTGCCAAAAGTACCAATGCTAGCCGAGTAATTTTTCATTTGCCTGCTGATGGTGCGATAGCAAAAATCGAGTTTGAAAATAGTCGAATTTATGATTTTGATAGTGGTTATAGCTACACATGGTCTGAGCCTGAAGATTATAAAATCGCAAACTTAGCAGACTCAAGTGAAGATTCAGTACTTGCCTTAGACAATGCCACAAGTATAGAAGAAGTTTCAGATTCAGAGCTATCGATTTTGTCTAATGCCGCATTCTCTAATGATGAGTATTCACTAACGGAAGCACAAGATATCGTAATCAAATCTAAAACGATGTTGTTTCCAACTTTAAATGTTGATGTAACGAGCACAGGTATTGTAGAACCTATAGATGCTTCTTTTGCCATGTTTACCGCTGGCCACACTGCAATTTTATCAAGTTACTCTTCTGCGTTATCGACCGCAATTGAACAAAGCTGGAATTAAACGAGTTATTTGAAGCGATTATTGGCAATTGTATTAGGACCTTATGCGTTTAGATAAATTTGTATTAAGAAGTACTGCACTGACTAAAACTCAGGTGATAACCGCAATTGAAGCAGGGCAAGTTTGTGTCAATCATGGGGTTATCAAGGATGTAAAACACCAAGTCCATGAGAATAACCTCATACAGTTAAATAGTCAGACGTTAACTCCAAGGCCATTTCGATATCTACTTTTGCATAAATCGGCAGACAAGATTTGTTCAAATGTCGATGGACATTATCCTTCATTGTTTAACGATATTGATATCGATAATAAAGACGAATTACATATTGTTGGCAGGCTTGATGCAGATACAACGGGCTTAGTGCTCATTACTGATGATGGCAGATGGTCTTTTAATATTACTCGCCCTGAAATGAGCTGCGCGAAACTATACCGGGTACATTTAGCTAAATCGCTATCAACTCAAGCGATTAAACAGTTAGAGCAGGGGATTTTACTGGACGGTGAAACCAAACCGACATTGCCAGCTAAAATCACAACAGTAAACGAAAGCCAGGTACTACTAAGTATTACTGAAGGTCGCTACCATCAAGTTAAACGTATGTTTTTTGCTGTGGGCAATAAAGTAACCCAGCTTCATCGTGAGCAAATAGGTGAGATAAAATTAAATACTTCCAGTAATCAATGGCGTTACCTTACTGAAGCTGAGGTCAATTCGTTCAATAGCTGATGGATGTTTCATCACCTTGGCTTGTCAATGATAAAACATCACTAAATTGAGTCTTTAAATGACAATTGCGATAGTGAATAACACTTCGTTAAGCTATTATCCGCTGTATATTTAGGTTTAACACTCTATGCTTTACCAAAACGTAAAACATAACCTCAAAAGCCACTTCAAACTTGCCATTACTTATAAGCTGTAAATTATGACTATTGATATCACGACCATTGTTGATCCAGAAATCACTTGTTCAAGTTGCCAAGCATGCTGCTGCAAACTTGAAGTGATGATTATTTCTGACACAGGTGTACCAGAGCAATACATCAGTGAAGACAGCTGGGGTAGCCAAACCATGAAACGATTAGATGATGGATGGTGCGCTGCAGTAGATAGAGAAACGTTAATGTGTACTATTTATGAAAATAGACCGTGGATTTGCCGTGAGTTTGAAATGGGGTCTTATGAGTGTGTACAAGAAAGAACCCATATTGTTAAGCTAGAAAAATAACTTAATTATAGCTTACGAGGCGGCCACAGCCTCAATGAGTGGGGTTGATTATATAAAAAGACAATACTTTTCAATGAGTAACCCGAAGTTCTTCTATATTTTTAACTTGCCTTAAAAATGATATAACCCTTAACAACAATCACAGATTTTATTGTTACAGCTGCTAGATTTTTACAAGTGTTAAAGTCAGTTCTTAAAATAAACCTCTATCAATCAGGTGCTCATTAAAAGCTAACAAAAGCTTTAATTATGCTTAAAAGCTGCTAAATTTAATTATACCCACAATAAACTAAGGGGTTTATTATGTCATCTGTAAAAACACATGGATTGAGTATTGGTATAGAACGGGTTAACGACGATGTGTACTTATCATTAAAGGCGACTGGCACTTTAACTCATAACGACTATTTAGTCATAACGCCATTACTCGATGCGGCGTTAGCTGAGGTAAAACACCCGAAAGTAAACGTGTTTATTGATGGAACTGAACTTGATGGCTGGGAACTTCGAGCAGCCTGGGATGATTTAAAACTTGGCCTGCAACATAATAATGAATTTAAAAAAGTGGCTATTTGGGGTAATAAAAATTGGCAAAATTATAGTGCTAAAGTTGCAGCTTGGTTTATGAGTGGTGAGGTACAGTTTTTTGAAGAAAAAGCAAAGGCGTTAGCATGGTTAGAAAAATAAATCTTTAATAACATACAGTTATTAATAATGATTATTTAAAATTCGTTAATTAATTTAAAGAATACTCGGGTATGTTTGCTGCCTGTAAAATACAAAAAATATAGATATTGGTTTAACGACCTGTTTTTTATAACTGGTCTATACTCATAGTAAGAAATGGACATTCGATGGGTGGAACTGAGTGAAAAAGCAAATTAACTCAATTTTAGTGGTAGATGACCAGCCAATAGTTAGGCGAATTTTCACAAGAAGTCTAGAACAATTAGGATCTTATGAAATTATCGAAGCTGCTGATGGACTGGAAGCTTTTAATTTAATAAAAGAAAAACATTTTGATTTGATTTTCTGTGACTTAAATATGCCGATTAAAGATGGCTTATATTTGCTTCAAAGACTGATTGAAATTCAATATACAAGTCCTATTGTATTATTTAGTGGGGAAGGTGAGACTTTACTTAACTCTGCTAAAGTATTAGCAACTTACTATCATCTTAATATTCTAGGTGTAGTTCGTAAACCCATCACCGCAACAATGCTGAGTGAGTTTTTGGTTAAAGCCACTAATGCTGATAGCATGCCTCAAACACAAGTCATAGCAACCCTCACATCTAAACAATTAGAGTATCACTTAAATAAAGGTAATGTTCGCGCTTACTTACAACCACAATATAATCTTGACACCATGCAAATTTGTGGCTTTGAAGCATTAGCTAGAATAGTTGATGGTGATAAAGTGATTGCGCCTTCTCAATTTATACATGCAGCAGAAGAAAATAAATTTATTCTACGTATTACCAAAGCTGTTGTTGAAGATGCCATAAAAAACTTTGCTAAATTGGATGTAAAATATCGTTCGTTGAGTTTATCAATTAACATCTCAGGTAAAGTGCTTGATGAAGAGGACTTACCTTTTTGGTTAGAAGAAGTAACCAGTAAAAATAAAATATCTTGCAATTCGATTACTTGCGAGCTAACTGAAACTGCAATCCCTTCAAACCCATCAGTGATGATTGTAGCTTTACTGAGATTACGCATGATGAAATTTAAACTATCAATCGATGACTTTGGTACAGGCTTTGCCTCACTAGAACAATTACATATGTTACCTTTTCATGAACTGAAAATAGACAGATGCTTTGTTGAAAATATTGTTACAAATACTAAGTCTCAAGCTTTGTTTACACGAAGTATTTTACTTGCCAATGATCTTAAAATGACAGCGATTGCAGAAGGTGTTGAATCAAAAGAAACTGTAGATGTAATTAAGAAACTGGGGTGCAATATTGCTCAAGGATTCTATTTCTGTAAACCTTTTCCAGCCAATAAAATAATAACGGTTATTAATAAGGAGGGGCTTGATTACGGGGTAAAATTTCAAAGGGAATTAACATGTGAACGGACTTAAAAGGGTTGGTTCCATTTTTATAATATATGGGGTTTTGTTACTTGCTGCTATTGTTGTTTTAGCTGGCCATATGATAACACTCACTTTTTTCGCTACATGTTGGCTGCTAATCCTTTATCTACATTTAAGTAAATTGAATAAGCATGAGCTAGCTATTATCGAAACTCCAACTACCCATTGTAGGAAAGAAGTCATTCCTGAAAAACTGAATAACGACCTAATAGAGAAAATATTTTATGTTTTTAATAAAAATGTTTTATCACAATTAAGTAAAGACGGTTATATTCTAATAGACAAAGACGGTGTTATTTTGAATGTTAGTGAACGAGTGGAAAGGATTTTGGTCTGTTGTAAAGACGACATAATAACAAGCCATTTATCACTATTTTTGTTTTTTACGGAACCTACTCATCAAAAATCAACTGACACTATGATTGAGCGGATTAAAAAACTAGTGAGTAAACCTGAAAAGTTATATTTTTTAAATAAAGTTGGATTATATATCCCTATAGAAATTTCAATTAGTAAACTACCACATGAAAATGAAACATTGTACCTCGCACTAATAAGAGATATCACCGCGGAACAAGAACAATTACAACGCGAAATAGATTTGTATGTAAAACTATTTAATAAAGAAATGATTTACAAATCAGCTTTTAATCAAGCTGCAATTGGTATCGCAAGAGTAAATGTTGATTCATACATTGTTGAAGTTAACCCAATGCTATGCAAAATTTTTGGTTACAGCGAGAAAGAGTTTTGTAAGTTATCAATAAAAGACTTGACTGTTGATACTGATATAGAAAAATCAGAGATGCTAATTAGGCAACTGCTTCGTAAAGAAATTTATTTTTTTAACCTAGATAAACAGTATGTTAGGAAAGATAAAAGTGAGTTTTGGGCTAACATATCAGTATCATTAGTGTGTGATAATGTCACAAACCAACCTATTTATATGATCGCTGTAATTGAAGATATATCAGATAGAAAAAATATAGAAACAGCGCTAATAAATATAAGTAAAGAAAGAGAAGAGCTATTAGCCGGACTCACTATCGCATCAGAGGCAGGAGGTGTAAATAATTGGTCGTTAGATTTAGTTACGAATAAATTAAAGTGGGATGAAGGTACGCGACTGCTATATGGGATCAATTTAGACCAACAGCTTGTTTACCAAGATTGGCTTAATGCTGTTCACCCAGAAGACGTTGAAGAAATTAAACATCATATCTTAGCTGCTATTCATAACATCTGCTCTTTTAAAATTGAGTTTAGAGTTTTTAACCTTGAAACCAATGAGTTAGTTTGGGTTCGGTGCGCGGCGAATGTATCTTGTAATGAAAATAATAAACCCACAATGATGTTTGGCATCAATATTGATATTACCCATGAAAAATTAATTCAAATCGAGTTAGAAAAAGAAACCCAAGCGGCAAAACATGCTAACGAAGCCAAATCTAGATTTCTAGCAACTATGAGTCATGAGATCAGAACACCAATGAATGGTGTAATCGGTATGATTGATTTACTCAGACAAACTCACTTAGATACAGAACAAAAGCGTATGACGGCAACCATAAAGGATTCTTCGTTTTCGTTATTAGATATTATTAATGACATTTTAGATTTTTCAAAAATTGAATCGGGACAAATTGAACTAGAACTGACATCAGTAAGCATTCTTTCTTTAATAGAAAGAGCTGTAGATGCACTCTGTATCAATGCAAATAATAAAAATATACAGCTATATATTTGTCCTGATTTAAAAATCCCAGATAAAGTTAAAATTGATGCCGTACGCTTCAGACAGATAATTCTTAACTTGGTAGGCAATGCGATAAAATTTTCAAGCTTAGAAAGAAAAGGTGTTGTGGTTATAAAAACAAGATTTGATTGGATTAGTGTTTCTTTGGTTGTTGATGTCATAGATAACGGTATTGGGATCTCAGAGTTACAACAAAAAAAATTATTTACACCTTTTATTCAAGCTGACACATCGACTACAAGAAAATTTGGTGGCACAGGTTTAGGGTTAAGTATTTGTAAATCATTTAGTGAATTAATGAGTGGTGAAATTAAATTAACAAGTCAATTAGGAAAGGGCAGTTGTTTTAGACTGTCAATTCCTATAACTAAAAATAAAAATACGAAATATGAATTTGAACATTTAGATTTTAGTGAATACCGTTTTTATATTATTCATGAATCAAAAGAACTTTCGAAGTGTTGTCAGGACATTATAGCCCAATTAAACCCTTTACATGTCAGCCAAGTTGGAATTGATAAGCTAGAGAATTTGTGCGCCATAAAAGATGAACAAGTTGTAGTGATTACATCTGCAGTCGATAAAACTAATATTTTAGAATCAACAAGCTTAAAAACAATAATTTTAAATCCACATCAGATAAAAAATAATGGTTACATTGATCCACTGACCTATGTCGTCAAGTGTGAGCCGTTAAAACCCAGCGACTTAATCCATGGTTTAGCTATTTTATGTGAACTTGAAAGCCCAACACTAGATCTAAACAAAGAAATAGAGGAAAACCATAGGGTAGAGGTAGCGCTTAAAGTAGATAAAAAGCGAAATCGTAATCTGATTTTAGTCGCAGAAGATGAGCCAACGAATAGATTAGTATTAAGTAATCAATTGGAAAGTCTAGGATATGAACATGAAATAGCAGTAGATGGAAATGCTGCATATAAATTATGGATAACAGGCAGGTTCAACTTAATACTTACTGATTGTCATATGCCTAATATGGATGGATTTGCGCTAACAAAAAAAATCCGTAAAGAAGAAAGTCGCAAAGGGCTAAGCCCAACGACGATTATTGCAGTAACTGCCAATGGGCTTGTAGGTGAATTTGAAAATTGTATTAGGGCAGGGATGAATGATTATATTGCTAAGCCTGTTGAATTAAAAATGCTCAAAATTGCCCTAAGTAAATATATGAGTCGGGACAAAAACACACAAGCTATAGGGGAGGTTGTAGATTGTACTGAGCGCCATAAGGCTAATGATAGTATTGATTTTAAGCACTTAATTAAAATTATCGGTACCAATGATAAAACAATAACTGACGAAATTTTATTAATGTATTGGAATAGTGTTACCCAAGACACTAAAAAATTGATTGAAGCAGTAGAGGAAGGGCAATCTGATTTGATAAGAACCAGAGCGCACGCATTGAAAGGGATATCGTTTTCGACAGGTGCTGCTGTTATTGGGGAAACGTTTAAATGGATTGAGCAAAACGCATCAAAAATTGACGATATCAAACAAAAACTGCATACAATTGAGAGTGAAACACTAAGAATAAAGGACTTATTAGTTAAACGTGGAATTTTACAAATCAAAGATTCGTAAGCAAATAATGGGATTGTAGTAGTAAAATATTGATTTTAATGCCGATAAATAACGTTATCGGCATCATGATAATGCTAGAATAAGTACATGTTTTAATTAGATATAAAATATATGGATTACACTCTACCACCAGTATTACCGCTTTTTGACTCTGCTGACTTCTTACTTGAAGGTAATAGTGTCGTTAATCAATACATCACTCAAATTTCTCTTGATAATGTAACTGATGCCGGTTTAATTATTGAACATTGCTCTGATTGGTTATATGAGCAACGGCATAGTGAAAATAACTATAAAGCCTACCGAAGTGAATTAACCACATTTCTACATTGGCGTTTTGATGTGGCTGTAATATCGCCAATAATGGTAACTAGAAAAGATATCGCCAGGTATATTGCATACTGCGAAACACCTCCCAACGAATTTATTGGTTATTTTAATGTGCCACAATTTAAGCTAGAAAAAAGCATAAATGAAAGAATACCAAATCCACAATGGCGGCCATTTGTAGGTAAAAAAATACTTGGAAAACCACAACCATATAGTTTGAGTGATAACGCACTAAAAACCAAAGTAGCAATAGTATCATCTATGTATAGCTATTTAATTAGTGAAGAATACACAGAGAAAAATCCTGCACAATTATGGCTCAAATACAGTCGTTTTGCTGTTAAGAAAAAATACATAAAAGATGACGATGATAATCATCATGCTTTTACTGAACTACAATGGTCATACGTGGTTTCTACAGTTTCTGAGTTAGCAATATCGCAGCCAGAAAAACATCAACGTAGCTTGTTTTTAATTAATTTACTCTATAGTTGCTATCTTAGAATTTCTGAAATCAGCGCTAGAGCTGGATACTCGCCATTAATGAGTCAATTTAAAAAGAATCCGCATACTGGTATTTGGTATTTTTATGTACCATTTTCTAAAAGTGGCAAAGCAAGAAATATTGCTATTTCGAAATCACTACTAACAGGTCTTAAATCCTATAGAGAATATCTAGGCCTGTCAGCATTACCAAGTGCCAATGAAACGCATCCGATTTTTGTTAGACATAAAGCCGCTGGTCATGGTCGAGATTCTGGAATGCTAAATGCTAACCTAGGGATAAGACAAATTCGTGAAGAAATTAATACCTTAATAAATCTCGCAGCAGATAAAGCGTTTGAAGATGGTTTTGATTATGACAGTCAACTCATGAGGAAACTAACCGCACACAATATTCGTCATACCGGTATAACACATGACATCAATTTAAACCAAAGACCATTATCACATGTTCAAGCTGATGCAGGCCATGAAAGTATTGATACCACGTCACAATATTTACATACTAGCCAGACAGAACGTGATCAAAGTGCACAAAATAAACCATTTAATCATTTAGCTAATTAATGTCATCAAATATGCATATTTAACAGGCAACGCTATGTGAAATCTGAAGATATAATCAAGGTAATATGGCTCAGAATTTAAAATAAGGTCATATTTAAAAGCTATGTTAGTTGTCTAATGTAGCTTTAAAAGCATATAAAAATACCCATACACAACTACGCACAATGTATATTATGTTAAATATCAAGAATATCACTTTTAGTTCATAGGTTTATAATCTTTTTCAATAGCCCCCCCTTATCAGTAACTTATACACACTATCTAAAACACTTGACGTGCCTTATATGTCCTTATACTCTGGTTCATATGCTGAATATTTGTACTGCCAATTTAGTTCATAACGTTGTGGGTTTTTATGTATAAAACGATGTGTTTCAAAGATGAGTTCTGGTACCTATGTGATTCTGAAACGATGTTGCCCCCATTATTGTCGTTTCGCTATTGCGAATACAAACTACGTAAAAATGCATTCAGCACGCAACGAGCTGAGCTACAGGCTGTTCAGTTTTTTTATGAGTTCTGGTTCGATAAATTTAGTGAGACTCTGGATTACTCTCTATACAAATCAGGATTCCAAGATATTGAGCTTTTAATTGATGAGCTAGAGCCGTTCTGGGAATATTTGGTTGCAGGACGAAAATTGAATCTACATGTTTTATTTTCGGGAAATGTAAATACAGACACGAAGAAATTGACGACGCATTCAACTCGATGCTTGGCAGTCATTCGTTTCATTAAGTGTCTAATCGACATCTACGTGGACTCTAGATACACCAACCAGTCTAAAACAGAAATATTAGCACACCGCAAATTATTGAAAATGAAACTAGAAACACCACGAAAGAGTTTCCAGAGATACATCAGGGACAGCGGCTCACAAACAAGCACGCTTCATAGTTTAAGTGCTGATCAATGTGTTGATTTTTCAAAGGTCATTCGACCAAGCACCAAAAAAGCGCAAAATCCACTGAACCCCCAGGTTAGCCAGCCCATACAAATACGCAATTACCTAATGTGGCTGTTGATGCTGCGGTATGGTCTTCGAGTTGGTGAAATTCAGTTGTTGCAAAAGATATCATTTAAACCCTATATGACAGATAGCAGTAAATTTTTGATGATAGTGCAAAACCTTGAAGACAATAACGATACTCGAAGTCAGAAACCTTCCATAAAAACAATGCAAAGTACTAGAAAGATTGATATTACCAGAGAACATTACAATTTAATTTTCGGTGTTTACTACAACAAGTCGAGACCCACAGATGAACAATGTGGCCACGATTTTATTTTTGCATCTTCGGTTAAACCATACCGTCCCCTATCCTATCGCGGCATATTAAAAGAGTTCGAAAGAACTGCAAAATCATTTAAGAAAAATTTTCCTGCGCACTTCAACATCGATTATAGCGATGCAATAACAGCAAACATTACACCGCATTGGCTACGGCACACATGGGCATTTAGTACTTTGGCTGCAATCTACAGCCAAACGAGTGATAAATATATTAACACTAAAGCCGTTAAGGTTTCCGGGATCATGGAAGACAGCATCGAGCAATTAAGAGTGTTAGGTGGTTGGTCGCTAAAATCTAGAATGCCGCAACACTATGGTAGGCGATTTATCCAAAATCAGGCCAATATGTCTTTACTAAACATATTTAACAGTACGTTATACGACAACCTAATTGATGAGGATATTGAATTTTGAGTAATTTAAACAAGAAACTCAGCGGTACATCACCTGTCTCCCTAAGTGCTGAACAAATTCGATTTATTAGCGGGTTAGAGTTACCTAATCGGTTGGTTTTACCAACGAATTCTGATTTCGATACTCAATCAATTAACCCATCTTTAGATGTGTGGGAGTTTAAATATGGCGGCAATAAAGTTAAATTTGACACGGTTTGCCCAAATCAGTTTATAACGGATTTATTGAAATATGTGTGTGTCGTCGATATTAACATGAGGGCTGCACCGATACGGCTCAATAGGTTTAATAATATCAAATCGTTTATATGCGACTTAGAGCTAAGTTCTGATATTTATTTTGACTCTCTTGAAAACCTTGCAAAATCAGAGTTCTATGCTGACTCAATGAAATATTATGATTTAAAACGCACTTGCAGACATCTATTTCGGATAGAAATGCCAAGATTCGCAATACTTGATTATGAAAAACTCGAGGAAGTCACTATTCCATCTGTTAAGAACGCTTTTCTTATCTATCAGGACATTGAGAACTCTTTCCCGTCACATCTAAAGCGACTGATTGGCAAGGGATTGGTCGAGCACTCTACAGAGGAAGGATTAGCCGCCCTTACCGATGCTAAACTTACCGACCTTACAATCCTAGGACTGTCGTATACTACAGGTATGCGCTCAATTCAATTTGATAAACTCCGAGGTTCCTCTTTGAGGCGTGAGGCTCAAAACCCTCGAACGAATTTGGTCCGTTACAGCATCACTGTTCCACTTGCCAAGCAGCGTCGAGTTAACGTTGATGGCGCTAAAATTGCTATTCCTGATTCTATTGGATTCTTGCTCGAGGAATACATGAACAGATTTAATCTTACCAAAGACAGCCAATTATTCACAACAGACAAAGTACGTCTTGGTTCAGATTTAAATGCTAGTTTAAACAGAGGCTTGCTCTTTCTCCAGTCAGACGAAACCAAAATGGCAATTGCCAATAAGGAACTAATCCCAGAACGTTATGTGCTCACGGATTTTAGACATAATGTTGGGCACACAATGGCGATGAGTGGTTCAAGCGCCGAAGAAATAGCATATATTTTGGGGCATTCTTCGACGGTTGCTGCGACATATTACATCATGGCGACACCTGAGTTAGCCATGGTTCAACACAAAGCTTTAGGCTCCAATCCTGTCTGGATGAATATGGTAGGTCTAATGACTACAGGGTATGCAGTCGATAAGGATACGTGGGTTGGACATACAGTTTCTGGAATGTTGAAGGGCAAGCTATTTATAAACATTGGTGGTTGTACTCGCAAGCAAGCTAAATGTCACTTATGCAAGGTTAGGAGCTGTTATGGATGTTTCTATTTTCGCCCATTCAAAAATCTAGAACCACATGAAGAAGTTTATAGAATTTTTAGCGAAGAACTTTTTGAGTTAATAGATGTGACAAACAAATCTGGCTACGAAAATAGTCCTATGATCCGCACCGCAACGGACGCCAGACACGAGGTTAAGTTGGTTATAAATCGCCTTCAAGGAGGTTTGTCATGAAGGAAATTCAAGAAAATTTGACATTATTTATTTCGGAACAAAAAAGTTATTTTGAAACAGTACTAGCCCCGAATGAAAACAACCTAAAATGGGGTGAAGCATGGATATATAATAGGTCAAATAAGGGGTTTCTTATTGGCCCTACCAACGCAGGTGTTAACTTTAAGGAAATCCATATTACTCGCTCGAAAGCTTTGTTCCGAGAGGATGAAAGCTACGAACATATCGTTATCGAGGATGGTAAAACCATTCTAATTGATACGCTGTTTTCTGATTTTACTCAGGCATTTTTAGTTTATAAGCTTAGACAATCTGGCAAGTACCCTAGCGCAGCAAGTCTGGTTGCCCCTTCCCTACTTTTAAAGCGCATTTATGTTCGTTTGTTAATGTCAGGAGTCAAACCATCGCCTTGCAATATATCGTCAGAAACACTTAATGATACTGCTGAATTGCTGGCTACGTTTCGCAAACAAAGTACATTAGCGGACGATCAAACCTATTTAAACGGTATTGCGGAAGTCCTTCGCAAAAAACAAATTACCTATAGCGAACCTGAGTTTATGGTTACGGTTAAACGTCCTCAACGAGCAAGTACCAAGAAGGTTAGAGAGGCTGAATTTGCTGAGGGGCTTGGGGATGAGGAAAATGAAAAGCTAGTTGAGATCCAGGATTTTCTTAATGTTGTAAGTCTTCGAAATCTTGTCCAAAAGGATAGCGAAAAAATAATGTTGAATATGACATTGTTATTATTTGTTACAGCTTGGCGATTTGAAGAATTATCCGGCATAACCATTAATGCATTGAAAAGGCTAGAAGTTGAAGATGAACAAGTTCGTAAGTTACTTAAAAAACGTGGCTTGCATACCTATTATCTAGGTATCGTTTATCAGGGGAAAAAAGGTGCTGGAATGCGTACTCACTGGGTTGAGCCCCTTGCAATAGATTTGGTTGAATTCATTTTCAAGGATACTATAAAGCTAACAAAAAATTTAAGAAATCAGGTTGTTAATTGTCGTGGTAATAACTTTAAAACACTACTCCCTCAAGAGCTAGTCCCAAAAGAATCAACCGTTGTTAATCTAAATGAAGCAGAAATTGAGTTAGCAGGTGTAGTCACACACATTTACGAGTCCACCTCTGATAGCATTAGGGGTTTAAATGATTTGAAGCATTATGCAAAAAAGAAACTTAAAAAAGCTGGCTTTTTACCGCATAGAATCTTTGAGCATCACAAACAACGTAAAGATCAATTCTATACACTTAAGCAAATTGATGATTTTTTAAAGCAGACTATAACTGCATCTAAAGAGCTTTCCGCAGACATGATTTACCGTGTACGGGACTCTTCAAATGGCTACTCCTACGATGTCGAATATGAAAAGCTTTTATTCATTACGCCAGTAGGTTCAACTGCATTAAGTTACTCAGGCATGATTAAGCCATTAGCAACACCAGTCTGGTATCGGCACTTATCTGCATATTTGGGGATGGGTATTAAACGCAACACATCTATTTTTACTCGTTATAATCTAAGAACAAAAAATGGCGAATTCACCAAGATTAATACCCATATGCCCCGCCATAATAAAAATACCTTCTTAGCAATAGCAGATGTCTCTGAACATCTACAGGCTATGGTCATGGGTCGTGCTAACATCAAACAAAACGAAAGATACCAGCATCTTGCGATTCAAGAACTAGCATTAACTACGGACATAGTTTCTTACCATCAGGCCAATTCCGGTACTGGTAACTCATTGAGTCCAACTGGTGTTGATCAGGTAAAAAACACTGGCATCATCGGCTTAAACCCTGACCTTAAACTTGAAAACTCGCTAGCGCAAAACCTACATACATTTACAACAGAGCGCGACAGAACCTCGTTCATTACCGACATGCTTGATGATATTGATTTGAATATCTTTGAAGAGTTTTCGAATGAACTAACTGCATTTCAAGACGAGAATGAGAAGCAGGATATTATTCGAGTACACTCAGACTTATCCCCACTGGCCTTCGGTAGCTGTATGCGCAAGATCTCTGTAATCGAGTGTCCATTTAACATTATGTGTCAAGATGGTACGGCCTGCCCTTACCATACTCTGACGGGACGTGCTGATGAGGCTGACAAGGTTGCGTCTTTAATAAAGAGTATTGAATCCGAAATAGAGAAGATCAACTATTTAGAAATCTTAGCACCAGACGAGGCGGACGAACTCCTAGAGGTTTTAAACGCTCGGAAGGCGAATGTTCAAATGCTGAGTGAACAAAGTGGGTCCTTTGAAGCCAAAAAGATACCATTTAATCTACTGGAATATGATGCCAAAAAGAAACCCGTTCGATTAGCAACGCTATTTGCAATCGAGCATCGAGCTAATGAAAAAACAGCGGCGTTAGAAAAATCGTCAATGCCTAGTGAGGGACTTAACTAACGTTCTCGACAGCAAAAATAATCTTATAAATGTTGTTGGGAACACGTAGTGTTGCCAACAACTTACCAGACATTATAAATGAGGAAATTTTATGGCTACGCTCCGTGGTAAAGATCTAGACACAGAGATCGAAAGAGAATTGATTGCAATGGTTGCCGAAGGTTATGACCGCAGTCCAATAACACCAACAGATGTCCATAGAAGACTGGTAAATAAAGGCATTATCCAAGGTAAGCTGAGCACTCTGTCCACTTCAACCAGAAAACAACTTATTGATACTTATAAAAATAAGCAAATTGATGATGTTGGTGGTGCATATGCATCGAGCCTACACAAAGGCTCAACGCAAAGTAAAGCAGCCATAATTTCAAAAAATGCACAATTAACCGAGCAAGTTAAGCAAGCTCAAGAGCAATTAGCAATGAACACTAAAGTGCTGTTATCTATAGTAACATCTTTAAAAAATAGTGGTACAGTTGCAAATGTTGAACGCTGTTTATCTCCATACCTAATCCGCGAATTAAAGGAAGATTGATGAGGAAAAAACATCAAGCGGACTCTCGACGTAGAGTTATTTAGGTGAATTTTCACCAATGAAATTTGAAAAGCATTACTAGGAGAACTTAGAAAATTAGAGCTTACAACTTTCAAACGATTTGTAAATTAGATTGTTTACGAATTTTCGATGGTGTTGGCCCTTTTTTTGCGAATGGATAAGTAAATGCTTCATTAATATTACCGGCACTTTTAGCTGGCATACGGTTACCATCAGCATCTTTCTTGTATCTAGCAACACGACGTACCGCAATTTTGTTTCCTGCAATATCAATGTTATGGTAATGATTCCAACCTTTGAAAATACTACTTAATCGGCAAACGAGTGCATAAGAACTTGATTCCCCAACTTGTGTCTGTAAGAAGTTTCTCACTTGATATTCTATATCCTCCTCACTCTGTATGCCTATTCCTGATATCAATCGCAATAGATAATCCTCCGGTGTAATGGCTATAACGCCTTCATATTTAAGCATTTCCGATTTAATCAGATAATGAGCGAATGCATAAATATGAATTGCAGCTTGAATCTCACGCTTATGCCTCTTTGCTAATTCAGCGACAAAATTGACAGATAAGGCAAGCTCTTCCTTTGCTTCCACATACTCTAGAATTTCAGCTTGCTGGAATGACGTTCCTTGAGTACCACGAAAAGCATAAGGGTTTTTCGTCTGTTCAAAAGATTTCGCCAACATTGCCACTTTGGATAGAATACTTGCATCTACAGTCACTCCCGCCATTTCTAAAACCTGGGCTCGTGATCGAATTTTGCCAACATCTATATGTGCGAATGATAAGTCATCTGTTACACCATAAATAATAACTGTGATAAACCCCTTAGATGAGTTAGCGGCTGATTCTAATCGAGTATGACCATTTAGCAGTTCACCATCATCACTAAATACAATTGGTTCACCAGTTAAACACCACTTTTCATCATTCATCGCAGCGGTATATCGTTTAACTTCAGCCTTGCTTATACGTCTATTTTTATTGTGTGGATTAATGACACCTCGACTTGAAAAACGCAAAATATCCCTTGCTACAGAAGGGGTTATGTACACTACGTCATATCTGATTGATGTTTTAATTCTCTTTAGACATGGATATTGGCATGATTTTTCTTTAAAAATTCCATTCATGTCATCTCGTGAAAGAAACTCTTGAGACCCATCTTTTAGCTCTTTGGAACTCCCGAGATACGCTCTTGATACTGGTTGGTATTTTTTTACTAAACCACATACAAGATCTTCCTCAAACGAATTTACTTTGTCGTTTTCCATCTTACACCTCGAACACCAATTAAAAAACTTATACAGTAGTATTGATCGGGGCGCCGCCCTGATCAAGCAAAGATATATAATTTATTTATAATCTGTATAAAATTTAAATGTTAATTCTGGAAAAACAATTGCTTAGTTCAGAGATTGAAGTATTGGGGTTATCGGCAGACCAGAAGTACGGAAATGGTAAATCTATTCTGTGCTTAATTCCTTCTACAGAGGTTCAAAATTACTTTTCTCCATTTGAAAGCCTACCCGAAGACCTTGAACTTATTTTTTCAGAGTTAGTTAATGCGACTAACCAAAATAGAATCAGAAGGTTAGAAGAGGAAATTGTTCATGGGTTATGTTCGGAACAATTCACTACTCCTTTATCGCTTACTATTGCTGTAAGTGATGAGAGTTTGCTTTCTAAGAGAAAGGCCTCATTAGATTTAATAAGATACAAGCCTAAGGCTGCATTTCTGGTTGATGGGATTTTGACTTACTGTGCAATCATGAACCTCTTAGGTTATGAATTGAAATTTCCTAATTTCATCGTAAATCAAAAACAAAAGGGAGTTGATCCCCGCGTAAGACAGATGCTTGCCGGTCATCATCTTCATATTACAATTTTTTTTGATGACAAAAATAACTTAGATCAAAGTGATATTTTACGGTTGTGTAAAATATTTAATCAAAGAGAAGTTCAGCTACACTCAGTTAACCTCGCAAGAATAACTAGTGACTCACCCATTAAGGCATTAATTTATCAACTAGAGAAAGAACTTAGGCTGGATAAATTTGGGGGAATGTCATCAAAAGCCACAAGAGTTACAAAAAGTGATCCGTTCATTACAACTGAATCAACTATGTTGCATATGATTCTAGCCGCTATTGGTGGAAGTAGGCTTAGAATGTCGACTAAAACCATCAATCAGCTATCTGATGGCAGCACAATAGATAGACCTCGACTAGAAAGAATTAAACCCGCCATCGTCATTTTTTTCTCTGCGTGGCTAGAGTCTTGCCAAAAACAACTAAAATACAACCGTGACGGTTTTCACTACTCTACACAAATCTGGCAAGCACTTGGCTTGGTTATTCATGACCTAATTAGTAATCAATATTCACTGGATAATCTGAAAAGGGCTGGCAACTTATTAGGACAACTAGATTATTCTCGGGATGCAAAACACTGGCAGTATTGTAGCGCTATGATGATTGATATCAGGGGCAATCACTATAAGAATGCAACTAGTGGTGGAAGAACGTTTAGAGAAGGAATAGCTCGATATTTTATTGAAGTAGTCAGTTAGCGCAATAGTTATTATCTAAGGTAAGCCAATTAGATTAAAGACTCATTTGAATTACTAATAAGGCCAAAATTCCGATTTTTTATCACTCCCCTCTCCCTCAGGTGAACCTAATAGCGCACAAGGTCTGCAGGTTTGGAATGCAGCAAAAAAAACTACCCGATAATGGGCCATTGTTATGTGTTAATTTCTGAAATAGCAAAGGCAGCTAATGACTTCTTGGGATAAACAATTCCCAGTAAGCAAATGGAAGTACAAACGAGCCAAGCGCAACAGAAACAATATCGTGTTTTCTCGATCTAGTTTATAGAAGTTACCATATACGAAATAGGTACGCCTAAAATCGCTTTTGGACATTTTCGTGTTAGGACTTTGGGTAATCATGGCATTTCAGATTACCCAAAGTATGGATAAGCTCTAAACC
>NZ_JAUORC010000017.1:0-113325 GCF_030547465.1 Shewanella sp. 5_MG-2023
CCCATGCTAGTGCGTGGTTTGCCGTGTCAGTGGATGCGCATTATAGGCAGATTCTGAATTGGTGCAAGGGCTTTTTATATAAAAACCGTTTAAGCGAATAGCTTTTGAACAGATCGTTTTATTTTTAACTATTATGGGTATTTAAAGAACACTTTTGTCCTACAGTAACTATCAGTAATATGGTTTTTATCGTGTTTTGAGGTCATATTTTCATCAGAGTATGGTGAAAGCTTCAATAATTCATTACCATAGCAATGTTTTTAACAGTTATTTATCATTTTTCATTTTTATTAGAGACAATCATATGCAAAAGTCATTTGTTATTACCCTAATTATTGCCCTTATAGGTGCAATCGTTATTTATGCTCTTTCTACCAATGTTCAATTAGTCGTGTCTTTCATCGCTGGTGTTATGTTAGCGAGTCTTATATTCACTTTTGTTCCGTCTTCAACTGCAACTGATTCAAATAAGCCTTATGTTGGCCCAACAATGACACTTTATGTTGGTAACTTGCCTTACCGTGTTCATGAAGGTGAAGTGAAAGCTTTATTCGGCGAATATGGACCAGTTAATTCAGTACGTTTAGTTAGAGATAGAAAAACAGGTCGCCGTAAGGGATTTGGTTTTGTTGAAATGTCTGAAACTGGCGCCAAGAAAGCAATGAACAAGTTAAACGATTACAGTTTCCAAGAACGCACACTAAAGGTGCGTGAAGCTAAATCACAAGAGTCAGATCCATCTGAGTCAAATAAAGAAGACTAAACCCCTTCTATTAGCTGCCTACGGAAATGCACTCTAGTTGCTTAAAACCGTAGTCAGCTAATGTTAATGCTAAGCCTTTATCTATCTTCTTTGTAAATCCCGCTGTTAACCTGCCTACTTTGTTCGTTTTACCTTTAGCTGACCTGTTTATTGTTTCTAATAATGACACCACTCTTATTGCAATGGCTTCGCCGGAATCTAATAGCGTTACTGGATGGCTAATGCACTCAGCTATTTCTTGGCGTAATAACGGAAAGTGAGTGCAGCCTAAAACCAAGGTATCTATATCAGTGCCATTTATCGAAGCCAAGATTGGTTTTATCGCATTTAAGTTTATTGGCTTTCTTTTAGCTTTCTCTTCGGCAATAAGCACTAATTCAGATGAACCAATCAAAGTCACTTCACAGCAACCAGCAAACTCACGGATCAACTCTTTAGTATAAGCTCTTTCAACTGTCCCAGGCGTGGCAAGTAATGCTATGTGTTTGGATTGAGTCAATTGCGCTGCAGGTTTAATTGCTGGCACTACGCCCACCACGGGTATGGTTAGTCGTCTTCGTAAATGCGGTAACACTAAGGTGCTGGCAGTATTGCAGGCAACGACCACAATGGAAGCATTAATGCATGCCACTTGCTTGATGATCAGTGCCACACAACCTTCAATTAATGCTTGTTCTGCTAGGTCCCCATAAGGTAGCCGGGCATTATCAAATAAATAGAAGATATCTTTAGCAGGCATTTTTGTTTGAATGTGTTCTAAAACGGATAAACCGCCGATACCAGAATCAAAAATAAGTATTGGACCTGACAATCTCTTCTCCATAATGCGGGTGATAAAAGCTGTATAGATAAAATTAACCACTTAATCCATTAAGATTAAGTCAATCCGCTGGACATCAGCGTTGTGTAGTATAATATTTGCGCCCTTAATTTACAGCCTATGGTGGAACAAAATGAATTTAGCTGCAATGGATCCTAAAAACTATGATGCGCAACTAGCAGAGAAGCGTATCAAGCTTGAACAGGACTTTGCCGATTTTACGCCGCCTAGTTTAGAAGTTTTTGCCTCAGAACCAGCCCATTACCGTATGCGCGCCGAGTTTCGAGTATGGCACGATGGCGATGACTTATTCTATTACATGTTTGATAAAGTCTTAGATGAGAAAGTGCGCTGTGAGCAATATTTGCCAGCAGGGACTTTAATCAATGAAATGATGACTGCATTAATGGAAGAGCTACGTCCTAATCATGATTTACGCTTTAAGTTATTTCAGGTGGACTTTTTAACCACGCTTAGCGGTGAGATCTTAGTGTCGTTACTTTATCACCGCCAATTAGGTGACACTTGGATAGAGCAAGCGACCCAAATGAAGGCGCGTTTAGCTGAAAAGTTTAACGTCAATATCATTGGCCGAGCACGTAAACTTAAAATCGATTTAGATAAAGACTTTGTGGTTGAGACCCTTAATGTAGCCGGTCAAGAATTACATTATAAACAAATTGAAAATAGCTTTACCCAGCCAAATGCGAAAGTGTCAGTCAAAATGCTCGAATGGGCTATTTCAGCAACCAAAGACAGCACTGGCGATTTATTAGAGCTTTATTGCGGTAATGGCAATTTCACTATCGCTTTAGCGCAAAACTTTGACCGCGTACTAGCAACAGAATTAGCTAAGCCATCTGTTGATGCTGCGCAGTATAATATTGCCATCAACAAAGTCGATAATGTGCAAATCATTCGTATGTCTGCTGAAGACTTTAGTGATGCGATGGCGAAAAAACGCACCTTTAGACGTTTAGAAGGTATTGACTTAGATAGCTACGATTGCAATACCATTTTCGTTGACCCACCACGAGCGGGTATTGACGATGACACCTTGGCATTAATGCAAAACTACGACCGCATTTTATATATTTCATGTAACCCAGAAACCCTAAAAGCAAACCTTGAGGTACTGGGAAGCACCCATAAGATCACCCGTTTCGCTTTATTTGATCAATTCCCATATACCCACCATATGGAATCAGGTGTACTACTAGAACGTAAGTAGGTTCAACACATATTAAAAAGCCGTTATAGGATGAATTATCCATAACGGCTTTTTTATTGCGCAAGTTTTACTATTAATTCACTGATGCTATTTAGTATCAACTTTATGTTGCAGCGCTTCTGCGCCTTTTGCCACCATGCGCAATTGCAGCACTAAGTGATCGGCTAATACTTTTCTGTCAGCTCGTTTCATATCTAAAGCTGATGCCCCAGCGTTAAACACTAGGGTAACTAAAGCTTCTGCTTGTACTCTGGCTAGCATCGGCGTTCTTCCAGCAGTCGCCTCTGTGTAATGAGACAACTCTGAAATAAAGTGTTCTATTTCTCTTGCTACAGCGGCACGAAAAGCCGCTGACGTTCCTGAGCGCTCATGTAATAGAATTCGAAAAACATTGGGATTTGATTCTAATACTTCCACAAACGTGTCAACCGAGATGCGAATGACACTGCCACCCGCTTCTGCGCGCTGGCGACCTTTACGCATCATTTGTCGAAGTGTAAGTCCACCTTCATCAACCATGGTTAAACCAAGTTCATTCATGTCTTTGAAATGACGATAAAAAGAGGTTGGTGCTATGCCCGCTTCCCTTGCCACTTCTCGCAAGCTTAAACTGGAGAAACTACGTTCAGCGCTTAATTGATTAAAAGCGGCATCTACCAATGCACGACGGGTTTTTTCTTTCTGTAATGCTCTTACACCCATGTAAAGATCCATTTAGTAAATGTTATTGCACAGATAATACCGCTTTTAAGCTAAAAACACAGCCCCGAGATACTTGACCGAATAAAGTTGGTGAGCTAAATTAGCTTACAACTGTACGCTCAATAAGAATCATGGATTATCTTAATGAAAAAACCACCGATTATTTGGTTAAATACTGCTTTATTTGCGCTAACACTACTTGGCGCGCTGACTTTAGTGCCGTGGCGTGGCTTTACACATGGCTTTGAAGCTATTGAGTGGATTGCTTTTGTGGTACTTGCCTTTGCTAGCGGCCTTTCAATTACCGCCGGTTACCATAGATTATGGTCCCACAAAGCTTATAAAGCGCATCCTGCAATGCGATTCTTATTTGCCCTTGGCGGTGCATTAGCATTACAAAATAGTGCACTGCATTGGTCATCAGATCATCGCATCCATCATAAGCACGTTGACAATAACGACAAAGATCCTTATTCAGCCAAAATGGGCTTTTGGTATAGTCATATTGGTTGGATGCTACGTGAATACCAAGCCAGTCGTTATCATGATTATAATAACGTCCGCGATTTACAAAAAGATGCCATCGTTATGTGGCAGCATAAACATTATCTTACCCTAGTGGTATTGATGAATATCGCACTACCGGCATTTTTAGGCTGGCTCAATGGCGATATTATTTCAATGGTGCTGATGGCAGGACTATTACGTTTAGTGGTCGTACATCACTGTACTTTCTTTATTAATTCATTAGCCCATGTCTGGGGCAGTCAGCCCTATACCAATAAAAATACGGCTAAAGATAATGGCATGATTGCCTTACTGACCTATGGTGAGGGTTATCATAACTTTCATCACATTTTTGAAAATGACTACCGTAATGGTATTAAGTGGTGGCATTACGACCCAACAAAATGGCTAATTAAGTCAATGCAATGGTGTGGTTTAGCCACTGATTTACGAGTAGTACCGCAAGAGCGAATCGAAAGTGCCAAACTTCAAATGCAATTATTAAGAGCGCAAAATAAGGTCGCACATTTACCAAATTGTGATGAAATAATCGCTAATTTCCAAGCCGAATATGATCTTATGAAGCAACATCTAGTGGATTATTATCAAGCGAAAAAGGTACTGCTAGATGCCAAACGTAAACAACTGAGCAACCAGCAATTAAAATTGCAGGTCGAAGAATTAAAAGCACGTTTGTTAGCCCAAAAGAAAAACTGGAATAACCTCACTGCTGCTTATTAAAGTCTGTTTTAACCCATTAAAAGTAAACGGCTACCTTGCAAGGTAGCCGTTTGTGTTTATGATGGATAATCTTCCTTTTTAAGGGTTACCCATTAATGTCTGAATCGTCAGTTAAACTTACTGAATATAGCCACGGCGCCGGCTGTGGCTGTAAAATTTCCCCGCAGGTACTTAGCACCATACTTGCCTCATCTTTACCCTCTTTTACCGATCCTAAATTATTAGTCGGCAATCAAACCCGTGACGATGCAGCAGTTTACCAACTCAATGATGAAACAGGCATTATCAGTACTACTGACTTTTTCATGCCGATTGTGGATGACCCCTTCACCTTTGGGCGTATCGCGGCCACTAATGCCATCAGCGATATTTATGCCATGGGCGGCACGCCTATCATGGCTATTGCCATACTTGGCTGGCCAGTGAATATCTTAGCTGCAGAAGTGGCTCAAAAGGTTATTGAAGGCGGGCGCCAAGCCTGCGCAGATGCGGGAATAATGTTAGCTGGCGGTCACAGCATTGATGCACCTGAACCGATTTTTGGATTGGCGGTAACCGGACAAATCCCTCTTGAGCAATTAAAGCGCAATAATACGGCAAAAGCTGGCGATAAACTGTATCTCACTAAACCGATAGGGATCGGTATCCTCACTACCGCGCAAAAACAAAAAAAACTCACAGAGCAAGACAGTATGATTGCCATTGATGCCATGTGTCAGCTAAACAAGGCCGGCCAAGATATTGCGGCAATCGCTGGAGTAAATGCACTGACAGACGTCACGGGTTTTGGCTTGGCAGGTCATTTGATTGAAGTTTGCCAAGGCGGCGATGTCACTGCGAATTTAGTATTTAATAACATCCCATTATTAGACCGAGCGCTGCACTACTTAAACTTAGGTTGCACCCCAGGCGGAACCCAACGCAACTTCGACAGTTATCAGCAATACTTACCTAAAATGAGCGAGCAACAAAAAGCGATTCTGTGCGATCCGCAAACCAGTGGCGGCTTGTTGATTGCGGTAAGCGCTGACGCAGAACAACAACTGGTTGCTTTACTTGAGGCGCAAAATATTGCCCCTATTTGCATTGGTGAATTGAGCGCTTCAAATACCAATAGCGCATTAATTACACTGACATAGAGAGTAACAAATGCTTGCTAACATCATTGCTAAAACCGAGTATCAACGTCTTTTCCTTCAGCAGCGCGCGCTCATTGATGTGCGCGCCCCCATCGAATTTAGTAAAGGCGCCTTCGAGCATTCGGCCAATTTCCCGCTGATGAATGACAGTGAACGTACCAAGGTTGGTACTTGCTATAAAGAGCAAGGACAACAGGCGGCTATCGAATTAGGTCATCAATTGGTTAATGGCAAAACCAAGCAGCAGCGCATTGAAAGCTGGCAGCAGTTTATCGCTAAGCACCCCAACAGCTACCTATATTGTTTTCGTGGTGGCTTACGTTCAAAGTTGTCACAGCAATGGCTGAAAGAGGCCGGCATCGATATCCCTTATATTGAAGGTGGCTATAAAGCCATGCGCCAATATTTAATTGATATCATTGATACCGCGGCGACTTTGCAGCCCTTAGTCATTTTAAGCGGCAGCACCGGCAGCGGTAAGACCGAGCTCTTACAACTGCGACCAGAGTCCATTGACTTAGAAGCCATTGCCAATCATCGCGGCTCAAGCTTTGGTAAGAACCTTGAGCCCCAACCAACTCAAATTAATTTCGAAAATCAGCTGGCGACACAGCTACTACAACATCAGCAATTGCCACAACATAAAATCTTGTTAGAAGACGAAAGCTTCTTAATCGGGCGCTCAGCCATACCCAAAGCTTTTTACCAAGCGATGCAAGCCAGTGAGATGATTGTATTAGAAGAAAGCTTAGCGAATCGTATAAACAGAATACATAAAGACTATGTTATTGATAAGTCAGCCGCCTTTATCAATAAATATGGCGCAGAACATGGAAAAGAACAGTTTAGCCAATACCTGCTTAGCAGCATTAATAGCATCAAAAAACGCTTAGGTGGCAAGCAACACCAACAGCTCAGTGCCATTATTGAAAGCGCCATAAATCGACAGTTTTCAATAAACGATGCTAATGAACATTTTGATTGGATTTCAATACTATTAGAGCGCTATTACGACCCTATGTATCAATACCAAATGAGCAAACGTCAGCAAAGGGTGATATTTAGTGGTGATAAAATTGCGATCCAGCAATATTTAGATCAGCTAGCAGGATAATTCACACACTCTGCACTCATAACAACGAACGGTTGCTGTTATGAGTGTCACATAGCAAAGATAGAGCAACCACTTATACTCGTGTTTTAGCTCCATCACTTAACGACCATTAGCGCTCTCATTTAACGAGTAGTTGTGCTATCAAATAACTCAGTGACCTTAGCTTGTAGCCCATGGCGACCCAGTGAGACCCCATCGACCGCTGCATCAATATTCACAGTCACCCTAGACCAAAAACGCTTCGGTGGTGTTGTCAGTGCATGGCCGCCTTTATGGCTAAAGTATGAGCCCCATAAGCCTTGTAATGACATCGGGATTACTGTGACGGGATCTCTCGCTAAAATCGCTTCGATACCGGGTCTAAACTCAGCAATTTCACCATCAACAGATAAACGTCCTTCAGGGAAAATACACACTAGCTCCTCATTACCAAGGGCTTCATGGATTAGCTCAAATGCTTGCTTGTAGGTGGTTTCACACTTTTTAGGTGAGCAAATAGGAATAACTCCAGCATGGCGAAAGAGATATTTTAATAGCGGAATTTCACTGATGGATTTATCCATCACAAAACGAATAGGACGGGTGGATGCACCCATAATAATTAAGGCATCAACATAGCTAACATGATTACAGACAATCACCCCAGCTCCCTGCGCCGGAATATTGAGACGCCCATTAACACTGACGCGGTACATCAAGTGGCTCAACAAGTAACTGATAAAGCGCTGAGCAAACTCAGGTACCTGAGCATACACATATAACGCCACCGCAGTGTTCAACCCAGCAAGGAGTAAAAATAATTGCGGAATACTCCACTCTAAAACGCCAAGTAACAACATAGATAGTATTGCCGCCATCACCATGAATAAGGCATTAATAATATTGTTTGCCGCAATAGCTTGGGCACACTCCCCTGGTGCAGCCCTAGATTGAATAAAGGCATACAAGGGCACAATGAATAATCCACCACTTAAGCCAATAAACAGCAAATCAACCATCAGCCGATAATGCTGCGGATCTGCGATAAAGCTACTAAAGCTGTAAACAAAACTGCTATCTAATGGCGCTGGCGGAATAGCAAAAATTAAATCACCCCCAAATACCGTTAAACCTAAAACCCCAAACGGCAGCACGCCTAACTCCACATGACCATAGGAAATCCGCTCACATACCCACGAGCCAATGCCGATACCAATGGAAAATAATGCCAACAATAACGACACCACGGTGGCATCGGCATACAGGTGTAATTTGGCAAAGTTAGGAAACTGGGTTAAATAAGTGGCGCCCAAAAACCAAAACCAGCTAATGGCGAGAATAGCCATCCAGATACTTGGGGTTTGCCTTACTTTGGCAATACTGCGCCATGTTCCCGTAAAAGGGGTAAAACGAATTTTACTGATTGTGCCTTGTGGCGGTAATGCAGGAATAGCCCGGCTTGATAAGTAACCAGCAATAGATAACGTCACCACAGTCACCGCAGCGCCAAGTAAACTATGCTCACTTGCCACTAACAAACCTGCAGACAAGGTGCCAGCAAGGATCGAGATAAAGGTGCCCATTTCAACCCAAGCATTACCAGTAACTAACTCATCTTCTTTAAGCGTTTGTGGCAATAAGGAATACTTAACTGGGCCAAAGTAAGCCGATTGACTGCCAGTAAGAAATAGCAGCACCAACATCAGCAAATAGCTTTGCGACAATATGGCAAAAGCCGCGCAAGACATGATGATAAGCTCCAGTAATTTAAGTCGTCTTATCAGTCGCGCTTTGTCCATATTGTCAGCCACGACACCTGCATGGGCTGAAAATAAGAAAAACGGTAAAATAAACACTCCGGCAGCTAAATTAACAAACATATTGACGCTAATCGGTAGTGCATCTACCTGGCTGTAAGTCACCAGTAATAGCAGCACATTTTTATAGATATTATCGTTTAATGCCCCAAGGCACTGAGTGATGAAGTAAGGGAGAAAACGTTTGGTTAATACCATGAAACATCCTTATTTTGCCATTCCTGAGGTATAGCCTTGAATATAAATAGATAACAATTTTGGTAAGTAATTTAAGCCATGAATGAAGCTCTGAGTGAACACCCCCTCTCCTTCACGCATTGCATTTGCCCTTAAGCCGCTATTATCAATAATGCTTTGAACAACAAACTAACAGCAAACAAAATTAAAACAATGCTCATAACCCATTAATTTATAGACAGCATGAGTATTTTATAAATGGCGGCCACAAAAAAGCCCTCTACTAGAGGGCTTAAATAAGTCATGTCGAGCTGACTAATTAGTGAGGATATCGTCCCAAGGTAAATTCGGGCTACCTACAACAATAAAGTTTGGATTTTCAAGGGTTTCACGTTCATTATAAGTTAACGGTTGCAGGTTAATATCCATTAACGCGCCGCCTGCTTCTTCTAGAATAATTTGCGCAGCGCCTGTATCCCACTCACCGGTTGGCCCTAAACGCACGTAACAGTCAGCTCGGCCTTCGGCCACTAAACAACTCTTTAATGCTGCGCCGCCTAACACCACTAATTCGCAACTGCTAGGATGACTGAGTAACTTTAATACTGATTGTGGGTCTTGACGACGACTTACCGCAAGACGTAAACCTGATTCATTAATATCAGTAAGTGGTTTACTGCTAATACGCACTTCATTGTTAGCATCACGTTTGTAGGCTCCTAAACCTGCAATCGCGTAGTAACAAACGTTTGTCATCGGCACATACACTATCCCCATCACAGGGCGATTATGCTCAACGAGTGCAATAATCACTGAAAAGTCACCACTACCAGCAATAAATTCACCAGTGCCATCTAATGGATCCACTAACCAATAACGTGGCCACTCGCTACGCTCATTAAAAGGTATATCGGCAGCTTCTTCACTTAAGATTGGAATATCAGGCGTTAATTTAGCAAGTTCAGTACAAATAATTTCATTTGCAGCCAGATCCGCTGAGGTGACAGGAGTATTATCAGATTTTATTTCGCGATCAAAATCACCTTTCAAATAAATATCGCGGATTTTTTGACCCGCCTCGGTGGCAATACTGATGACTTGTTCAATTACTTCTTCTGGCTTCATAACGACTCCAATCGCCAAATAATACTCTGAATAGTGTCAAGTTAGACTAATTTACGATTTATTTGTAGTTAAATTAGATGAGTAAGCTGAAATATTTTAATCATCAGTCAGTAATAACGCTTACAACATCTCAATTGGCTAAATTTAGCCGCTAACACAGTAGCAAGATTAACCTTGTAAATGTTGTTGGGCTAAAAATAATGCACTCACACTTCTCGATTCTGAAAAATCAGTGTTATCCAGTAACGCTTGCCATTCACCAAGCGCCCACGGGATAACTTCAATAGGTTCAGGCTCATCACCTTCTAGGCTGCTTTCATATAAATCTTCAGCAATGAAAATTTGCATCTTACTGGCAAAATAACCTGGCGCTAAGCTTAATTCTTTCAATAAGGTCAGCTTACGACTGGCAAAACCGATTTCTTCTTGTAACTCACGATTCGCGGCTTCAACAGCCTCTTCGCCGGGATCAATCAAGCCTTTAGGAAAACCCAACTCATAATTATCAGTGCCTGCGGCATATTCTTTAGCCAACAAAAATTGACCTTGATGCACAGGCACAATCATGACCGCACCGCGGCTGCCACCACTCATTCGTTCATATTGACGCTCAATGCCATTAGAAAATTTTAGGTGCAGCTGTTCTATCTGAAACAGTCGACTTTTGGCGACAATTTCGCGATGAAGAATTTCGGGCTTTTTATGCCGTGATGTCATTAAAACCTCGTATATGACGAATTTAGTAAGACCAGTTACAATCTTACTACCCTAGCTATATTCTACAACCGGAATTTACATGTTTCCTTGGCATAAGATAGACACAGTTTTGCTCGATATGGACGGCACCTTGCTGGATTTGCATTTTGATAACCATTTTTGGTTAACTTTGGTACCTCAACAGCTTAGTACACAAAAGCAAATTTCCTTAGCCCAAGCGCAGGCGCTAGTCGAGCAGTCTTACCATAAGGTTGTTGGCACCCTAGACTGGTATTGCATTGATTTTTGGCAGCAACAATTAGACATAGATATTCTCACCCTGCATTATTCACTGGTTGAGCGAATTCAAATGCGCCAAGACAGCATGCCCTTTTTAGAGGCGCTCGCTACGGCAGGTAAACAAAGAATCCTGTTAACCAATGCCCATCCTAAAAGCCTAGAACTTAAATTAGAACATACTGAACTGGCAAGAGGCCTAGATGGAATGATGTCGAGCCATGAAACGGGTTATCCTAAAGAGCACCCTGAATTTTGGAAGCAAGCATTCGCGAAGTATGATTTAGATCCAAGCCGCTGTTTGTTTGTTGATGACAATGAAAATATTCTTGAAGCATCACGTTTGGCGGGTGTTGGCTTTCAATTAGGTATTAGCAATCCTGACAGTCAAAAGCCCAATAAGGATTTCATCGATTTTCCTGCCATTGATGATTACCAACTCTTACATCAAGACTTATTAGCTGCAGTTAAAGGCTAAGTGCCTATGGTAGCTAATAATTTATAGCCAATAAAAAAGGCAGCTGATGTGATTCAGCTGCCTTTCAAATTTCTGATGAAGCAGTCGTTACTACAACCCTGGAATCGTGCCCTGATAATTAACAGGGTAATAGCCTTGGCTATCTTGTTTACCCAAAAAGCTTAAAGCTTGGGTTAAATCTTGTGGCTGCTCATGGGTCGGTTTGATCTTAGCACTAACCACAATACGATTATTTTCACTTAAAGTGGCGCTACCTTGAATCCCCATTTTGTTCATTGAGTCATCAGTCATCAATTGCACTTGGCCATCAATACAACTCAACCCTAGGGCGATATCCCCTAAAGGATATTCACCAAACTGATTTTTAACATCAATAGCATTCAAAAATAGCTTGCCGGTTAACTGCTCACACCAAGGCGTACCTTGCTTAAGGCTTTCAACAATTAAACTGACATCACCATCTACCATGGTTCTAAAGGGTAATTTTGCGTTGCCTAATAAAAATTTATTCGGCGCTTCAAAGCGCAAGTTTTCAGCTGAGACACCTGCTAAAGACCAACTAATATCACCCTGCCCACTAACTGGCGTTGCCCGGCTACCAATCTGCAGATCGACATTGAGCTGACCAATAAATAATGTCCAAGGATTTAAATCCCATGACACCTGTTCAATCAAACGGCGATCAATCGACACCAAATCAGCAGAGCCTTGCCACAATGTACCACTAACACCGCTTACCTTGATATTATTGGGTAATGGCGCAATCCCCACTAGCCAATTTGCTGGGATAAATACCACCAAAAAGATCAGGTAAACAAAAACACCTAAAATAATTTTCTTAATCAAACTCACTACTATACCTACTTACTTAGATAACTGAATACGGCGCACTTTGACATAACCTGCCAAGTCAGACTCTGATACATCAACACTTTCTAGGGTTAAGCCTTTTTCTTCAACCAGTTCATGCAAGTAATCAAGTAAGCTGTCAAATGGCACATCGTCCATCCATAATTGGATTTTATTGCCCTGTGGCTGCATACGGGTAATGTCTAAATCATATTGGCCAGCTAATTGGTTCACAATCGAACTTAAGCTGCCTGATGCTCTTGGCCCAGAACCTTGTTGTTTTAAACCGGCAATTTTATTCGCCGATTGTTTAACATAATTTAAGGTTTGCTTGGCTGCTTGATGATCTTTTTCAGCATTGTCTGCCGCAGTTGCAATCGGGCTCCAAATGCCCCAATACAAAATTCCAATAACCACAAACACTGCGCAACTGCCGACTAATTGCTGTTCACGTTGCGCGAGTCCACGCCACCAAATTTGCAAATTTTCCATCTTATTTGCCCTTCAAGGTAATTGTGGTATTCACTTCATTGTCACCGCTATTGATGGCACCCATATCAAACTCATAACGCGCTTCAACCAGTTGCTTGAATTTATCCACGTGATCATAACTTTTTGCCGTCACTTGCATGCGCAGTTCATTACGACTTGCATCAAAACGAATTGAGTTCGGTTTTAAATCAGGCACTTTTTGAAATGACTCTTTCAGACCATCAAGCATGTCAAAGAAAGCAGCACCGCCACCTTGACCTTTAAGACTGCGCAATTGTGAGTCCAGCTGCGAGCGAATATTAACAATCCGGTTTACCCCTGGACTAACACGCTTAAATATCGCTTCACTTTGCTGTTTTATTTCAGCGGTTTGTTGATTCAACTGATGAATGGTTAAGCCTTTATTCACTAGCCCAAGTACGATAGCAATAACCGCTACAATAGCCGCATTTTTCCATAGCATCAGATGCTTGCTGTATTCACGCTTTGGCTGATACACACCGCTTAATAAATTAATCGGTGCCTGTAAAATACCCTTTGCCAATACCATCATCGGAATATCTAATGGTTTCGCTTCCACCTCAGCATTGGTAAACACTAAGTCTTCGCTATAGGCGGCAATTTTTAGCGCAGAATCGGCATCACTTCGACGCGATAGCAGCTCAGGTAAGGCGAAATCTAACCATGTTTTTGGCAAGCTCACACCACTACCTTCACCGGTACGCAGTAACAATTCATCACCCATATCCAGCGCAGCCCAGCAACATTGATCCAACGGTAAGGCTAAACAATCAGGGACAATACTCTTTACTTTAATGCCAGCATCAAGCAGCCAAGATAACCAGTTTTGCATTTGCTCATGGGCCACTGCGGCGACATTTAGCTGCTCACCATCACGGGGGCCAACCACAAAGTGCATGGTTTCAACATCAGAGGCGATGGTTTCTTCTAGCATGAAAGGGAGTGCCTTTAACGCTTGGCGCTGATTTTTTTCAGGCAATGCAATTTGAGTCAATGTCATACTGGCCGCTGGCACCAACACATCCACCGGACGATTGCCCGCGCGCTCAGTCAAACTGGTTAAGCTCGCTGCATCACTTAACTCACCTGAAGCAATAATTTCTTGCTCTTGTTCTGACCATACCAGCCACGAACAAGGACTTGTTGATGTTTTCCCTAATCGGATAAAAAGCCGTTCAGACACTGTCATTCTCCACAAGCTTCAAACTGCCACAGGCCAAACTAGCCAAGGTTAATTGAAGCGGATTGTTACCCATATTCATTATTGCTGATCACCGTATTGACGACTGATCACATCAAACTTGTTATTACTGCGACGCAAAACGCTATCCATTCTAAACATCGCATTATCCACTTTAGCGCCCGCTTTTAATAAGAAGTAATTACTATCGACCACTATGCTCGATTTCATATTACTTTCAGTGGCTAAACTCGCTAAGGAATTATTTTCCCAAAACTCTGCTGCGGTTTCGAAGCCATCTGCAGGTCGTTGGTTAATTAAACTTTCCGCATCGCTTTGGCTAATCTTGTTTTCTAGCATACCCACTAACAATGCTGCTTGTTCAACCTCTAGGGTATTCACATTAAGCAATTGTTGGTTATTACCTGGTATCGCGCAAATATAAGGCAACAAGGTTAAATACACTTGCTGGTTATATCCTAATACCGCCCGCAGCTCACTGCGATGATTCATCAAGGTATTCGCTGCTCGATACGGCGTATTACGAGACTCATAATCGGCATCTTCAGCGCCATAGGGCATTGCTACCGTATCTTCGTCAATATAATCAATCAAAGTATGGGTCAGCCGCTCGGCGCCAAATTCATCCATACCTAGGGCAACCAACAGTGACATATACTGAGTCGCGGCTAATGATAATTTAGGTTGGCCATTTTCAACTTCTGTTGACTTAACTGATAAAGCGTTAAGATTAAAACAAGAACGCATATCTTTAATCTCACCGCCAATTTCGCCGTATTCAGCCGGAAAAATCACATCAGCTAAAGCCCAATATTGCTGTAAATGTACGGTGCCGTCAGCATCTTCCATATCTTGCTTTAAAATCTTTTTACCTAATTCTTCTGCCGAAATAGCATACCAATAGGCTTGATCATACTGGGCTAAATTCAAGGTACGGCGCATGGATAACTGATTACGGCTGGTAATATTGGTCGCAATAATCACCACTAAAGCGACCACCAGTAACACCACTAATAACACGACTCCGCGCTGTTTACGCAACCCCGGCGACTGATATTTCATCATCCGTCTTCACCCGTGCTAGAGCCATCAGTATCATTGTCGTTATCAGTATTATCGTTACTGCCATTATCATCGTTATTGTCGCCGTTACTGGCTGCGGCATCACCGCCACCTTTAGGCAGTAGAAAACGACGCTCAATGATACCTAAGCCTTCAATTTCTAATTTCATCGCGATGCCAAGTGGCAGTTGTGAAGCATCAACTTTACGCTCCCATTTATCACCGACAAAAAACGAATACTCGATGGAGATAACATCTTTAATGATCAAACTTTTTAATGGCTCTGCACCAATTTCTGGCTCAGGGTAAGGATAGTACCAACGCTCTAAGCGGCCTTCTTGCACCACATATGACACCGATTGCAAACTACCCCTTGGCAACATGCCATCAGGGTTGAGCCAACCTAAACGGAAAAACACCAGCGCTTCGGTTTCTGAGTCCAGCATGTTATCGCCCGTTTGAAACACAGTGGTGGTACGCTCGCCGTCTAGGCCACGTTGTGTTCGGGCTACCATCTGGCCTAAATCACGTTCGATAATGCCAAAACCTTGCTGTAAGGCTTTCAAACGGATTGAAAATTCTTTGGTGGCTTCATCGTTTTTCATCACGGTTGACAGTACCGAGTTCGATGCCAGCCCGATCATGGCAAAAATACCAATAGCAATCATCATTTCCAGCAAAGTAAAGCCTGCTTGGCGATGATTGTCGCTGTGTCTTGAGCGCTTAGCCTTCATTGTGAACATAGCTACTCACTTGTGCGACGGTGCGATTAAATCTGTCATCATCACTGACTAATACTCTGATCATTCTGAAATTGTCGTCGGTGGTTTTAATCACTTCCTGACGCCAATACCAATCTTTATCGGCTAACTCTACCTGACCATTTTTAGTGCCCAGCTCAGGAAAAGGCTGCGTTAATCTAACCTCAACCATTTGATTGCTAGCAACCCATTGGGCTAAGGTTCGCTCTTCTAAAATCGGCAGGTTGGCCATTTGATCACCAATGCTTTTGGTGACAGCAACCGCAGCAATAGAAAACACCGCCAAGGCCACTATGACTTCAAGTAAGGTCATACCTTTACTGTATTTCATCAAAGCTTCCTATGGCTAAACGCCCTAATGCATCACCCACCACTAGCACTTCAATCTCTTTACCTTGGTCGTCATCGGTCAAAAAACTCAACTCAAACGTCGACATTTCACCACTGGGAAACAGTAAAATTTGCGGCTCGGGATTTTTCTTTTTATCTTCTTTTGAGGCTTCAATTAATGGCTCATCAAACCAAGATTCATCATCTTCATCTTCTTGAACTAATGGCAAGCCATCAAGCAGTAGACTCAAACTCACACCCGGGTCCATTTGCCTTGGGGCCAGTTGACGATCTTGGGTTATAGGGTGCCATTTTTTTTCATCGTAATAGACAAATTGATATTCATCTTCTTCGACGACGATACCTAAGAATTGACCGCTTAAAATGGTTTCTTCAATCACTAATTCAGTGGTCGCAATAAACTGACGGGCCGTTTTTTTTAACGCTTGCTCAGGCCCTGAAGTACTGGTTGTCATCGTGACGGTAGCCGCAGCTAACCCCATCAATAAGGCAACCAGCAATACTTCTAAGAGGGTGAACCCCGATTGGCGTTTAGATATCATCATCTGCTATTAGACTTCGTGCTTACTGGAAGTTTTGCAGATTCCAGTTGCCGATATCATCTTCAGTTCCCACTTGGCCATCAGGACCGGCACTGAAAATATCAATACGGCCATTTTCGCCAGGACTTAATAGGTAGTAATCGTTGCGCCAAGGATCCTGTGGTAAACGCTTAATGTAACCGTCTGGTCGGTAATTACGTGGCTCAGGTGACGAGGTTGGCTTTTGCACTAACGCATCTAAGCCTTGCTCCGTTGTTGGATACACACTGTTATCTAGGCGGTACATATCGAGGGTGTTTTCTAACGCTACAATGTCAGAAACGGCTTTTTGGATATCAGCTTTATCTTTGTTACCCATTAAGTTAGGTACCACCATAGAGGCCAAAATACCTAAAATAACAATCACGACCATGACTTCAAGTAAGGTAAAACCAGCTTGTTTACCACGGGTTTGATTTCGATTAGTTTGCATTAACAACTTCCTCCGACGCGCACACTCGGTGCGCTAACAATAAATAGTAAATAACTTGGATACTTAAGCGCTGATCAAGTTATTCAATTCTAAAATAGGCTGTAAAATTGCCATCACGATAAATAACACCACCGAGGCCATACTGACCACGAGCATGGGTTCAAATACCCCTAAGGCAATATTCACATTAGATTCAAATTCTCTGTCTTGGTTATCTGCAGCACGTTCTAGCATTTGCTCCAGCTGACCACTTTTTTCGCCTGATGCAATCATATAGAGCATCATAGCCGGAAAAAGTTTGGTATTAGTTAGCGCCGCGCCCAGGCTGGTACCTTCACGCACTCTTGCTGTAGCATCATCCACTGCTGCGCGCACTTTGACGTTTTGCAGCACTTCACTGGCAATACGCATGCCCTCAAGCAAAGGTACAGAACTTGCTGACAAGATACTTAAGGTTCTCGCAAAACGGGCGGTATTCAGGCCTTTACTGACTTTGCCAATAACCGGTGCTTTGAGTAACCAGGTGTCATATTGCATTCTAAAGTTTGGTTTTTTTAGCAGCTGCTTTAGTAGTGCAAACAAACCAATCAGTGCCACAAGCACAAATACCCCATAATTTTGCACAAAATCAGAGGCGAGGATCAAAAACTGAGTTGAACCGGGTAGCTCTTGACCCATATGTTCAAACTGACCAACCACCTTAGGTACCACTGCTGCCAGTAATACGGCAATTACCCCAATGGCAACAATGGTTAATACCATAGGGTAAATCATTGCCTGAGTTAGCTTAGATTTCAGTTGCTGGCGACGTTCGGTGTAATCGGCTAAGCGGTTTAGTACCACTTCTAAATGACCAGACTTTTCACCTGATGCCACCATAGCGCGGTACAAATCATCAAATACGTGGGGGAATTCGGCTAAAGAATCAGCCAAGCTGTACCCTTCAACAACCCGCGAGCGCACCGCCATTACCAAACTGGCAAGACGATCTTTTTCACATTGCTGGCCTACCGCTTTGAGTGATTCCTCAATGGGTAAACCTGCAGCAACTAAAGTGGCGATTTGACGGGTAATTAAAGCAAGCTCTGCAACCGAGATACCACGTTTGAAAAACTTAAGCCCACCGCTTTTGGCCTTGGCTTCTTTTTCAGCAACCGGTTCTAGCTCTAAGGGCATTAAGCGCTGTTCACGTAGCTGACTACGTGCATGACGAGCCGTATCAGCCTCTATCACCCCTTTTTGCTGTTTACCATTGCTATCAAGGGCTTTATATTCAAACGCTGCCATTGATTACTCCTCGCGGGTCACGCGCAATACTTCTTCAAGGGTGGTAACCCCTTTCAGTACTTTGCTCATGCCATCATGACGGATACTTGGAATCGTTTGACGGACATACTTTTCAATGGCTAACTCACCGCGGCCACCGTGAATTAATTCACGAACGTTGTCATCAACAGTGAGTAATTCATGGATACCGGTACGACCTCGATAACCATTATGACCACAGGCTTTACAGCCTTTAGCGCGATAAATCACTCGGGTATCATTGACCGTTATGCCTAATAATTCGCGCTCACGCTCATCTGGCTCATGCTCGACCTTACATTCGTTACACAAGGTACGAATAAGTCGCTGGGCTAATACACCCAGTAAGCTTGAAGACACCAAGAAAGGCTCAACACCCATATCTTGCAGACGAGTAATCGCGCCCGATGCCGTGTTGGTATGCAAGGTCGAAATAACCATGTGACCGGTTAGTGAAGCTTGCACTGCAATTTGTGCGGTTTCTAAATCTCGGATTTCACCAATCATGACCACATCAGGATCTTGACGTAATATCGCCCGCAAACCACGGGCGAAGGTCATATCCGCTTTCATATTCACTTGAGTTTGGCCAATGCCTTCCAGTTCATATTCAATCGGATCTTCAACTGTTAAAATGTTGGTGTCTTTGGAGTTAATCTCAGTTAACCCCGCATACAGGGTGGTACTTTTACCTGAACCTGTTGGGCCGGTAACCAAAATAATACCGTGCGGTTTACGAATTAACGCTTCAAATTCATCTTGGATAGACAGGGTCATACCCAATAATTTTAAATCTAGGTTGCCGGTATTTTTATCCAGTAGTCGTAATACCACTCGCTCGCCATGGCTTGATGGCATGGTAGAGACACGCACATCAACTGCGCGGCCGGCAATACGTAATGAAATACGACCATCTTGCGGCACACGTTTTTCTGCGATATCTAAACGCGCCATCACCTTAATACGTGAAACCAACAATGAAGACAGTTTACGGTTAGGTTTTAAAACTTCTTTCAAAACCCCATCAATACGGAAACGGACGATTAATTGCTTTTCGTAGGTTTCGATATGGATATCAGAGGCTTCTTCTTTAATGGCTTCTGATAACAAGGCGTTGATCAATTTAATGATTGGCGCGTCATCATCACCTTCGAGCAAATCTTCGGTTTGTGGCAGTTCTTCGGCGAGGGTAAATAAATCCATTTCATTACCAATGTCTTCCATCAGCTGCTGGGCTTCTGATGAATTAGCCTGGAATGTGTGGGTTAATTTCGCTTCAAAGTCTTCTACCGGCAGCTTGACTAACACCAGATCTTCACCGGCATAACGGCGCACTTCAAGCATGGCATCAAGTGGGGTATTACTGGTGTAGTAAAGCTTTAGGGCATCGGCTTCTTTGGCCAATGCCAAATTAAAGCGATGAGAAAAAGCAAATGGCAGGCGTTCACGACTGTTGGAGTGAAACACCTCATCATTAAGCTCTTCGGCTTCTAAGCCTAAATCGGTAGACACCTGTGCCAATTGTTCAGTCATTGCTGCTTCACTCATTGGCATCATCTTCTTGTTCGGTTTCTGCAGCTTCAGTGACTGCATTGTCTAGATCTTTTCTTTCGCTAATATGCTTAAGCGCAGGGTCTGTTTCGCGCATCTTAGTTTCTAACTCTTTACCTTCTTTGTAACGATTAAGCACTTCGTTCACTTCATCAGGTAAGTAAGCTTCTTGATCCCACTCAGTTAACACTGGCACATTGGTCTTAGGCATTAAGTTTACGCCGCGCTCTTGTTGCTCAAGTTGCAGGGCGCGGAAGTAGTTATATTTACGACCAGCGATGCCTTCCATGGTGATACCGTCACGAATAATGGTTGGCTTGATAAATACCATCAAGTTCTTCTTTTTCTTACCGCTTGATGAAGACTTAAATAAGTGACCGATAATCGGTAAGTCACCTAAAAATGGCACTTTTTGTACTGACTCTTGTACTTCTTCATTAATCAAACCGCCCAGTACTACAATCTGACCAGAATCTGCCATAACCGTGGTAGTTAAGCGACGAGTTGCAAAGGTCACATCGACACCAGTTTTACCGTTAATACCTGACACTTCTTGCTCAATGGTCAGCTTAACCGCATTACCTTCATTGACTTGTGGTACCACTTTTAATTTAACGCCCACTTCTTTACGTTCAACGGTTTGGAATGGGTTGCTGTTACCGTTACTTGAGTTTTGGCTACCGGTAAGAATAGGTACTTCGTCACCAACGATGAATGATGCTTCTTGGTTATCAAGGGTGGTAATCGACGGTGTTGCAAGTACGTTTGATTTGGTATCACTTGAAACCGCTTGGATTAAGGCGCCGAAGTCACCCATTGCCACGCCCCAAGCCATGCCGTTCACTTTACCTAATGCTTGCGCCAGTAAGGTAATATCACCACGTGAATCTGGGTTTTCAGTACAAGTACCATTTTCGGTACACACTGTAGTGCCTTCTTCACCTTGTGCTTGCCATACACCTGCGCCAATCTCACCTATGGTTGGGCCTAAGTTATTAAACTGAGTACCACCACCAGCAGCTGATGCCCATTGAATACCAAAGCCAACATCATCGCCTTCTGATACTTCAACAATAATCGCTTCTACCAATACTTGTGCACGGCGAATATCTAACTGGTTAATCACGCTTTCAATGGTGCGCATTTGATCCGGTTCAGCGCTGATCACCAAAGCATTGGTATCAACGTGAGCCATAATATTAATTTCTTTACGCTTGCTACCCGAGGTTTTACCCGCATCTTGATCGCTCACGAGTTGGTCAGCAAAACCGGTTAGCACTTCGACTAAATCTTCTGCTTTAGCGTAGCGTAAGTAGCGTACTTTAGTGTTACCAGTGTTAGCTTGCTCAGCATCTAGACGACGAATTAGATCGACCACGCGTTGACGGCTCTTTTCATCACCACTCACAATAACGGCGTTCATACGCTCATCAGCCACCACTTTTGGCGCTTGACCGGGCATTTGCGCTTGATTAGCGCTGGCGCGATAAAGGGTATCAACAATACGGACAATCTCACCGGCTGAGGCATATTCAAGGGATACCACTTCAACAGCTGTATCACCTTGCTTATCGACACGGCGAACAATTTCTACTAATTTATTTACGACAGCTGCGCGGCCTGAAATCATCAATACGTTAGATGGGTCGTAGTTCACTACGTTACCGCCACCAGCATTATCATTAAGCTGGCGCAGTAATGGCGCTAGTTGTTTAGCTTCGGTGTTGTATAACGCCACAATGCGGGTGACCATTTCATCGCCCAAGCCTGGGGTGTTATCATCAGCGACGCGAATAGCTGCAGTTTTGGCATCTTTATCTTTAATGACTTTAATAACGCGGTTTTCCATTTCAACCACGGCATAGCCATACACCTGCAAAACATTGAGGAAGAACTGGTAGTACTGCTCGTCATCTAATAAGTCGTAACTGCGGACGTTAATTTTGCCGCGAACAGTAGGATCAACGATGATGGTTTTATTGAGGTTTTTACCCACAATATTAATGAATTCCTGAATGTCTGTGCCTTTGAAATTGGCAGCATACTGTTCCGACCAAGCAGCTTGAGAAGCCAGCATGGCAATACCGGCAACCATTCCAGCAAATAACTTGCGTCGAATTCCGTAACTCTTCATTATTTTCAATCCTCTACTGCCCATACTATTCTGGCAAACTAAAAATTATTTCAACTAACTGCCCATCACGTTCGACCATGACGCCAATTTCGGTTAATTCTGCTAATTGCCCCATCACTTCTAACGACTGCCCCATATCAGTTAAGTCGTAGCCGTTGATGGATTTGGCTAAATCATTTGCTTTAAAACCTGCTGAGGCAAATAAAGACTTATTTTTGCCCGGGTTTAATCGATAACCGCTGATGCCATCTGCACCGCTGACTGGTGAGATAGCCAGATAGTCGGTTAATTTACCCGGATCGGCTAGTAATTCATCACGTGAATCGGCTAACTCTTGAGAGAGCACACTGCGCTGAACCGTTTGCACGGTGCGATTTTGTTTTGCTTTTTGAAGTGATTCATTGGCTTGGCTTTGAGTGGTGTAATTTAAGCCATCAAGCATTAAGGTTTCATAGCGGCCCGCATTGGTAATAATAATGCGGTCGGCATAAACTTCTTTTAATGACGCTGAAGTGCCTTTGATTTTGTCACCTAGGCTGTAGGTTTCTTGGCTGCCTTTTGACTCGATAACCGCAAGGCCATGTGAATCAGAAGTTGATGCCACCACGCCTGTCAGCAAAATAGACAAGTTAGTTTTAGGGGCATCGGTAATTTGTTCCACTGGAGCGGGCTTTTTCACTTGGGTATCACTGGCACCTTTTTTACCAAACAGTGATAACTGTTGCACACCACTGAGCTCAATACGTTTCGCGCTAGCAGAAGAAGTTGGCGATGGTTGCCATGCTACAGCTTGAGAATTAACAGGCATTAACTTCCAAGTGATCTGAGCAGCAATTGATAGCACGATCACTAACCCTAACCAAAAGAAGGCCGCGCTCAGCTGCTTTTGAGGAAGAGCCGCAACCTTGGTAATAACTTTATCTAATACATCCATATTTGCTTTGACCCTCAGCACAGGTCGCTGTTCTTATTCTGTTAATTTAGGAAATACTGCATCATGCTAACCTACACGGCTTGTCGCAACAAGCCCATAGCATCTGGATTGGCGAAATACAGCTGATTATGCTACATTTGCGCGCTTAAAAAGGCTGTGAGAAATGCCACTATTTAGGCTCTTGCCTCCATTTTACATGTGAAAAATGTCAACCTTGTGAACTCATACCACTTTTGAGGGGGCTTAATGAGCATAGCTCAAGTTAATACTATGTCAGTAAGGTTAGATAAATGGTTATGGGCGGCACGTTTTTATAAAACTCGCTCGCTAGCAAAAGACATGATCAATGGTGGCAAAGTTCACTATAACGGCCAAAGAGCCAAATCGAGCAAACTAGCAGAAGTCGGTGCAACAGTGCGACTTCGCCAAGGGCACGATGATAGGGAAATAATTATTGCTCAATTGTCTGAACATCGACAAGGGGCTGCTATAGCGCAAACGCTATATCAAGAAACGGCTGAAAGCATCAAAAAACGCGAGTTTAATGCTGAAGCCAGAAGATTAAATATCTTAAATAATCCGGCGCCTGAAACTAAGCCGGATAAAAAGCAACGTCGACAACTTAAACGCTTTAAAGAGTTATAAACTTTTTAACGGCACAACAAATTGAGAGACCACATGAGCAAAGATCTATTACATCGCTACTTATTCGATAATGCCGAAGTCCGTGGTGAAATGGTACAACTGGAAAACAGCTACCAAGAAATTTTAGCCGCCCATGATTACCCTGTTGCATTACAGCACATCATCGGCCAATTAATGGCGGCAACGTCATTGTTGACAGCCACCATTAAATTTACTGGCGACATCAGTGTGCAATTGCAAGGTGATGGCCCAGTATCTTTAGCAGTTATCAATGGCAGCAACTTACAGGCCTTACGCGGCATAGCCCGCTGGAAAGGTGAGTTAGCAGATGACGCTTCACTGGCGGAGCTGTTTGGCCAAGGTATTATGGTGATTACCCTAACCCCTGATGAAGGTGAACGCTACCAAGGTATTGTGTCTCTTGAGCATGCTGATTTAGCAGCCTGTTTAGAAGAATACTTCAATCAATCTGAGCAGCTACCCACAGTGATCCGTTTATTTGCTGACGGTAAACAAGCTGCCGGTATGTTGTTACAGGTATTACCGACTGAAAACAAAGAAAACGAAGAGTTCGAACACTTATCTGCGCTGACTCATACTATCAAGTCAGAAGAGCTATTTGGCTTAACCGCAGAAGAAGTGTTACATCGTTTATACCATCAAGAAGAAGTGCGCTTATTTGATCCAATCGATGTCACCTTTAAGTGCAGTTGCTCTAAAGAGCGTAGCGCTAAAGCGCTGGCGACCTTAGAGCAAGCAGAAGTTGAAGCCATACTCGCTGAAGAGGGTAAAATTGAAATGGACTGTGAATATTGTCCTGCTGTTTACAACTTTGACAGTATCGATATTGCGGCAATCTTTGCTGGTAACATGAGTGCAGACAAGCAGCAATAACTGTTACCTCCTCAAGTAAACTTTCAAAAAAAGCGCCTAAGGCGCTTTTTTTATCGCTAAAAATCCCCCTTTCAACTTAAAAAATGCCACTAATTACAAAAAAGTTACCAAACTGTTACTCCTCCGTGCCGTTATTGCGTTATTATTAAATTGCATAGGGATCGCTAATTTAGTGTTCAACCGAACCTTAATTCAGCCGCACCTAAGCCAAACTCAAGCAAGCTAACGTAAGTCATCCTAAACAAAAAAATCGGCGCCATAGACCGATAAACGACCTACTTATGACGGAGAACCACTCGATGACAGATGAAACCAACAGCGTACACCTTAACCTTACTAGCGCTGAGTTAATTGAACTTGCTTTACAACGTAATGAAGGGACATTAACCGCCAATGGCGCACTGGTAGCAAAAACCGGCGCAAGAACCGGTCGCTCTCCCAACGACCGCTTTATTGTTCAAGAAGCCAACACCCAAGATGAAATCGACTGGGGCTCAGTCAACAAAGGTATCGCTGCCGATACCTTTGATGCACTTTGGGGCCGTGTTGAAGCCTACCTTGCTGATAAAGAGCTTTTTGTTTCTGAACTTGAAGTTGGTGCCTCTGATGAGCACTACCTTCCGGTTCGTGTTACTACAGAATATGCTTGGCATCAGGTATTCGCCCGTAATCTATTTATCACCCCAGAAAGCTTTAACCGTGGCGATAAAGCAGTATGGCAAATTATCAATGCACCTGATTTTGTTTGCGATCCTGCCCGTGACGGCACCCACTCCGATGCCGTAGTGATGATTAACTTTGCCGCCAAAAAGGTACTGCTTGCAGGACTTAAATACGCCGGCGAAATGAAAAAGTCGATGTTCTCGGTGCAAAACTTCTTATTGCCAGCAAAAGGGGTATTGCCAATGCATTGCTCCGCTAACGTGGGCGCTAAAGGTGACACTACTTTATTTTTTGGCTTATCAGGCACAGGGAAAACCACCCTTTCAGCCGATCCTAAGCGCTTTTTAATTGGCGATGATGAACATGGCTGGGCACCGGGCGGGGTATTTAATATTGAAGGCGGCTGCTACGCTAAATGTATCGACTTAAGTCAAAAAAATGAGCCGGTTATTTGGGATGCGATTCGCTTTGGCACCGTACTTGAAAACGTGGTGTTAGATGACTCTCGCACTCCTGATTACACAGATACTAGCTTGACTGAAAACAGCCGTGCTGCTTATCCGTTAGAGCATATTGGCCAGCGCGTTGAAGAAAATCGTGGCGCTGAGCCTAACTCGGTGGTGTTTTTAACCTGTGACGTATCTGGGGTATTACCGCCAGTGTCTGTGTTAACCAAAGAGCAAGCGGCTTATCACTTCTTGTCAGGTTATACCGCCAAAGTCGGCTCAACTGAAATGGGCTCGACCGCAGCCATTCAATCGACCTTCTCAACATGCTTTGGCGCACCATTCTTCCCACGTCCAGCAGGGGTTTATGCTGAACTATTGATGAAGCGCATTGAATCATTTGGCAGCCAAGTTTACTTGGTTAATACTGGCTGGACTGGTGGACCTCACGGTGTTGGTAAGCGTTTTGACATCCCTACGACCCGCGCGATTGTCGATGCCATTGTCAGCGGCGAGCTTAAAGACGTTGAAACCATGCATATTGATAAACTTAACCTTAAGGTGCCTGTCGCGGTATCAGGGGTTGAAACTGCATTATTGAACCCAGTAAACACTTGGGCAGATAAAGCTGAATATGCCAAATTTGCTCAGCAACTCGCCGAAGAGTTCACCGCAAACTTTGCTAAGTATGACGTGTCTGATGAGATTAAAAATGCTGGCCCTAATAGCTAGTGTTGAGCCGATGACATATTAACTTGTCATCACGGCGCTACCAAGTTGAAGCCTAATCAAAAAGCCGCAAATCCCCAGTTGCGGCTTTTTTAATGGCGTAATTTACTTTCCTTTAATCAGTATCAATCTGCTATTGCCTCCATAGAGAATTAATTTAAGATGACACAATAAACTTTGGATATATCATAGGGATATCTATGCGCCGCGCCATCATTGCCACTCTAGTGATTAATTCATTCTTGCTGCTCAATAGCAATGCATTCGCCACTGAAAACCTTAGTAAGCATTCGGAAAAAATAATAACTGCCAGCCCTAGCGTTAATAACACCTTTGTAAACGAGCCGATTTTACCGCCAATTGCCAGCTGGCAAGGCGCCAGTAAAGCATTAATTCAATCAAAAAATGCACCATGGGCGACCCCTTTTGAGCAAAACGGTTTAATTAGCAGCCCTAATTACAATGATACCCAGCAATGGCTCACCAAGCTGGTCGACAGCAGTGATTTACTGCAACAAGTCTCCATCGGTAAAAGCCCCCAAGGCCGTGATATTTGGATGCTGGTCGCATCGGAAGAAGGGGCTGCCACTGCTAAAGAGCTTAGCGGCAATAATAAACCCACAGTCCTGGTACAGGCGGGGATCCATTCTGGCGAGATTGATGGCAAAGATGCCGGCATGATGTTGCTACGTGACATTAGCCATGGCGACAAAAAAGCCTTACTGGATAAGGTAAATCTGTTGTTTGTGCCCATTTTAAGTGTCGATGGTCATGAGCGCAGTGATGAGTTTAATCGGGTTAATCAGCGAGGGCCAGTTAATATGGGCTGGCGCACCAACGCCAGAAACCTTAATTTAAACCGTGATTACGCCAAGTTAGATACCCTTGAATTACAGCATATGATCCGTGCCATCAATTTGTGGCAACCCGACTTGTACATTGATGTCCATGTGACTGACGGCATCGACTACCAATACGATGTCACCTTTGGTTACAACGTCAAACAAGGCTATAGCCCAGCAAGTTTTGATTGGCTAGAAAACTATTATCGCCCTGAAGTTGAAGCGGCGCTGACCAAGCAAGGTCATGTCCCTGGCGGGTTAGTGTTTGCCATTGATAATACCGATATGTCTAAAGGGCTGTCTTACTGGAATCCAAGCCCACGCTTTTCAAATGGTTACGGTGATGCGCGCCATTTACCGACCATTTTAATTGAAAACCACAGCTTAAAACCCTTTAAACAACGGGTGCTTGGTACCTACGTGATGCTTGAGCAAACCCTTAAAACGGTTGCCGAGCATGGCACTAAATTAACAGCGGCAATTTATGAAGATAAGTACCGCACCCCGCAGCAGCTTGCGTTAACTTGGCAAAGCGTCAAACAACCCCAAGGTTGGGATTTTAAAGGCATTGACTACAGCGTTGAGCAAAGTGACATTAGTGGCACAAATGTGGTCAGATGGAATGGCCAGCCAAAGCTATACCCTAACTTACCGCTAATGGGTAACACTGAAGCCGATATCATCACTCAACGGCCTAAATTCTATTATGTTCCCGCCCAGTGGCAGCAAGTGATTGAGCGCTTAGCCATACATGGCGTAAGAATGACTCGCTTAGAAAAGCCTAAAACCATCAAGGCGGCGCAATACCAATTTAGTCAGCCTGAATTTAACGCAGTAGATTATGAGGGTCGTCAACGGGTTAAAGCTAGCAGCACTAAAGTTAAAATAACAACCACTTTACCAGCTGGTACTATTCAAATTGCCACTAACCAACCTCTGGGTGATTTAGCCATTTTGCTGCTGGAACCTCAATCTGCAGATTCGTTTTTTCAATGGGGGTTTTTCAATAGCATCTTTACCCGTACTGAATACATTGAAGACTATGCCGTCGAGCCATTAGCGGCCAAAATGCTGGCTGAAGACGATAATTTGAAACTAGAATTTGAAAAAGCCTTAGAGGATGAAGCCTTTGCTGCAGATCCGAAAGCCAGACTGCGCTGGTTTTATCAACGTAGCCCCTATTACGATGAGCAATACTTGAAGTATCCAGTACTGAGATCTCACTAACTCAAATTCTAAAGCTAACGATAACCAGCTACAGCAGCAAACATTGCCACTTAATACGCCATAAGCGCCTGTTAAGTGGCTTTAGCTTGCGCGTTTTCATAACTCGCAATCATGGCTAACTTTTGCCTACGCGTTAACTTCTTTACCGCTATTTCCCGCTTCAATGCACGACTTCTATCAGGCTGTGACTCTTGATATACCAGTGTGAGTGGCCCTTTTCCTTTTAAGAATTTAGCCGCTTTTACGCCACCAGCTTGATGCTCAGCAAAACGGCGACTAACATCTGTGGTAACCCCAGTATACAAGTGACCGTTATGGCATTTGACCATATATAAAAACCAAGCAGATGCCACGATTGCTGGCTTTTTCGATGTGGTCATTAGACTATTATTGCAGTCACTGGCAGTTTGTTGGTTTTGGGTCGGCATCGATATAAAAAACCTTCGGTCTGATCATAGTTATCTGCTGCCAGCATGGCATAATGCAGAATCAAACATAAATCTTATCATCTTAGCACTCGCTAAGTGCAATCAGTATATGGCAATAGCCATGTGAGGAAGCAACGATGTCAAAGCAACCAGATGCCTGCGCACAACCCGATTTAATGCCGCCACAGGAGGCTATCGAAGCGTTATTAGCGCAAGTTAATGCCACCCAAGACAATGAAATGGTCAGCTTAAATGATGCAGTTGGGCGAGTATTATCTGAGAATTTAGCTTCTTGTATTGATTTGCCTCCCTTTGATAATTCATCAATGGATGGCTTTGCTTTTCGTTTTGAAGATTTAAACCTCAGCGCAGCATCGACTGAACTGACCCTTATCGGCACCTCATTTGCGGGTCACCCTTTTAAAGGGACGCCTCAAGCCAATACTTGTATCAGGATAATGACCGGCGCGCCGGTACCCGCTGGTTATGACACAGTGCAGATGCAAGAAAAAACTACCACCAATGCTGACATCATTAGTATTGAAGCGCCCAAAGCGAAAGGCGCTAACGTGCGCTACCGCGGCGAAGAGTTGCTTGCTGGTACCAATGTGTTAAAAAGTGGCATTCAAATTCGCGCCGCAGAGATGGGCGTACTGGCCACTATCGGTATTAGCCAAGTCAGAGTAAAACGTAAGCTTAAAGTCGCCTTTTTCTCAACGGGTGACGAATTAAGACCTGTTGGGAGCGATCTCGCCCCTGGGCAAATTTATGACTCTAATCGCTACTCAATTAAAGGCTTATTAACCCAAGCAAACGTGGAATGGATTGACCTAGGTGTCATCGAAGATGACAAAGAAGCTATTCGAGGTGCATTCAGAGAAGCAGCAGAGCAAGCTGATATCGTGCTCACCTCTGGCGGGGTTTCAGTGGGTGATGCGGATTACACCAAACAAATTTTGTCTGAAGAAGGTGAAATCACCTTTTGGCGCTTGGCCATTAAACCGGGTAAACCGTTTGCCTTTGGTAAATTAGGTAAAGCGGTATTCTGCGGTTTACCGGGTAACCCTGTGTCATCAATGGTGACGTTCTACAAGCTTGTTTGGCCTATTATCAACAAAATGCAGGGCTTAACCCCTAAAGCACCTGTCATCGTAACAGCGACACTTTCAAGCCCTATCCGTAAACAGCCGGGCCGCGCCGAATACCAGCGTGGGGTGCTTAGCCGTGATGACAATGGCGAGTTAGTTGTTTCCACCACTGGCGGTCAAGGCTCTGGCATGTTGACCTCAATGAGCCTAGCGAATTGCTTTATTAACTTAGCGCAATTTCAAGGCGATGTTGCAGCGGGTAGCACAGTCGAAGTTGAACCCTTTAACAGCGTACTTTGCTAAGGATTAATAATGACCGACAGCAAGGGGCTAGCAGCTTAATGAGCAATGACATGTTAACTGACGATATTCTTACCGATAATGAAATGCTGCGTTATAGCCGCCAAATATCCATTAAAGCCATGGATATCGAAGGCCAAGAGAAACTTAAACAAGCCAAAGTCTTAGTCATAGGCGCTGGCGGTTTAGGCTGCACTGTAACCCAATATCTGGCAGTGGCAGGTGTGGGTGAAATGACCATAGTGGATTTTGATACCGTGGAGTTATCAAATTTGCAGCGCCAAGTACTGCATCATGATGAAAATATCGGCCAAGCAAAAGTTGATTCTGCGAAGCAAACATTACAGCAACTCAATCCACTTATTTGCATCAATACCATTAATCAGTTTCTGGATGAAGCTGCCATTGAGCAGTTAGTATCAACACATATGCTGGTGCTGGATTGCACTGATAATGTATTAGTTCGCGAGCAACTTAACCGCAGCTGCTTTAAGCATAAAGTCAGCTTTATTTCAGCGGCAGCTATTCGTATGGAAGGCACGGTGACGGTATTTGATTATCAGTCGCAGTCGCCTTGCTATCAATGCTACAGCAGTCTGTTTGGTGAGCAGCAGCTAACCTGTGTTGAATCAGGAATATTAGCTCCTGTCGTGGGTTTAGTGGGTTGTATTCAAGCCACTGAAGCCATTAAGGCCATTAGCGGTATGGGCCAAGGGCTTAATGGCCGCATTCTAATGATTGATGCCATGACGATGGAGTTTCGAGAAATGAAACTACCGAAGCAAATTCACTGCCCCGTTTGTGGGCAATAGAAGTAATTCACCTAACAAGGCAAACTTGTCTATAGTTGAAGAAGAGATAAAACGGCTTTATAAACAGGAACTCTGTTATGTCAGCTCTTCTTCAACAACTGCATCTAAGCATTCAACAACTGCGCCAGATAACTGGATTTACACCAAGCTCGTCTCAAGAATTTTACTGCCACTTAAGGCCAATGCAAACACTGTGCTTAGGCTGTAGCGTTACCCTTCTCTCGGCCTGCTCAGGTGACGATATAACCCCGTTACACCAAACTAATCCAGCTGCCGATTACTGCCTTAAGCTAGACGGCAGTTTAGCGACCATAGCTCACATCAATGGCGATATCTTACTGTGCACTTTACCCGACGGTGAAGTAGTGGAGTCTTGGGAATTATTTAGACGCGACCATCAAAAATCGTAGTGGCACTGAACGCTAAGCGCAATTGAATTGGCTAGCGCCTAAAATTATAAGTATCAGCGTGATAAAACGGATTAGCTTGTAGTGGTAGCCGTTACCAAGTCACTTTGTAAAACTGCACTATCAGGTTTCACCGCTGCAACTTCAGTGACTGCAACCTCAGTGACTGCAGCTTCATCAAGTTTAATTCTATCGGCTTTAGCAATGTAGGCCGGTTTGTTACTGCCAGCTTTTTTAGCATTGGCTTTTTTGGCTTTCGCTTTCAGGGTTGAGTTTATTTTTTTACGACGATTCATTGCATACTCTCGTTACTGTTACGCCGAAAAAATTCAATATTTTTACTGCAGATATTCAAATGGAGGGCGATTTTACAATTGAACGGTTAAAAATACCAATTTTGAATCATCAAAATTGGTATTTAGATTTTAAGATTAATTAATCTTGTATCACCACCCAAATCGCATGTAGCACACCTGGAAGGAAGAATAATAAGCATAAAATGATGTTGATCAGTAAGTCTTTACCGACCCCTTTTTTCAAGAAAACCGCCACCGGTGGTAATAAAATTGCCAGTATAATCAGAAGAATTTTGTTTGCGTCCATAAGTTTCAGTGTCCTTTTTATCAACAGTAAAAGCTAACTAGTGTAAAAATAATAACCAATTGTGAAAGTCGCTAAATATCATTATGATTATTTTACCTACAATTTCATATTGAAATATTTATAAATTTTTGAAGGCTTAATGATAGAAAATAGTAGTAGCTTAGTGTTAATTCAAGTTATTTGCGTGCTTTGTATTGCAGCAACTGTCGCTTGGATCATCATGGTCGTACCAATGAAGGTCGCGCCCAGTGCCAGCTCACGCTTTGCATTGGCTAATTTTTCTATCCTTGTCGGCATGCAGCTTTACATTCAGCGCACAGATGAACCCAGCTACTTACATTGGCTAGTCGCTGATATGTTCATCCTGATTGGCTTTTGTTTATTACGCTGGGGCGCACAACGGCTGTATCACCTGACCTCTAGCCATCGCAATGATTTAATGCTGCTGTTTATCACTGGCGGGTTAATGCTATTGGCTAAACCACAAGCCTCTAGCTCTGCGTACTTGATGATTATTTTATCCTTTAGTGCCGCCACACTATTTTTTATGCTCGCCAAAGATCACTATGTCGCGTTGAAAGCTAACTTTACTGCTTTTGCAACTTATTGGTTAGTCATCCCCATTGTTGCTATTGGATTCATGTTTTTTATCAGAGCGTTCATTTTGATGCTCTATCCAGAAAAAGTAGCCAATTACGCCGCCTTTAATGCCAAAGAATCTATCCCTATTTTATGGACCTATATCGCACTTATTTTGATCGTGAATATTCTTATTATTGGTAACACTATCAATCGCCTAGTCGTAAAGATTAGAACTCTCGCCAACAAGGATGCCCTCACCGGATTATGGAACCGTAATGCCCTGCAACATAAACTCAATACTGAACATCAACGCTGGTTAAGGGATAAGGTTAGCTTCAGTGTGATGGTGATTGATTTAGATCGCTTTAAAGATATAAACGATAATTATGGTCATGTGGCTGGTGATGAAGTGCTTAAAGCGGTGGCGCAACAATTGAGCTCAGCGACCCGAAAATTAGACTATTTATGCCGCTTTGGCGGCGAAGAGTTTGTGCTGATCTTACCCTTAACCGATGAAGATAACGTGCTACAAGTGGCAAGCAAACTGCAGCATAAATTAGCTCAAATTCAACTGGACTGGCACGGTAACACCATATCCATTGAAGCCAGTATCGGCTGTGTCACCATGAAAGAAGGCGTCGATGCCGAAGCGTTATTAGGACTGGCCGACAAAGCCATGTATCAAGCAAAAAACAGTGGTCGCAATTGTGTTAAATCAGCCAACCTAATGCGCTTACAAAGCGATTCAATTTAACCGCTAACAAATCCATTTTACTGCAAGCGTGATGACTCTGAGCACGTTTACTTTACTGGCGCAGGCCATGGTAAATCATTGGGACTTTGCCATTCATTTGCTAGCTGCTGAGTGACTGCTGCCAGTTTGAATTGCTCACCTAAATGGGGCCATTGAATAAATTGGTACTGCGTAGCTTTATATTCAAACTGCAGCGCCATTGCATGCAGGTAGCACCTATCTGATGCCTCTCCGCCATAAAGGCTATCCCCTAAAATCGGTACCGCTAGACTGGCTAACGCGACCCGTAATTGATGGGTTTTACCACTCAGTGGTTTTAGTAAATATAACCGAGTCCCAGCGGCAATTGAATGGGAAAAAAACTGCGTGATAGCGGGGTTCTCAGTAGAACGTAATAACTTATACATACTGCGACGCGACTTAGCCATATCGCCAATCACCCAACCTTGTTTCTTTTTCGGCTTACCTTTAGCAATGGCCAAATAATATTTTTGGATCTTATGAGCGCTAAACATCTCGGTGAATATCGCTGCGGCGGCTGAAGATTTAGCCAAAATCAATAACCCTGAGGTTGGCGTATCTAAACGGTGAACCGCATATAACTTAATCCCTAAATCAGCCTCAACTTGAGCGACTACGCCCGCATTACCATCTTGACTGTGAAAATGAACCCCTGCAGATTTATTAATGATAATAAAGTCAGGATGCTGCTCAACTAGCTGATACATAAATGGGCTTCTATTAAGTAATGATGAGTGATGCGAGATAACATTGAATACTGGAAGTGAACATTAGAAATGAATATCGGCAATCAAACCAGGGTTATTATCTACCAATTCAATACTGGCACGATGGCGAGATAAAATCGCTTTTACCATAGATAACCCTAAACCAGTGCCTTGATGGTGACGACTAGGATCTAAACGCACTAAACGCTCAAACACTCGTTCTTTGTCTTGCGCATTTATCCCTGGGCCATTATCAATAATTTGGATCCGCCGACCTTGTTGCACAATGCTAATTTCGGCATCTTCAGGCGCGTACTTAATGGCATTATCCACTAGGTTAAATAATGCTTGGAATAGCAGGTATTTATCCCCTGAAATAGTGACATCATTTTCAATCACTAAATTAAGGGTTTGCTGTTTAGACTCAGCTACCACTTCTGCCATTTCATATAAATCTTGGCAAAGCTGCTGCAAGCTAACGGGTTGCATATCAAGGGTCTGCTGGCCTTCTTCAATGCGCGTTAGTGACAACATGGCATCGAAGGTTGCTAAGCAATGATCTAGCTCTTCTAGCAGCATTGCGGTGAGCTCAGGTACCTGCTCGGCCGGTTTTTGCGGTAACTGCTCGATACCTATGCGCAAATGCGAAAGCGGCGTACGTAAGTCATGGGCGATATTATCGGTCACCCCGCGTACTGACATTAAGTTGTGCTCTAAGGTATCTAATACCCGATTAAACTGTCCTGCGAGCATATCAAATTCATCTTGATTATGACTGACAGGAAAACGGGTATCGTATTGTCCTTGCTCAATTTTCTGACTCAATAGATTGTATTGAACTAAGCGCCGTAAGATGGCTTTAGAGAAAATAAAACCAACGGCTAAGGTCATTGCTAATGTCAGCGCCACCATCCAAAAGGCCGCATTAACAAATTTATCAATCAATGCAGCTAAGTTATCAGTACGGGTGGCGATAAGCACGGGACCGTAATTGGTTAACACCAATCCTCCGGTCAAAATATGCAGTTTATCTGGTCCGCCAGTGAGAATCGGGAAATCGCGGGTTTCAGGCAATAATGGCATGTTGTCAGGTACAAAACTTAAGGCACCAACCATGTCGACATTATTACGCCAAGCAATTAACGCGGTTTTGGGATCAGCCGCGCGAATTTGCGCCGCAAAACTACGACGGTCCACAGTGAGGGCTAATTGCTTGTAGCGCTGCATTTCAGTCGCGAGATGCTGCTCAACTTGGCTTTCTTGTTCCATGACTAGCTGCCGGTATAAACCCGATACCAGCAGTACAATTAACAAGGTCACCAAAGTAGAAAATATTAGCGTGATCCGCCAAGCACTACTTTGGTAGGGTTTAATTCCCTTTACAGAGGCGATAACCAGCCCCTCGAACGGTTTCGATAATTTCTGGGTGACCTAACTCTTCAAACTTACGACGCAGCTTAGCGATATGTACATCAATCACATTGGTACGAGGGTCAAAATGATAATCCCAAACAGCTTCAAATAATAGCGTACGGCTAATCACTTTATTAGGATGCTCCATCAGATATTTGAGTAATTGAAACTCTTTAGGTTGCAGCATGAGTTCATGGTCATCTAAGGTCACTTTGCGCGTGAGTAGCTCCATTTTCAAATTACCCACTTCAAGATCGGTACTATTTGTAGCTGGCGCATTGCGTTGAATTAACTTTTCAGCTCGCACTTGCAACTCTGCAAACGCAAAAGGCTTAGTCATATAATCATCGCCACCAGCACGTAAGCCTTTTACACGCTCATCCACATGACTTAATGCTGACAAGATTAACACTGGGGTTTCATTACCATTTTTACGCAACGCGGTTAACAATGTTAACCCATCAATTTGGGGCAGCATTCGGTCTAAAATAATAATATCGAAATCATTATTTTTGGCTTTATACAGGCCATCATGGCCATTGGTTGCCGTATCGACTTGGTATTGCTGAGCTGTAAAACCCTCTGCAACATACTGTAATGTTGTTGCGTCATCTTCAACGATTAATACTCGCATAGTGCTGTTCCTTAGTCCCACTGCAGTAGGGGTAATGGACGTAAATTCTCAATATCAAAAGCAATAGTATGCTTACTGGCCGCATTAAGTAGCTTCAATTCTAAATAACTTATGGTCAAATCGTGCTCGAGTTCTGCTTCAATTAAATAACCAGATTGATTTTTTGTCGCTAACTTAATCAAATCCGTAAAGGTCATTTTATGATCAATAAGTACTTTGGCGGCCTTAATTTGGTCTAAATCATCTGAGGCAAAATGACTTAATTTCTTACTCATCAAGCTGCCATCTTTGGCATCAAATTCAAACGCTATAAGTTCGTTTGTATCAAGGTTGATAAGTTCTATTTCATAAATTAACTGATCTTTTTCAATATCCATATCAAAAGCTGAAACCAAGCCATTGTGATCCATTTCAACTTGCTGAATCACCACAATAGGTTCAACGTACTCACCTTGAGATAACAAAGTATGCATACTAGGCGTTGCCATCACCATTGAAGGGAATACCACAAGCAATGATAGAACAATACGGAACATGAGAGCCTCAAAAGACATTGATAATTGAGCTACTTTACCTAAGCCGATTAAAAGACCCAAGCTTTGTAAGATTAATAATTGATCATGATTCTAGAATATGAACTTGTTCTGACTTCAATGCTATTGTGGTGGCTAAACCTTGTTGTAGCTCAAGTTTAGTCGCTAAGTGAGCTGGCACATCCATATTAAACGTCTCATCAATCCCTGCCATACGCGCTTTTATACGCACCGATTCCCCCATCACCAACATAGAATCAATCACGATATCGAGTTTATTGATACTGCGGCAAAGGCGGCCGCTGGTAATAGCACTGAAACGAATGCCTTGGTTAGGAATAACCCAGCGTACGGTTTGTCCCACTTCGCAATCTGGGGCGCTATCGCTAGCAATAATCTGGTCACCCATTTTAAGCCAAGTAATATTGGCGTTTGCATCTCGGCCCGACACTTGAGCAGTAAAAATATTCCGCAAGCCCATTTGCCTCGCCACGGTTTCATTGCGAGGATGAGACAAGACATCAAACGGTTTACCTTGCTGGAGCATCTTGCCTTGGCTGATTAAAATCATTTTATCGGCCAGTAATAAAGCCTCATTCATATCATGGGTCACCATAATCACTGGAATTGATAATTGCGATTTTAACCGTGCTAACTCAATATATAACCTTTCTCGGGTTTCTCTATCCACCGCAGAAAAGGGTTCATCGAGCAATAATACTGCCGGCTCTCTGGCAAGCGCTCTGGCTAAGGCGACGCGTTGGCGCTGGCCCCCTGAAAGCTGAGCCGGTAAGCGTGCGGGTAAGCCATGTAAATTCACTCGCTCTAACCAATCTAACGCCCGGGCTTTACGCTCATGCTTTGCAATATGATCGAGCCCAGAAATGACATTTTCCAGTGCAGTTAAGTGCGGGAATAAACCAAAGTGCTGTGGCACATAGCCGATATGACGTTGCTGCGGCGATAAATTGATGCGCTTCTGATGACAAAACCAAGTTTTATCTCCACTTTGAATCGCTCCTTGTTGAGCTGAACCTAAGCCCGCAATCATTCGCAGCAAGGTGGTTTTACCACCACCTGAAGGGCCAACGACGGCTAATACTTCTCCCGCTTTACAACTAAAGTCAGCCTCTAACGGGATCGGTGCTTGTTGGGAAATATGGCAATGTAAATCAACGTTGCGGATTGGCATGCTCGCCTCCTAAACGCCTTGAAAGACTGGTGGTGATTGCCAAGACACTAACGGCAAAGACCAATAACACTAACGACATGGTACCAGCCGCTTCAAAATCAAAGGCCTGCACACTGTCGTAGATGGCAATAGATATGGTTTTGGTTTCACCGGCAATATTACCGCCTAACATTAGCACTACACCAAATTCACCCAGCACATGGGAAAAACACAGCACCACTGCGGTTAACACCCCAGGCCAAATCATCGGTAGCTCAATTTTGACAAAAATTCGCCACCAACTCATGCCACAACAGGCGGCGGCATCAGGAATATCGTGAGGGATAGTTTCAAATGCCCGCTGGATTGGCTGCACTGCAAAGGGAATATTGACTAAAATAGAGGCAATAACTAAACCGGAGAAGTTAAACACTAATTGCGCGCCAAAGAGTGACTCAACCCATTGGCCGATGAGGCTTTGACTGCCAAGGCCAACCAGTAAGTAATAGCCTATTACTGTGGGAGGCAGCACTAAGGGCACCATGATTAACGCTTCAACCCATGACTTCCCTTTGAACTGACGGTAAGCCAGTAGTCGACCAACTACAATGGCCAATGGCACTAAAATTAGCACAGTAACGCTACTCAGCTTGGCTGATAACCATAACGATTGCCAATCCATAGATTAATTCTCGACTTGCATAAAAGCGCTTGAATTAGCACGCTGAGGAAAACCAAAACCATAATTGAGCAGTACATCTTTTGCGGCTTGGGTTTGCATATACTGATAAAACTGCTGAGTGGTAGCACCAGCATTGGGCATCATCACCATTCGCTGATTAATCGGCTCATATAACGACTGGGGTATTTCGATATAATTGCCCATTTTGCGAAACTGCTCAGATGACGCTAACGATAGCGCCACTATGCCACCTTGTGCAGAACCACTTAAAGCAAATTGCGCCGCTTGCGAGACATTTTCGCCCATGATGATTTTAGACTCTAACTGCGGCCATAAGTCTTTTGCTTGCAATAAACTTCTGGCTCTTTCGCCATAAGGCGCGTGAGCAGGGTTAGCAATAACAAAGCGGGCAATCTTGCCGTCAGTTAACTGCTGTTGTAAGCCGTTAAGTTCAACATCAAGCACTAGGGAGGAGTTTTTCGGGGCAACTAGGGCTAACTTACCAACAGCATAAATGGTGCCATCAGAGTCTGTTTTTCCAGCTTTATGCAGCTGCTGAACATAAAACTCATCAGCACTTAACAGCATTTCAAAGGGAGCCCCATGTTGGATCTGGGCGACAAAATTACCCGAAGATCCATAGGATACTCTTAATGGCAATCCAGTTGAGGCAGTGAAGTTGGTAACAATTTCATCAAGGGCAAATTTAATATTCGCAGCGGCGGCAATCGCTGGAGGTTTGGCCGCCAGCGATGAAAATGACACCAATAACACTAGGCTAGATAACGCCCTGATAAAAGCGGTTCGACGCCTTTGACTCAATGAAAAACAACGGCGAATCGTGCTTAACGTCATCATGTCAGCATCCTATGCTATTTAGATTCATTCCACATAGTGGCTGCTTGCTCATCTGAATCACGGGCTTCAACCCAATTATTGCCTTGCTCACCAGCTTCTAGTTTCCAAAATGGTGCTTTGGTTTTTAAAAAGTCGATTAAGAACTCACAGGCTGCAAAAGCGGCTTTACGGTGGGCACTGGTAACACCGATAAACACGATTTGCTCACCAAGCTCCATACGGCCAACACGGTGAATAATTGTGACATAATTCAGCGGCCAGCGAGCATAGGCTTGCTCAGCCAGTTGCACTAATACCGCTTCAGTCATGCCAGGGTAATGCTCAAGGGTGAGATCAGTCACTGCGCTGCCGTCATTAAAGTCACGCACTTTACCGGCAAAGGTCACCACTGCGCCATCACTGTTATCTTGTGCAATAGCGGCGTACTCATCGGCGACATTAAAGTCTTCGGTTTGCACTCTCACCACTTGTTTAGTATTCACTTGGCTCATGGTTAGCCTCCAGTGACAGGTGGGAAAAAGGCCACTTCATCGCCATCTTTAACCGCTGCATCCCATGAACTCATGGTTTGATTAACGGCAACTAATAATTTATCTGAGGTGAGTACTTTAGCCCACTTTTCATCTTTAGCGGCTAGGGCTGCACGTAATTGTTCAGTATTGCTAACGCCATCAGCAGCAACTTCTACTTTAGCGGTGCCGAGTAACTCTCTTACTTGTGCAAAAAAAAGGACCTGGATCATGTCAATCTCTCGTCTTTCAAAATTTTAAAATGGCTAATATTTTATCTTTATAGCTGATGTTGCTAACTCGCATTGATAACTAGCGTGATAGTGCTAGTTAAGCGCTGCCGGCTAATCTTCAGCTTGGAAATGACCTGATTTGCCGCCACGTTTTTCAAGTAAACGTACTTGGGAAATGATCATGTCTTTTTGCACCGCTTTACACATATCGTAAATGGTTAATGCAGCGACTGAGGCAGCTGTTAATGCTTCCATTTCAACGCCCGTCTTACCTGATAACTTACATAAGCTGGTGATCCTGACGCGATTAAGTTCTGGCTGCGCTTCAAGGTCTACTTCCACTTTGGTCAGCATTAATGGATGACATAATGGGATCAGATCTGAGGTCTTTTTCGCGGCTTGGATACCGGCAATACGCGCAGTAGCAAACACATCACCTTTATGGTGACTACCGCTCATGATCATCTCTAACGTACTTGGCGCCATATCAATAAAGGCTTCGGCGCGAGCTTCACGCTCAGTGATATTTTTTTCTGTGACATCAACCATGTGGGCATTGCCATCGGCATTGATATGGGTAAAACAATTGCTCATGCTAACTTGCCTTATAGAATCTTGAGAGTAAAAAATTATTCAAATATAAGTAAACCGCAGCAGCTTAACCGCCAATAGAGGCTAAGTGCTTGGTGACACCCGTGATACCTTGGTGGAGATAATGGGTTTCTTTTTTCTGGGCTAATTGGCCATGTAAGCGCTCAATTAACTCGGCGCGCTGAGACTCGTGTTGCAATAAGTCACGTAAGTCCAGACCGGTTTCGGTAAATAAACACAAATGCAATTTACCTTTGGCCGACACTCGTAAACGGTTACAGCTGGCACAGAAGTTCTTCGCATAAGGCATGATAAGCCCTATACGACCTTGGTAATCTGGGTGACTGAAATTTTGCGCAGGACCATCATCTACATCAGGAAGATCATATAACCAACCTTCTGACTCAAGTTTTAACTTAATATCGAGTCCAGCTAGATGATGAGCGTTGAAATAATCATGGCCTAAGCCTGTTTCCATCAGTTCGATAAAACGCAAATCAATCGGCGTATTCTTTATCCACTGCAGAAAACGGGGCAAATCTTTATCATTAAGCCCTTTGAGTAAGACTGCATTGATTTTGATTCGCTCAAAACCTGCATCAAGTGCAGCATCAATGCCACGCATGACTTCATCAAATTTGTTCTCACCAGTGATTTGATAAAACATCTTAGGATCTAAGCTATCAACCGACACATTGATGCGTCTAAGTCCGGCGTCATACCATTCTTTGGCATTTTTCTCGAGACGATAGCCATTAGTGGTGGTAGCAATGGTTTTGATATTGTCATTGTCTGCAACGATACGAATGATATCTGTGAAATCTTTACGTAAGGTTGGCTCACCACCGGTGATGCGGATTTTTTGGGTGCCTACTTCACCAAAAGCTGCCACTAAATTTTCAATTTCATTTAACGCGAGAAACTTAGGTTTGCCATCAGGTCTGTAACCATCTGGGAGGCAATAGGTGCATTTGAAGTTACAAACATCAGTGACTGACATTCGCAAATAGTGAAACCTTCGACCGAAACTGTCTTGTAATTGGGACATGTTAACCTTTCCAAGTGTGGGAGGTAAGCGCATTTCTTTGCTGACCCCGGTGGCATAATTACCACGGCTAAATATCCATATCTGTGGACGTAGGACATAAAGCTCGGAGAACCGTCAGACTTAATTATAGGCCTAAATTCGCTCGAATCAGTATCTTTTTATGACATTTTGTCCCAGTTAGTCAAAAATCTGTAAATATTTGCGAGCCAGCTCACGAGCTTAAAATCTCACTTGCTACTGTGACCTTTAGCAATTTTAAGGTAAGGTGAGTAAAACAAAAAAATAACAAACCCGCCAAAAAACGGGAAATTAAGAACTAAGGTGAAATGATGGAACGCGAATCAATGGAATTCGACGTAGTTATCGTTGGTGCTGGCCCTGCCGGACTCGCGACTGCTTGTCGATTAATGCAAATATCACAAGATGCAGGCAAGGAAATGACTGTCTGCGTGGTTGAGAAAGGATCTGAAGTCGGCGCTCATATTCTGTCCGGTGCCGTATTTGAACCAACGGTATTGGATGAGCTATTCTCTGATTGGCGCGATTCAGACATTCCACTTAATACTAAAGTCTCTCACGATGAAATCTACCTATTGAGCTCTGATAGTAAATCTCAGCTTATGTCCAATAGCTTAGTACCAAAAACCATGCACAATGATGGCAACTACATCATCAGTGTCGGTAACCTCGCTCGCTGGTTAGCTGAGCGCGCTGAAGCATTAGGGGTGGAAATTTTCCCTGGTTTTGCGGCCAGTGAGCTACTTTACAATACCGATAATAGCGTCAAAGGTATTTTAATTGGCGATATGGGTGTCGGCATTGATGGCCAGCCTAAAGACAGCTATATGCCGGGTATGGAGCTGCATGCTAAATACACGGTGTTTTCTGAAGGTTGCCGCGGTCATTTAGGTAAAGAGTTAATTGCAAAATATCATCTAGATAATGGTAAAACGCCACAGCATTACGGCTTAGGCTTTAAGGAAATGTGGAAAATCCCTGCTGAACAGCATCAGCAAGGTAAAGTGGTACACACAGGTGGCTGGCCCTTAAATGATGGTGCATCTGGCGGCGGCTTTCTATACCACATGGAAGATAACCAAGTGGCAGTTGGACTGATTATCGACCTTAACTATAAAAACCCTCACATCAGTCCGTTCGATGAATTTCAGCGTTATAAACAGCATCCGGTTATCGCACAAACTTTATCGGGTGGTGAGCGTATTACTTATGGCGCAAGAGCAATTGCAAAAGGTGGGCTTAACTCATTACCTAAAATGAGCTTTCCTGGCGGCTTATTAATTGGTTGTGATGCAGGTACGCTAAACTTTGCCAAAATTAAAGGCACCCATACCGCAATGAAGAGCGGTATTGTCGCTGCAGAAACCTTAGCGGAAGCATTAATGGCTGGGGTTGAAGCAGGTAAAGATTTAGATTGTTTCCAAACGCGCATAGAAAAAAGCTGGCTCCATGAAGAGCTGGTTAAATCTCGCAATTTTGGCCCTGCTTTACATAAGTTTGGTACTTACCTTGGCGGTGCATTTAACTATATCGACCAAAACTGGTTCGGCGGTAAATTTCCAATCACCTTACGTGATGAAGCTCCAGATCATGCAGAAATGGGCTTAGCTAAAGACTTCAAAGAAATTCAGTACCCTAAACCTGATGGCAAATTAAGTTTCGATAAATTATCGTCAGTTTACCTATCTAATACTTACCATGAAGAAGATCAGCAGTGTCATTTACATTTAAAAGACCCTTCGATCCCTATCGCGGTAAACCTAGTTAAGTTCAACGAGCCAGCCCAGCGTTACTGCCCTGCTGGCGTATATGAAGTGGTTACCGACGGCGCTGAAAACAAGTTTGTGATTAATGCGCAAAATTGTATTCACTGCAAAACATGCGACATTAAAGATCCAAGTCAAAATATCACTTGGGTCACCCCTGAAGGTGGCGGTGGTCCAAACTACCCGAACATGTAATCTTTATTTAGATGTGTTTCAGCCACTAAAAAGCCGCATATAAACAATGCGGCTTTTTGTTGCAAGCAATATAGGCTCTAAATGATTTTCAACGTCATTACTTTATGAAGTTAATCGTTAATGGATAGCGATATGCGATACCTTCGCCTGCCCTGATAATGGCAATAATGGTACAAATGATATCCATCAACCCTAAAAGAATAAGCAATATAAAGCCAATACCAATAAAGGCTAAAATAGAACTGACGATGGCATAAATGAGTAAGCTCAATTTAAAGTTGAGACAGTTTTTCCCGCACTCATCAACAAATTTAAATTCATCACGTTTCATCAACCACACGATTAGTGGTCCAATAATGCTGCCCAGTGGAATAATATAACCAGCAAAACTTGCCGCATACACCAACAAGCCCATATTACGTGCTTCTTTTTCTACTGTATCCACTGAATCACTCATGATTTTCCCTATTATTTATATTACTGATTTGATTTTGATGTCGCTGTTTCTAGTTTTGCGCTGGCCCATATAAACGGTAATGCCAGTTCTCTATTGTTTGCGTTTGAATTCGTTTTTGTAAGCTAGCAACCCAAGTTTGCGCTAACCCTTCACAGTGCAACAGAGTCGAATATTGTTCGATATTCACTTCTGCTAGAAAGTAAATTTTCATCGCCTCAGCAATAGAGATATTCGATTTTCGCTCGACTAAATAAATGCTATCACCAGCGTTAATTTCACCTTGTTGCAAGACTTTATAAAACCAACCACACATCGCAGTTTGTTGCATAGCAAGGGCAAATTGAGGGTGACCAAACTGTAAGTTAAGCTTAAAACAGGGCGAACGAGGCTGGGTGACTTGCAATAGCGTAGTGCCAATTTGAATAATATCGCCAATATTGACCTGTGATTCATCTAAGCCAACGCTACTGATATTTTCGCCCATGGCAGGCGCATCTTTAAAGCCTGTCATTAAATCCCAACGACGATATTGGCCATAATGCTCTCGAGGAAAGTGATGTAACACCCGATCGCTGCCGCCATGATGCTGTGGATCTGCTTGGTCATCGCCTGTTACGCCCAGCTTGGAGACGATAAGGGTTTGGGCGAGTTGTTTATTGTTAATGCCACTATCAATAAGGTGCGTCTGATCACCAAGAGCACTAACTTGTTCTCCTTGATATAAAGCGGAAATTTTTTTAACCAGCAACTGAGCATCCATGAGCAGTAACTCTTAATTAACAAGGGATTGGATTATTTAAGAATATAGCAGGCTTATAGCAGTGCTTACTATAGGGAATTTTCAAAGCGCATTTTTAGCCCTAACACAAAAGAGCGATGCTAAACAAAAAGCCCCTGCAAATGGGGAGATTGCAGGGGCATAAATCTTTCAAATTACATTGGGCATTAACGTATCCCAGAAATGGAAGAAACTTTTTCAACAAAAAGCCATATAAAGCATCCTGTTCAATAAGTTACCTTGTCATAATAATCGTCTCACATGACAGAACAACGACACTTTTATGATAAAAATATGACCTGAGGCGACAGTAAAATGATAACTAACAGCAATTAGCCTAAAATATTCGCCCACTATTTAAACTGAATTAATTTCAGTTACTCACTATGTTTTTTTGATTGAAGATAATGCTGCAGCGCATCTCCTGGGACTGAGCTGGCAGTAGCCACGGCAATGGCGGCCCATCTTGCCCCTTCTTCCATGGCTTGGGTAATGGCTTTTTGCTGGCATAAATAATGAATTAAGCCTGCGGCAAAGGCATCTCCAGCCCCTGTAGTATCTAACACTTGCGCTGTTACTGCTGGTACATGAAACTGTTCATTGGCACTATAGGCTATCGCCCCATTCTCGCCATCGGTGACCACAAAGTATTGCAATGACTCACCGGCAATTTTAGCGGCAAAATCCCACTTATTGTCATCACAGCGGCCATGCATATCGGTAATTGAAGCAATTAAAATATGGCATGGTCGTACCCGCTCATCTTTAGCTAACTGCGATACGACCAAGCAATGATCAAGGGCTGATGCGGTCCATTGACTAATGCCTTTAGCTGATGAGTTAGTGTATAGCGCATCCCATTGTTGCCAGTTTGGCGGCGTGCTTAGTTCAAATAGGGGTCTTTGTGGGCGGATAATAGTGCGTTCACCATCGGGCGTCATCACCAATAACATTTCACAGGTTGCGCCATCAAAGCGTTCCACTAAGCGGCAATCTAGCCCCTTGGTGCTGGCTTGAGCCAAAATCCAATTACCTATCTTGTCAGAGCCCACTTGGCTCACTAACGAGACATTGTGCCCAGCCCATACCAAACCGATGCCGGTATTAGCACCACCGCCACCGAGCCGTAAGCCGCCATCTTGATAATGAAAGCGACCTCCGGTTTGCAGCGGTTTATCTAATTCCAGTAAGCGGTCACAGTTAATGTTGGCAAGCAGTAAAATATTAGCCATAGCGGTCTCTTTTAACAATCCAATGTCCAATGCACCAAAATCATCATGATAATAATGACGAGGATGGTGGGACAGTGATGATGCATTCAAAATCAGTATACTGCAAATAACAAAAAAGGCAGTGACCATGGTCACTGCCTTTCATTAACTTATTTCTTAAGCTTGGGACGCTTACATATCAGCGGCTTGCAAGGGTTTACGTAATTGAGCGCGAACATTATCCATGCCTGAATAAAATTCTTTCATCATCAATAAGCCCATCATTTTACCGTTATCGGTCCAAATGAGGTTATCAGGATCGTTCGGGTCATTTTTAATTGCACCTATGGCTCTCATTGAGGCCATTTCTTTAAACAATGCGGTATCTAAGTTAACGCCGAAGGTTTCACGGAAATACTTACGTGATAAACGACCAGAGAACATGCCCAGTAAGAAGCGATATTGCATCACTTCTTTCTTGCCATATTGCTTTTGTTGCTCGACACCCATTTTGCCATTGGCAATGCGCTCTTGGTATTTTTTAAGCGAGAAGGTATTCACGTATAAGGTGTCATCTAAGAAACTAAATGAACCTGAACCTACGCCTAAGTATTCATCATAATCAATAACATACTCATCAAAGCCTTCGTTCTGCGCTTTACCAAATGCCCAACCAGATAGCTGAGTATATTGACCATTTAAGGTATTAAGAATTTGACGATACTGACGTGCCATATCACCATGTGGTGCAGCTAATTTTCCCTTAACACTCTTACGAGTTTGGTGGGTAATCATCAATGGATAAGTAGTAATTTGGCGAGGGTCTAGCTTAGACGCCATATCTAAATCATGCTGAATAACTTCATCGGTTTGACCGCGGAAACCAAAAATCAAATCAACATTGATAATCGGGAACAGCTCTTTTGCCGCCATAATTTTATCAAATGTTTGCTGACCGGTACCGAATTTCTCAATGCGGTCTGTCATCGCTAAAATGTCATCATTAAAGCTTTGCACACCAATAGACATACGATCGACTAAGCCTTCTAACTGCTTAAAGCCAGGGCTGTCTAAGTGCTGAGGATCGGATTCACACGATACCTCTTTAATGTTCGGGAATAGGGTTTTGGCGTGTTCAATAGTGCGAGCTAATTCATCTTCTAGTACTGTGGTGGTGCCGCCGCCGATATACATAGACTCGAAGTCATAACCGAGGTTTTTAACCATATCCATTTCTTTGCGTAAAGACACGAAATAGCGACGAGCTTTATCTTCATTAAATAAGAAACGATGGAAAGTACAGTATGAACACAAGGTATGACAAAAAGGTACATGAGCATACAGCATGTACTTTTTACCTTCTACTGGCGCTGGCATCATTTCCGCTGAAACCGTGTCTAAACGCAAATTACGATCAACGTAAAATTGCATCACTTTTTCCATCGCATTTATCATCCAATCTGGCGTGGTGATATTGGCCTGATAAGGTGATTGGATAATGGTATCTGATGGACGGATAATTGATGACATGGCAATTCCTAGTTAAAAAGGGGCTCGCAAGCAACGCTAATGAGTTGCTACTCAAGTAGAAAATTTCGACATACGCTACAAGGATGTTAACTATCTAGAAGTTATCAGTTAAAAACAACCAAATCTGTCGATTTTTACAGCCACGATCACAAATTAGGAGTGCTTAAACAACCAATAGCTAATATAAGGTATCACATTGTTAAAAATCATAAAAAGTTGTGTTAAAACACGGTTAACCTAAAGCCGAAATAAAAACACCTCCAAAACCGAAGTCATTGGAGGTGCTTTTTAAGCTTTAGCTAAAAATACTGCAGACCTATTAGTCTTTATATTTTAACTCGCCATTCGCTTTAATTTCATCATACCAAAGGTTGTGATGCTGTTTCGCCCACTGCTCATCACAGTAACCTGAAACCATACAATCCATACCACCTTCTGACATAGCGGTTGCCATGAAGATATGCACGATAGAGAAAGCACAGATTACGATAGCGCTCACTGAGTGAGTAACTAGTGCAATCAAACTTAAGGTACGGCTTGGTTCAAATAAGTTCGGGAACAGTAATAACATTCCTGATACTGAGATGATTAGACCGAATAGAGCAAATGCCCAGAACCATAGTTTTTCACCTGCGTTAGCAAAACCAGCGTCAGGGTGCTTGCCTTTAAATGGACCGAAGTTAATGTAACCACCAACCACCATCATCCATTTAATGTCATACATTTTTGGCATTTGGTTTTTAGCCCAAAGTACTACCATTAACGCCCAACCCAACATGAATGGGATAGCCATGTAATCATGGATAACTTTAGAAGCATTTACCAATCCAGCCCACATACCTTCACCAATGTATGGCTGAAGGAAGTAACGGCCAGCAAGTAGTACTAAACCTGTCAAAATCAATAACATGCAAGGAATCGCACCTAGCCAGTGAATTGATACGTCAAATTTAGACCAGCGATATACCATCTTACCAGTGAAACCACCGTGTAATTTCGAAATACCGTTAATTTTCATAAACAGTACGAAAATGATGATCATGCCAAATAGCGATAAAGCTAAAGCAGGAGCAAGCCAGTCACTACGCAAATCAAATACACGTAAATCATAGGTATTGATTGGTTGTTTATGGAACTCACTTGTTGAAGTCGTACGTCCTTCAGCACCGTCTTTAAGCTGTGCCCATAATTGTGCATTGCCATCTTGAACGGTTAGAGACTCTTCAACATTTCCACTTGCGTGGGCGAAGGTCATGACACTGAACATCAGTGCGATAACAACGCCAATTTGTTTGAACCACTTGTTCATATTACATCCTCTATGCTATTCGATGCCTAGGTTGCCCTAGGCATCATAGCTAAGCTGACTAACACGCTTGGAGATTAACCCCAAACACCTTTGTTAGCTCCGCGGTATGCAACACGCTCGCGGAAGATAGCAGAAACGATTTCTGCATCACCTGCAAGCAGTGCTTTGGTTGAACAAAGCTCAGCACACATTGGAAGTTTACCTTCAGCGACACGGTTAGCACCATATTTCTGACGCTCTTCATTAGAGTGATCAGCTTCTGGGCCACCAGCACAGAAAGTACACTTGTCCATCTTACCGCGAGCACCAAAAGCGCCGCCTTGAGGGAACTGAGGCGCTCCAAATGGACATGCATATAAACAGTAACCACAACCGATACAAGTATCTTTATCGTGCAGTACGATACCGTCTTCAGTTTTGTAGAAACAGTTTGCAGGACAAACAGCCATACAAGGTGCATCACTACAGTGCATACATGCCACTGAGATAGACGCTTCACCTGGTTGACCGTCATTGATAGTCACTACGCGACGACGTTGAATTCCCCACTCTAAAGCAGAGTCGTTTTCGTTTTTACAAGCTGTGACACAACCATTACATTCGATGCAGCGCTTGGTATCACATAAAAATTTCATTGTAGCCATTCGGCAATTCTCCTAGCTTAAACTGCTGTTACGCTTTCTCTACCTGACAAAGCGATGCCTTAGTTTCCTGCATTTGTGTCACAGGGTCATAACCGTAAGTCATTGCAGTGTTACAAGACTCACCTATTACGTAAGGAACAGTACCTTCTGGATAGTTAGGCGCTAAGCTTTCGCCATGCATAACACCCGCGAAGTGGTAAGGCATCCAAGTAACACCTGGTTTAACGCGTGGAGTAACCATAACTTTAATCTTAATACGGCCACCTTCAGCACCTTCTAACCACACAGTATCACCGTCACGTAGACTACGATCTGCGGCATCAGCAGGGTTCATTTCAACAAACATTTCTTGTTGAAGCTCTGCAAGCCAAGGGTTAGAACGAGACTCTTCACCACCACCTTCATACTCAACCAAACGACCAGAAGTCAGTACTAATGGGTACTTAGCTGACGTGTCTTTCTCTTGGATTGACTTGTAAAGAGTTGGTAAGCGATGTACTTGCATATCATCGTAAGTTGGGTACTTAGACACAAGATCACGACGAGATGTGTATAACGGCTCACGGTGAACAGGTACGATATCTGGGAAAGTCCAAACGATACAACGCGCTTTAGCGTTACCGAATGGAATACAACCGTGATTAATAGCAACACGTACGATGCCGCCTAGCAAATCAGTTTTCCAGTTTTTACCTTCAGCTGATGCTTTTTCTTCAGCTGTTAGTTCGTCCCACCAACCTAATTGCTTAAGCATTTGTGCAGAGAACTCTGGGTAACCATCAGTGATTTCAGCGCCTTTAGAGAAGCTGCCATCAGCAAGAATGTTCTCACCTTTGTATTCAACACCGTAACGTGCACGGAAGTTACCACCACCGTCTTTAACGTGTTTGCTTGTGTTATACAGGATTTGAGTACCAGGATGCTTCTGCTCTGGCGTACCCCAACAAGGCCAAGGTAAACCATAAGTTTCGCCTTTAGCAGGTCCGCCAGCAGCTTCAAGAGTCTTGTTGCTGAACGTGCCCCAGTTTTGAGTGTGCTCTTTGATACGCTCAGGGCTTTGACCTGTCATACCAATAGTCCACATACCGCGGTTGATTTCGCGAGTGATGTCTTCAATAACTAGGATGTCATTGGCATCTTTAGCGATACGTTTAGTGTATTGCTCTGCAAAACCAAGCTTTTGAGATAGACGGTACATGATCTCAAGGTCAGTTTTTGATTCGAATAAAGGCTCGATAACCTTTTCACGCCACTGCTGACTACGGCCAGAGTTAGATACTGAACCTTCAGTTTCGAACTGAGTCGCAGCTGGAAGCAAGTAAACACCGTTCTGACGACGATGCATAACACCCGCCATAGTTGGGAATGGATCCACAACAACAACTGTGTCCATCTTATCTAATGCATCACGCACTTCGCTTTGACGAGTTTCAGTGTTAACAGATTGACCCCAGAAGAATGCCATACGGATGTTGTCATTCTGCGCTAGTTTACCCTTCTCTTCTAACACACCATCGTGCCAGCGAGAACAAGGAATACCAGGAGTGGTCATTGGGTCGCGACCTAAGTAAGTACCTTGGTCGAAACGATTACTAACCCAAGATTTTTCAAGATCCCAAACGTTCGTCCAGTGATCCCAAGCGCCAGAAGTCAGACCGTAGTAACCTGGTAAGTTATCAAATAACAAACCTAAGTCAGTCGCACCCTGTACGTTATCGTGACCACGGAAAATGTTTGTTCCGCCGCCTTTAACACCCATGTTACCAAGGGCTAATTGAAGGATACAGTAAGCACGAGTGTTTGCGTTACCCACGTGATGCTGAGTACCACCCATACACCAAACAACAGTACCTGGACGGTTATCTGCCATCATTTTCGCAGCTTGGTAAACTTCTTCTTCGCTACAGCCAGTTACATCAGCAACTTCTTTAGGCGGGAATTTTTTCACTTCTTCGCGAATTGATTCCATTTCGAAAACACGTTCTTTGATGAACGTCTTGTCTTCCCAACCATTTTCAAAGATGTGCCATAGCATACCGTAAATGAATGGAATATCAGTACCAGGACGTAGACCACAATGTAGGTCAGCGTGCGCTGCAGTACGTGAGAAACGAGGATCAACAACGATGATTTTCGCGTTGTTTTTCTCTTTCGCTAATAAGATATGCTGCATTGCAACTGGATGCGCTTCAGCCGGGTTTGCACCGATGAAGAAGATTGCATTTGCATTTTGGATATCATTGAAAGAGTTAGTTTGCGCACCATAGCCCCAAGTGTTTGCAACACCAGCTACAGTGGTAGAGTGACAAATACGTGCAGAGTGATCGATGTTGTTCGTGCCCCACATAGCCGCAAATTTACGGTACATGTAACAACCTTCGTTCGAGAACTTAGCACTACCCATGAAGTAAACTGAATCAGGACCTGACTCTTCACGGATATCTTGCATCTTGTCGCCAACTTCGTTGTAAGCTTGCTCCCAAGATAGTTTCTTCCACTTGCCATCAACCAATTTCATTGGGTATTTAAGACGCTTCTCACCGTGACCATGTTCACGTAATGCAGCACCTTTAGCACAGTGTCCACCAGCATTAAATGGGTGATCGAATGCAGGCTCTTGACCTGTCCAAACACCATTTTGTACTTCAGCGTATAAACCACAACCAACAGCACATGCAGAACATACGGTACGTTTGATTTCAGTTGGTGCATCATGAGCAATTTCTTTTGCTTCAGCTCGACGCATCATGCCTGTGCCCATTAATGAAGCAGCGGCGATACCACCAGTAGCAATACCTGCATTCTTCATAAATTGACGACGGTTGATACCGAGCGACTTGCTAGCAGCTTTAGGTGCTGCTGTAGACTTGCGAGTTAACTTCATCGCTTATTTCTCCTGAATTATCCGCGTAAGCTATCGTAGTAGCTACGAATATGCGCAGTTTCTTTGTAACCATTAGAACCTTTGATACTAATGTTACTCTCGGTTGCTTTTGCCACACTCACACCTGAAACAGCAATTGCTGCAGTAGCAGCGCTACCTACGGTGATGGCTTTCAGCAAAGATCTGCGGTTCAGATCAGGCTGTTGCTTCTTCATCTTTACTCCTGGGTTTAATACACATCTGCTTATCATGCAGATGCCCTCTTAGGCCTTTCTAGTTACCAAACACCATTGTTAATTAATGGTTAAGTGGATGAACTAAAAAGGTAAAAACACATATAAATGAATCTAGTCCACAAATTTACGCCGCTAATATATAGAGAGAGAGGCTGAAATAATATGATCTGACACCTGTTCATTGGCCTAAAATAACCAATAAATAAAGAAAGCGTTAACTGGGTCATGTTTTCAAAACATGCCGTGTGAGAACAAAACTTTGGGGTTGGATTTCAGCTGCATTTACAGTGTTAAATCACTTAACAAGTAGATTGAGTTAAAAGGATTTTTATACGGTTTTTGTCTAAATAAACACCATAATCACTATATAACTTTTAGGACTTACAACCTGTACCTATAGTGCTTTTGGTTATTAAAATAACCAATAGTTAGCTGCCCACAAATCACTCAGTAAATATTAACAAGCAAGTTACTTTGTAGCATGAGTAGCACGCAGAAAGCGTCCAAGAAAATTCAGTAATAACTGCAATCAATAAGCCACTAAAATTGGTCCAAGTAGCTCTTGGAATAGCTGTTGGAATAGCGGCCTAAATTAAGCGATTTATTCGTCCAGCAGTGAGCAATAAAATAGGTACTGACAAAACTACCCGTTCCGCCAGCAGGCAGATATAAAAACACCTCAACAAGATAGACTCTGTTGAGGTGTTTTAAGCACAAACTAAAAATATGCTAAGTCATTATTACTTCTGATATTTTAACGTGCCATTCGCCTTGATTTCATCATACCAAACGTTGTGATGCTGCATCGCCCAGTTTTCATCACAATAGCCTGAAACCATGGATTCCATACCACCTTCACTCAATGCTGTTGCCATCCAAATATGCACAATGGTAAATGCAATGAGAATCGCAGCACTAATGCCATGAATAAGTAGCGCGGCCATTGAAGCTTCACGGGGTAAATCTAATCCCGGTAACACTAGCATGATGCCTGATACACTGATGAATAGGCCAAAGAACACTAATGTCCAAAACCACATTTTTTCACCGGCGTTGGCAAAACCACTATCTGGATGCTTACCTTTAAATGGACCGAAATTGATGTAACCACCAACCACTAAAAACCATTTTAAATCATACATCTTAAAGGTTTGCAGTGGCATCCACTTAACGATACTCAGTAACCAAGATACGATAAAGACTGGACCAACCCAATCATGCACTAGCTTGCAAAAGGCTATAATTCCAGCCCAAATACTCGCACCGACATAGGGCTGAATAACAATTTTACCTAGTATGATCACCAGACCAGTTAGCATTAACGTTAAACAGGCAACGGCCATAATCCAATGCAGCCAAATATCTGCTTTAGACCATCGCTCAACCATCTTGCCTGAATACCCCTTCGCCAATTTTGCTGGGCCATTAACAAAGTAGAATAGTAAAAATGCAGCAAATACACCTACGAGAGCTAACGCCACTCCGGGAGTAATATAGTCATCTCTGATTATTCGACCTTGATTGCCCGCAACATTAATCAGTACGCCGGGTTCAATACCTTGAGCTGTTGTAAAGCCAGAGTCGCCAGCTTTCACTGCTCGCCATAATTCAGCCGGGTTTTCCTTCCCTGCCTGCTGCTTACTTGATTGTTCATCTGCCGCTAAGGTTGTGGTTGCAAAACCTAACCCCATCACCAGAACCAACAGAGCAAACAAGCTACGCAGTGATTTGTTTAACTGTTTGTTTAACATTGTCACTCCTTGCTTGGTTACGGACAAAGCCCGTAACCTTTGCACTGTCTAAACCATATCACCCGTTTTAGGATCATAGCCCCAAATGGTATTCGGATTACCGCGCTTAGACATACGTTCGCGATAGATACTCGATACGATTTCGGCATCACCAGCAAGCAGGGCTTTAGTTGAACAAAGCTCAGCACACATAGGTAACTTACCTTCAGCAATACGGTTTGCACCGTACTTCTGACGCTCGGCATCGGAATGGTTTTCTTCTGGGCCACCGGCACAGAAAGTACATTTATCCATTTTACCGCGGCTACCAAATGCGGTCTTTTTCGGGAACTGTGGCGCTCCAAAAGGACATGCATAAAAACAGTAACCACAACCGATACAAGTATCTTTATCGTGTAGCACAATGCCATCGTCGGTTTGATAGAAACAATCCGCCGGACATACGGCCATACAAGGAGCATCGGTACAATGCATACATGCAACAGAAATTGACGCTTCACCGGGTTCACCATCATTGATAGTAACCACGCGGCGACGCTGAATACCCCACTCTAAAGCGGAATCGTTTTCGTTCTTACAAGCTGTGACGCAACCGTTACACTCGATGCAGCGTTTTGTGTCACACAAAAATTTCATGACTGCCATAATGGCTTATCTCCTCATCAAGTTAATTAGGCTTTGCTGATCTGACACAAGCTAGACTTAGTCTCTTGCATCTGAGTCACAACATCATAACCATAGGTCATTACGGTATTGGCAGCTTCACCAATAATGTAAGGTACGGTTCCTTCAGGGTAATTTTTCTCTAGGCTCTTGCCTTCGAATACACCCGCGAAATGGTATGGCATGAAACATTCACCAGCAATGACTCGTGGAGTCACCATTGCTTTAACTGTGATTTTAGCGCCTTCTGGACTGTGAACGAATACATCATCACCATCACGTAAGCCGCGGTCGGCTGCATCAGCAGGGTTAATCTCAATAAACATTTCTTGCTGCAATTCTGCAAGCCATGGATTTGAGCGTGTTTCTTCACCACCACCTTCATACTCAACTAAGCGACCCGTAGTTACCGCTAATGGGAAGTCTTTAGCAAAGTCTTTTTCTTGAATAGACTTATACAGAGTTGGAAGACGTGCAACCATACGATCTTCGTAAGTTGGGTACTTAGCCACTAAGTCGCGACGAGGGGTATATAACGGCTCGCGATGAATCGGGATATCATCTGGGAAGTTCCACACAATACAACGTGCTTTGGCATTACCGTATGGGATACAACCGTGATTGATAGCAACACGTTGAATACCACCAGAAATATCTGTTTTCCAGTTTTTACCTTCAGCGTGAACTTTCTCTTCAGCAGTTAAGTCATCCCACCAGCCAAGCTGTTTCAGCATGTCAGCGGTGAACTCTGGGTAACCGTCTTTGATTTCAGATCCTTTTGAATAAGAACCTTCAGCAAGAATATTATTACCGTTATGCTCAACACCGTAACGTGCACGGAAGTTACCACCACCATACTTAACTTCACGTCCAGTGCGGTAAAGAATTTGCGTACCTGGATGTTTGTTTTCTGGCGTGCCCCAACAAGGCCAAGGTAAACCGTAGGTTTCACCTTTAGCTGGACCACCTGGCGCTTCTAAGCTTTCCATATCGAATGTGCCCCAGTTTTCTTGGTGCATTTTCAAACGCTCAGGGCTCTGGCCAGTGTAACCAATGGTCCACATACCTTTGTTGAACTCACGGGTCATATCTTCAATCAACGGCTCATCGCCATTAACTTTAATATGCTTACAGAACTCAGCATCGATACCCCATTTTTTCGCCAGCTTGTACATGATAATGTGGTCAGCTTTTGACTCAAATAATGGTTCGATAACTTGTGATCGCCACTGCAGTGAACGGTTTGAAGCAGAGACTGAACCGTATGTTTCAAACTGAGTTGCAGCAGGTAATAAATACACACCGTCAGTTCGTTCGTGCATGACACCTGCCATCGTTGGGAATGGGTCCACAACAACAACTGTATCCATTTTGTTCAATGCTTCACGCACTTCACGACCACGGGTTTCAGTATTGACTGATTGCCCCCAGAAGAATGACATACGAATATTATCTTTCTGCGCAATCTTAGATTTGTCTTCAAGGACACCATCATGCCAGCGAGAACATGGAATACCCGTTGAAGTCATTGGATCTTGACCTAGACGTTGCTCTTGATCGAAACGGGCTTTAACCCACTCGTAATCCAAGTCCCATACATTACACCAATGTTTCCATGAACCTGTTTTAAGGCCATAGTAACCTGGCAATGTATCAAACAATAAGCCAAAGTCAGTTGCACCTTGAACGTTATCATGGCCACGGAAGATGTTAGTTCCACCACCAGAAACACCCATATTACCAAGGGCTAATTGGAGGATACAGTATGCACGAGTGTTAGCATTACCTATGTGATGCTGAGTCCCACCCATACACCAAACTACAGTACCAGGCTTAGTTTCAGCCAGTAACTTGGCGACACGATGCATCTGCGCTTCAGGCACGCCAGCAACATGTTCAACTTCGGCAGGGGTCCACTTTTTCACTTCCTCACGGATACGTTCCATACCGTATACACGTTGGTCGATGAATGTTTGGTCTTCCCAACCATTTTCAAAAATGTGCCACAACAAACCATAAATGTAAGGAATATCCGTACCAGGACGAATATGCACGAACTCGTCAGACTTAGCTGCAGTTCGAGTGAAACGCGGGTCGACTACGATAATTTTCGCGCCGCGCTCTTTACCTTCAAGGATGTGTTGCATTGAAACCGGATGAGCTTCACAAGGGTTCGAACCGATAAACATCATCGCTTTCGAGCTACGCATGTCGTTAAAAGAGTTTGATTGCGCACCGTAGCCCCAAGTGTTTGCAACACCGGCTACAGTGGTAGAGTGACAAATACGTGCAGAGTGGTCGACATTGTTGGTGCCCCACATTGCTGCCAATTTGCGGTACATATAAGCTTGTTCGTTTGAAAACTTCGCACTACCCATGAAAAATACTGAATCAGGACCAGATTCTTGACGAATATCGAGGGCTTTTTGACCCACTTCTTCAATGGCTTGCTCCCAAGAAAGTTTCTTCCATTTGCCGCCTTCTAGCTTCATTGGGTATTTAAGACGTTTTTCACCATGACCATGTTCACGCAGTGCAGCACCTTTGGCGCAATGGCCACCAGCGTTAAATGGGTGATCGAATGCAGGTTCTTGACCTGTCCATACACCATTTTGCACTTCAGCATAAATACCACAGCCCACTGAGCAGTGAGAACAAATAGTACGTATCACTTCAGTCGGCGCATCGTAAGCAACATCTTTTGCTTCAGCTTTACGCATCATTCCGGCGCCCAGCATTGAAGCGGCAGCAATACCACCTGTAGCAAGGGTTGCAGACTTCAAAAATTGGCGACGATTGAGTCCAAGTGCAGGTTTATCTGCGACTTTGACTGCTTCTGTTTTGCGGGTTAATCGCATCACATATTCTCCTTAAATTACTTGCTACTACGTAATGTGTCGTAATAACTACGTACATGGTCTGTTTCTCTATAACCATCACTTTTACCTACAACGGGTGTAGCTTCTGGTGAGGCGGCAAGAGCTTGTCCGCTAACAGTGGCAACTGCGCCAGCGGCACTGCCGACAGCCAATGCTTTTAGCATTTGACGACGACCCATGTCGGAAGCTTGCTTCTTCATAGTCTCTCCTTAATTTAACGCGTGTTATAAGAGTAAAATTACTCTCTGTTTTTATGGAAGTTGCCTTCCTTTTCAGTCTATGCCACAGAGTCAAACTCTGTGGCATAAATCTTTGCACCAACAGCCTAAAAATTACCTAAGAGGCAAGTTCATTGGTTGATGGTTCAATCTTGTCTGCTTCATCAGCAGCAGTTTTTTCGGCTTCAGAACCTGGGCAATTAACTGGAATATCTAAGCTTAGTTGCTCAAACTCATTGGCTTCAATGATGAAAAATGCTTTTGCTAGCTGCGCCACAGGCACATAAAACGCTGCACTCGGTGTTTTCTCTAAGGTGTCACAAAAGCGCGCAATCCAGCTGCCAATATGGCGCTGATAAAATGCTAATTGACGATAACCTGGCGCCTCTAAAATCAAGGTACCCATCACTTCACATAATGCTGCAACATGATCTTCTGGCTCTTTAACGTCTTCTTCGCGAGCAAAACCTAATTGCATTAAATCTTGGCGTAACAGTGCTAATGGCTTATCCATTAACGAGCCTGTCATAAACCAGCTGCCGTATGGCAATACTTCACCACGGCCAACACCGAAGAAAATATTGAAGTATTCTTCTTCAAGTTGCTCTTGTGTGTACTGGGTCGCAGCTGCCTTTAGCGCCAGCCAAGCCGTGCTCATGTCGTTATCATCTTCAGCTTCTGTTTCTATTTCGATGTCAGCTAAAAATGACAGCAGTTCTTCACTCGGATGGCGACGTAGTAATGCAGCTAATAATTGGTAAATATCTGCCCGTAGCTGATCGTTTTCTGAAATTTCTCTAACTAATTCGGTCATATTGGATCTCTTATCGAAGTTGCTTCTCTGGGTCTTCAAGAATGTCTTCAAACATATCTTTTACGCGGCAATCACCACACATTTTTAGGCGCTCAATATTGGCGTTAAATGCAGAATGTCCACCAATCATATCGATCATTCTATGAACCATCGATTGTGTAGCAAAAGCGGTTCCGCAACGAATACACTCGAACGGAGGCTCTTCTTTTAACGTTTGACGCTGCTGACGTGCTGCTTGGTCCAAATTGATTTGCGGCGTTAAGCTAATCACGTTTTCAGGACAAGAGGTTTCACATAAACCACATTGCACACAGTCTTGCTCTACAAAATGCAGTGACGGTGATTCACCACCATCGGTTAATGCTTGTGTTGGGCAGGTTGCTACACAAGACATACACAAGGTACATTTATCAACTTCGACGTTAACTACACCGTAAGGCACATTGCTCATTGCAATGGCACTATCAGTCGCTGCTGCTTGTTCATTTAAATGATCAATTGCAGCGTATAATGTTTCGCGCTTGGTACTTGGCGTGAACGCAGCAGGTACGATTAATGGCCAATCTAGGCTTATGGCTAACTTATCATCTAAGGCTGCTAATGCTTGGGTGTCTATCAAGCTAATGCGCTGTGGCTGACCCATTTCATCTAGAATGCTATTAGCTAATATTAGTTCACCATTTAACATTTGCGTTAACGTGGGTGCAGTCGCATCGGTATTTAAAATTAATACCTGACGTGCGCCCCATGCTAATGCTGACATCCAATGATCAATGCTAGCAACCGTGATTTCTTCCAGCTCAACTGGAATGATGTCACCCACTAGATCAGCGGTAATGTGCTCTGCACCAACGGCACCGTCATGGAATAAGATGACAGGGGCAGCTTGTGCTTGCTCAAGGTAACGACTAACCAGTTTTTGAATATAGCTATGAAGTGCTTGTGGCGTTGGTAAATCAAATGCGATAGCCCCTGTAGGACAAGCATTAGTACAACTACCCGCACCATGACAAAGGTAAGGATCAATTTCGATTTTTTGTTCGATGCTACTAATTGCATCAGCAGGGCAGAAGTTTAAACAGCGATTACAGCCATTGACGCCATTACGGTTATGAGCACAGATATCACTGTTCACCTTCACATAACGTGGCTTATCAAATTCACCAACTAAATCTGGAATTTGCTCCAGCGCATCAGCTAATTTATCTGCATCTTGACCGACATAGAAATAACCTGGTGGTAGCATTTCAAGGTTAAGACATGGCGACATGCTCAGGTCTAAAACCATATCAAAATGCGGCTTACGAATAGCAACAAGACTTAACTCAGTCGCCGCTTGGTTTTCACCCGCGCCTTCATTCTCAACGGTTACCTGAAACTGACCTAAAAAGCCTTTAACAGAAATAAGTTTGTTGTAATAGCTTTCGCTATTTACTGCAGCGTTCATTACCGCTTCAAGATGAGCTTCATCTTGGCTGGTAATGGCTTCATTTGCCAAAATAACCGTATTGGCCATGGTTGACAGTTTATCCGCAGCTAATCGGGCCAAATCTTCTGGGCCGATGACTAACACATTGCCTTCAGTCGTATAACTGACTGTTGGCGGGATCAAGTTTTGGATCACTTGAGTCTGTGCTAATACCTGCTGGCGAACTTGTTTTAGTTCTAGCGGGGTTTGACTATTGCTCACATTGCGTTCCTGAACAGTTTTTTAACGCTTAGGTGATTTATCAGGGCTGCAAATCCATTTTGTATTTAAACATTTATTTAAATACATCAGCTTAAAATGATAAACAAAACACCTTATACGCTAAATAGTGGACTAAAATTTTTAACTACACACTAAGCCTTAGCGCTACTTGAAGCCGTTATAGCTTCTTCATCAACCATTCCCAGAACATCACTCTGGTCTTGGTTGGTATCTAAGTCAGTGGCAGACACGATTTCGCTCTTATCATTTAATACTGGTGAGGCATCAGTTGTATCAACAACTGTGTCATCATCCTCACGAGCAAGTAACTCTTGCTCTTCCGTTTCTTCTTTGTCTTTTACGACGTTACGGAAGACTTTTTTGGCTAATTCAGCCGAAACTTCGGCAGACAATTTAGGTTGATTACTGTAATCAAGGGCGTACTCGAGTAAGCCGTCGATTTCATTGTATTGGGGTTGTTTCCACAGTGCTTTTAACGCTGCTGATTTCGCTTGAGGTGATACATTCGCCCCCATAAACGAAGCAAAACTGCCTCCAACTTCAATTTTTTCGGGATCCGGTAAATCTTCAGCTTCAAGGATCTTCTCAGGCTGAGGCGCTTCTTGTATGGCATCCTCAGTGGAAGAGTCAGCAAGGCTTTCTTCCTCTGCCGCCACACTCTTTTGCTGCAGTTCAGTCTCACGAGCAGCTTCAGCTTCAACTTGCTCACGACGCTCAGTCCAACGAGAGAAAAAACCTTTCGAATTATTGCTCATTAATGTCTCCGAAGGTGATCTGTGCTAGGGCCAGTATCCTTTCGGCGGTTCACATGCTTACGGCGTTTAGCTGATATTTCAACTTCGCCATGACGGGTGATGAAAGCTTCAACCCAACATGCCAGTGCTTCTGGCATTGGGATATTCAGCACTGGGGTTTCAGACTCCAAACAGGCTGCGGCAATATTTTGGTCTGCAGAGATAGCAGCAGGAACCCAAGTGCCATCCGATAACTCATCACAAACGATATATAACATGGTGTTATCCATGTCTAAATTTATCCGGTAACTGCCACGTTCATCTTTATAAAGTTGAAACAATATTAATTTGGCCCCTTCAGGTGCCTCATGAGTCGCAGGAACCATTTGTTCCACTTCCCAAGTGATTGAGGGCCAACGCCCCATCATTTTTTCGACTTTTCTAAGCGAAACATACATAGGCCAAACATTTTCAGTGTGTTGCATACAAGCCTTGCCCTTAAAACATAAATCCACAAGAGATAAATAAAATATATATTAACAACGACTTAAAAGTTGCTCTTGATTATTTTTAGAAGCTAAAAACCACTTTATTTCTCTTAACTAATCAGTACACTGCAAAAATAGTGCCAGATAAATAAGAACAAAAAGCTAGATCCAGATCTCCTAATTACCACTAAGAGTAGGACAATTTGTCTATATTGCTAATTATACTAGGACATAAGGCTACGTTAATTAGTCGCTGCTGATTAACATCAGAGTTAGATCACGCATTTACAAACTACATTGCCGCCTCGGGAATAAAAGTTGCTATGCTGATAGTTAATTAGTTTTCATTACCATCCTCACTACCGAGCTAGTTAACTATTTCAGAGGCCACACTTTCAATGACCCAATCAAATGCTAATAAATCGCTAAAACTGGTCAAAACCAATGCTGAAGTTCCCCTTACAATTGCAGTTAAAGCAATTAATGAGCAAGGAGAGAGTGTTGATAAATTCGTGGCCTGTGAAAGACCATTAACGGTATATTTGAACTGGCAACCCATAGTGACCTTAATGACCTTGGGCGCAAAACCTGAGTCATTAGCTTTGGGTTACTTGAAAAATCAGGGCTTTATTAACGATGCCAGCTTACTTGAATCAATTATCGTCGATTGGGATGTTGACTCTGCAGCCATTTTGACTAAAGAGCAAACAGCTGATTTAGATAAACAATTATCTGAAAAAACCGTCACTTCAGGTTGCGGTCAAGGTACTGTTTACGGTGGTTTCATGCAAGGGCTCGATGATATAAAGCTGCCAACGCCCCAATTACAACAATCAACCTTATATAGCCTGCTAAAAAACATTAGTGCTTATAATGAAACCTACAAAAATGCCGGTGCCGTCCATGGTTGCGGCATTTGTAAAGACGACCAAATTTTAGCTTTCATTGAGGATGTTGGCCGCCATAACGCAGTTGATACCCTCGCGGGCGACATGTGGCTTGAAGGTGAAAATGGGCACGATAAGATTTTCTATACCACTGGCCGTTTAACCTCTGAAATGGTGATAAAAATTGCCAAGATGGGTATACCAGTATTGTTATCACGCAGTGGTGTCACTCAGATGGGGTTAGAACTAGCTCAAAAGTTGGGGATCACTATTATTGCCAGAGCCAAGGGGCGTCACTTCTTGGTTTACCACGGCGCAGAAAATATTGAATTTGATGCGATGAAAGTTTAGCGTTACCTATTAACGCAAACAATTGATAACAAGGTGATGACCACCTTGTTATCACTCATCATGTAACCCTATGCTAAATAGCATTATGCCTAAATTTAGCCCACTGCTTTCTTGCCGCTTCGGGCAAATAACTCCAAGCTAAAACCCGGGTAATTTTATTGCCTTGCTTCATTTCAATGGTCTGCACACTATCGGCATGTAACTGTTTTAATAATTGATAACAGGGCTTTAGGTTTTCTGACTTGGACACTAATGAGCTAAACCACAAACATTGTTGCCCAAACTGCTGACTTTCTTTAATCATATTCGTTAAAAACTGCTGCTCACCACCTTCACACCATAACTCAGCTTTTTGCCCACCAAAATTAAGTGCGGCACTACTTGAGCTAACGGCTGGCTTTTGGCTGTGCTTTTTAGCTCTGTTGGCGGCTAAATTGGCATTTTTCTTGGCGCTGCCTTGACTCGCTTCGGCTAATGAGCGATGAAATGGCGGGTTGCACAGAGTAATATCAAAGCGCTCATTATCCCCGATAATTCCGCTAAAAATAGCTTGAGGATTAGTCTGTTGGCGCAGGTCAATTTTCGATGCTAAATCAGGGTTATGGCTAATAATTTCAGCGACATTTGCAATTGAAACTGGGTCAATATCGCTGGCGACAAACTGCCAACCATAGCTTTTAACCCCTAATAATGGATAAATACCATTAGCACCGGTGCCAATATCCAATGCACGGATCTTATTTCCTTTAGGCGCTTTACCATTAACAGCCAGTAAATCAGCAATGTAATGCAAATAATCTACTCGACCTGGTACTGGCGGGCACAAGAACCCTGCCGGAATATCCCACTGCTCAATGTGATAATCAGTCAATAAAATTGCTGCGTTGAGGCTTTTGACCGCTTCAGGATCTGAGAAGTCGATTGAAAGATTACCGTAGGGGTTTGGTCTGACAAAGTGGGACAATTTGGGACACTTTTTTATTAATCCTTCGAAATCATAACCTTGATTATGCTTATTTCGCGGGTGTAGTGTTTTCACTTGAGTATGAGCGACGCCTTTGCTTGCCACCTTAGTCGGCGCAGATGTTTGCTTGTTCGTTTTGTTGCCAGCTTTACTGTTTTTCATGCAAATGTTCATTAATCATATAGGTATTTAGTAAACAGTAAATTAACCACGGACTGTTCACCCGTTTCAGCTTCTAGCAGTCGATTAACCGTTTCAAAGCACGCACGACGAATATCCTCTCTTCCGGTCAAGGACTTAACCTTGTCTTCAGGCTGATTTCCTAGCACTTCAACGATGGCGGCTCGCAGTAACGGATCATGGTGCTCTATCTGCTGCAATTGTTTAGGATCTTTAACCATTAACTCAACACTGATTTTTACAAAACCGAGTTTTTTGCGGTTAGAGATATAGTTAGTGACAATGTCAGGTTCGAAACCATAGTAAGCAAAGTTCCCAGTGGCTTTGTCATCTGCGCTATGCGCATTGGGGAAAAAAAACAGTGCAACTAACACTGCGAATAGGTACTTTGCCATAGTTAATCAAACTCCATTATTTAAATCTGCCTAATAGCAGCGGCTATCCAGCCATTGCTCTGTCATGATAAACTGCACTCGTTTGAGTATATTGTAACGAGTATTGAATGAACGTGACCAGTCTTAGCTTCCCGTATGGTGAATCAATCCAGTGGTTTTCACCTGATGCAATCAATTCTATGCCGCAATCGGCACTAAAAGAATGGTTACTCGCTACCGGTAGTTTAACCCAAAAGCTTAAAGGCTGTTGCCACGATTTTGAAGTTAAAGTCCTTGGCGAACAACTTACTACACCATTAGCAGGGGAATGCCCGCAGCAAAAGCAGGTTTGGGTAAGAGAAGTACTGCTGTGCCTTGATGGCGAGCCTTGGGTGTTTGCACGCACCTTAATCCCTGAGAACCTAGCCAATGATCAACACAACTTTAAAGCCTTAGGTAAGCGCCCATTGGGTGAACTACTGTTTACCAGTGCTGATATTGTCCCGGGCAAAATAGAGGTCGCTGAATTTGAAAGCTGCACTAAGCTAGCCCAACTGGCAACCCGCCTGTCCCAACCTGTCACCTCTTCACTTTGGGGGCGTCGCCGTTACTTTAACTTAGCCAACCAAGACATTATTGTTAGCGAAATTTTCCTTCCTTATGCGGTTAAGCAAATTAACGCCTTAACACTAAAGCAATCTTGTTAAAGTTAGTCCAACAAAGCCATGCGGTTTACCATACGTTGGCAACATCATGGCTATTTGTAAAGTAACCATAAAGCTTATGGCCTTATGTTTTAGTCGAGAGCCTTACAAGAAGTAAGCTCAGTAGCAACAAATACACCCCAGCTAAACTACCGCCACTACTGCTTTGAGATCCATCGTCGCCAGCAATTGTCTGGTTTTCGCCCATAAACTCTGAAGTAACTACACCATTTAGTTTAAATTCGACTATTGCCCTTGAGCTGTCTGACGATTGCGCCTGCACCTCCATCGTTAAGCCCAGTTCAGGTAACACCATGCCTGATTGTGGTTGCAGGGGCGCTGAGTAATCAGCATTATCATCAAATAAACTATAGTTACTTAGAGCGCTATCGTTAGCGTAGCTTGACTGAGGATATAAGCTAAAGCTGGCATCACGTACCTGCACACTTGAAGACCCGTCAGTTATTAGACTCTGGTCAGCATCAATAACCCCAATAAAGCCATAACCTTCATGCTCGGCGACATTGTTATCTTCATAGTTGTTATTTTCGAGCCATAATAAAATACCGGGCTCGTAGCCGACACTTTGCAAGCCCGCATCAATACCTTGATGGTTTCTCAGTTGCACAATATAGCGTTGCGGCAAACCGGGTAAGGTATCATCGATCCTTGAAAAACCCACTAAATCAACTTTGCCTTGCTCTTCGGCCCCGTCTTGGTAAATGTTGACGCCTTGCTGATTAATTTCAATTTGGTCAATAACAATACCGTAGTCACCTACAGCTTGATCCGTTACATAGCTCATTTCAACTTGCACACTTTGCCCTGAAAAATCGCTCAAGTCATAAACCAGTTCAACCCAAGCATCTGTTCCTGAAGCGCCAGCTATATCGCTCGATACCCCAGAAATATAGTGCTCTACATTGTTGAACAGAGGGTTACTGGCACTGGTATGGTTGCCGACAATGGCTACGCCATCAATCAACAATTGCATATAGTCATAATCTGTTTCTATGCTCCAATGTGCCTGCATAACAAGCTCAATCTGTGCGTCAGCGGGTAAATCTACCTCGAAACTCAGACTATTGGTAAGTTGATGGCCTTTACCTGAATGGTATTGATAGTCGCCAACTAAAGGTGACTTAAAGGCGAAGGGGGGATTGGGTAATGCGATGGACAATTGATTCACAGCATCAGCATTAACTGCTGCAAAAACCTCAGCAGTCAAACCTTCAGCAGTAATATCGGCCAAGTCGATGGCTTGCTCATTGACCCACTTGCCTTGGTAACGTTGTTGCAGATATGAACGGGCATAAGGACTTAAGCCCGCAGGCTTACTGCCAGCAATATAAGGATTACCCGCTTGCGCTTGACCCACCCAAGTACCACTTGCCATTAACGACCAGTAACCCACTGGCGCGCCATCCCCCAGATTAGTGTCGTATTCATCAGGCAGGCCTAAATCATGACCAAACTCATGGGTAACGACCCCAGTACCTGAGTCGATAGGCTGAATGGTATAGCCATAAACTTTCATTGACGTGCCAGGAAGAGCTTGTCCTTGGCTATTGGCACCAACAAAAAAGCGATGCGACCAAATAGCATCGGTGCCTAACACGCCGCCGCCCGCCTCTTCACCAATACTGGAATGAAATATGACAATGTGGTCTATGATGCCATCAGGCTCATTTTCATTGCCGTTGTTATTAAAATCAAATGGATCTTCACTATCGAATTCAGCTAATTCTGTCGCGCTCATCCCTTTAACGGCCTGAGTAACGGCTTCCATAACCAATTCAGGTACTGCAATATCATTATCACTGAAAACCGAATTATTGGCGCCATAGTAAGCAGCATTGTTACTGGCGGTTACCCAGCCTTTAACCTGACCACGAAAGAAAAAACTCTCACCAGAGGCTTGAGCAAAATATTGATAAGCCGTTTGAAGCACCTCACGGTTAGGTCCAGAAAATCCAGATCGAGAAAAAAGCAAATCTTGATAATGTTGTACGGAATAATCGTCATAAAACATTGACGTATCAGACTTGGTTAAACGATTGGCGTTATAGGGTAAATCAGGAAAGTCGACCAATACCGCCAGCACATTCACGGTTTTGGTGACATCCGCGTCAGCCAATGCTGGAGCTGATACTGGTGAGACTTTTATTCGTTGGGATCGATTCTTGGCAGCTATTTGCTTTAGTATTTTGACCTCAGCAGGCAGATAATTATGACTTGCTTTGCGAGTGAACTTCTCTACCGCAGCTTGCTTTGCTGCCTCGCTGGCATCAATTGCCAGCTCACCGCGCTTAATCAACCAGTATTGGATCTGTTGCTGATTCATTACCCCAGCATCTGCAGGAGAAGCGTATTGACTCGGCGCTGCCATGGCGTTTAACGAAAAAAGAGTCATTGCCAATATGGTCATAGCACCAGTAAAGATTTTACTCCATTGAATAGGCATCCTATGCCTCCTTTACTTCCTTTGATTGCACTTTTTAAATGCATTGTTACGCTTGGCGATATAACGACGAACAATCTCTTGTTGCTGTTGTTCACTCATATCTGTCGTTATTTCACCACTTTTGATTAAATTCTGTTTAACGCCGGACATATCTAAAGGAGGAGGTATTGCCCCACATTGAATGGTATTATTTTGATGCGTTAATTGGGTCTGATTAGAGCCGTTTTCGGCGCTATTACTATGGCTACAGCCCCAAATAACCCAGCTAAAAAAGATAGCGAATACAATGCGCATAATGAACGCCCAAACAACGAAGATGAATCAAAGAGTAATATTAAGTAAAGTTGCTAAAACGGCTTTACACAACTTTTTAGAGCGATTTTTATACAACTAAAGAAGTAAAAAATAATCGAAGATAAACTGAAAGGTAGAGAATATTGCGTAGAAAACCAAAAGGCCGCATTAAGCGGCCTTGTTGACTATAGCGATGCCGGACATGAGCTGATTAGCCGGCAGTTTTTAAATAGCTCGACACCCCGTCTAAGAACATTTGCACCGAAATCATTACCAGCACCATCCCCATTAGACGCTCGACTGCGGTTAAGCCTTTTTCGCCCAATATGCGAGTAAAGACTTTATAGAATAGTAAGATAACTGCGCTCACACCCCAAGCCGCCACTAAGGCAATAGTCCAATCCATCATTCTGCTACTGTCACTGTGCGCCAATAATATTAATGCAGCTAACACTGATGGCCCAGCCATTAACGGTATAGCCATAGGAACAATAAATGGCTCTTCACCGGCGGCTAAACCTACCACGCCGCCCGGTTGTGGGAAAATCATCCTAATGGCAATTAAGAACAAAATAATCCCGCCTGCAATACTCACTGACTCTTGACGCAGGCTAAGAAAATTAAGGATCACCTCGCCGGCAAACAAGAACAGCAACATGATTGCCAGCGCAAACAATAATTCACGAATAAGCACTCGGCGGCGTTTTTTGGGTTCAATATGTCGCAAAATTGAAGCAAAAATAGGCAAGTTGCCCAAAGGGTCCATAATCAGGAAAAGCATGACTGCAGCAGAAAAGATGTCCATTACATTAGTTCTATTAATTATTAACAATGAACTACTATTGTATACTTAATACAGTCATTTGGCAGAAATAACCGTGACTTTCGCTCTATCTTGCAACGCTGAAGGCTATCTTTACCGTGTAAATTGTCATCATGAGTGATAATCAAGCAAAGCAAGTATTAAGTTAATTGAAAGACTGCGATATACTGCGGTGTTTTTTCCGTTTCATTGATTCTTTGGATCCCATGCTCTATCTAGCTGCTAGTTGTATTGCACTTTTATTCGGACCGCTTTTTTATCGCTACTTCTCATCAGGGAGTGGGCTACAAAAAGGCTTAGATGGATTTATCTTCGTCTCATTAGGCGGGTTGGTGCTTATCCATATTTTGCCTGAACTCCTTGAACATGGTGGTTTTATCACTTTGCTGTTCGTGGTGCTTGGCTTATGGGGTCCCACAGCCAGTGAACGGCTTTTCCACCGCTACTCAGATATTACCCATAACGTGACCCTAACTTTAGGGATTGGCGGACTATTGCTGCACACCATTACCGATGGTGGCGCCATGGTTTTAGCCCAACAAGAGGGTAACTCTAGCTTATTAGCGCTGGGAGTGATTATGCATCGCTTACCCGTTGGTGTGGCAATTTGGTGGCTATTAAAACCCCAGGTTGGTACCCGCTGGGCCAGTGCGGTATTAGCTGCGATGATGGTACTCACAGGCTTGGGTTACTTTGCTGGCGAGCAACTACTCGATAGCCTCAGCTTAGATAATACCGTTTATTTACAAGCCTTTGTTACCGGATCAATTTTGCATGTGGTGCTACATCAGCCCCACGGACAACACGAAGAAGATCATCAAGGTCGCTATCAATACCAAGCAGGCATTGGCAGTTTATTGGGGGTCGCATTACTAACTGTATTATTGTTAATGGACAGTGGTGGCCATGCCCACGCCCATCACAGCCATGGCTCGGATCAGTTTATGTCTTGGTTACTGACCATCTCGCCAATATTAATTGCCAGTTACTTAATTGCCACTGCGCGCTTCAAAGCTGGGTTAACCCCGCAAAACAGTAGCCTCTCCAGTCGCTGGTTACAGCGTCTAGCGGGCCCTGAAGCCTTGCTGATCACCTTGCTATTATTGGGGCCTTGGTTTGCCATATATCAAGCTATTTCATTGTTGGCGATTGGCACGTTACTCAGCTTGGGTAAAGTTGAACTTACCGATCCCCACGAGAATTTACCGCAATCGGCTTGGCGCTTTGGGTTTGCACATTTAGTGGATCGCAGCGCGCCCTGGATTGCCCTTAGCTTAATTTTAGCCAACCTCATTGGTCATCCGTCGGTACATCTTGAGCACCCAGCACTGCAAGTATTAATCTTGTTAGTCGTCTTTCTACCGATGCGTTTTTGTAATTTAGGCGCGGCAGTACTGGCATTATCATTAGCCTATAGCGGCTGGAGCAATGTCGCAGTGGCATTTGCACTTATTGCAGCGCCTGTGCTTAGCCTTAGCCAGTTAAAGCTAATGAGCTGGAGCATGCGCTTGTCATTGTCAGCTGTATTAGCCGTCGCGTTGTTATTCGCACACCAGTATCTGGTTGATTGGCACCAGTTACTCACCTTGCCAAATAACGTTAATATTGCGGGATTAGTTGTGGTGGGATTAATCTTTAGTGCTAGCTTACTGCGCTTAGGACCACGTAAGTTCTTAAGTCGCTTAATGATTAAGTTTAGCGGTCATAACCATGATCATAACCACAATCACTCCCATGGTGCTAATACCTCAGATAAATCTGCGGCTGCGCCAACAGAGCATAAACATCACCACTAATTAAGCCGCCGCATTAAGCGAGGGTTACTGTCAGGTTCATGTTATTCAGGCTATGATGTTTTATCATCGACCGAATAACTGAGCCGACTTAACCAAGCCTATGTGTATTTTATTTATCGCGGTAGACATGCATCCCCAATGGCCACTGATTGTGTGCGCTAATCGTGATGAGTTTCATCATCGCGCCACCGATCCAGCCCATTTTTGGCAAACAGTTGCTAACAGCAATTTACCTCAATCTCAGTCGATATTAGCAGGCAAAGACCTACAAGCTGGCGGCACTTGGCTTGGAGTGAATCAACAAGGTCACTTTGCAGGCCTTACCAATATTCGCAATCAACAAGCCGATGGCCTAAGAAGTCGCGGCGAACTGGTGGTTAACGCTCTCGATCTTCGCCAAGATGTCAGCCTTGATTGGCTACGCCAACACAGCGCTAATTACAGTCCGTTTAATCTTGTTTATCAGCAACAGCAGCAACTTTACTGTTTTAATAGCGTCACTGCTGAGAACACGCCATTAACTAAAGGTTTTCATGCTGTGAGTAATGGCGCTATAGATGACGTCTGGCCGAAAATGGCCAAGGGATTACAGGCGTTAGAGCAGCATCTATTAGCTGAAAAGCAGCCCAATATTGAACAAATGTTGGCATTTATGCGTGATGAATCTCAAGCTGAAGATAGCAGCCTACCTAGTACTGGCATTGAAATTGAGTGGGAAAGGCTGTTGTCGTCGATTTTTATTCGCCATCCAGAATATGGCACCCGCTCAACCAGTGTGGTAATGCGAGATAAAAACGGCAACATCGACTTTTATGAAGTGCGTTATGACGGCAAAGCTCGAAACTTAGGGCAACAGCATTTTGTTATAACACCCTAAGTCCGAATTAATCTATTCGCAGCCAAGCAATTAATCAGATGAATGATCATGGGTTATCACCCACTTATCATCAATACGCTCTATCAGTAGGGTGAACACACCATTAGGTTTGTCTTTTGTACGTTCTAATTGCCAACGACCCACAACCAATGCGGCGTAGTTGCTGAGCATTTTAATCTCTTTCACATTGAACGACAGTTTGCCCATGCGCGCTGAATCAGGATAACTTTTTTTATAGCTAGCAAGAATTACATCCCAACCGTAGCTAAACTTACCATTAGACACAAAACGTAAATTGTCACTTTGCCAATAGCCTTGCATGTAGGCATCAATATCGCCGCTATTCCAGGCTTGTTCTTGCTGTGAAATCACTGCTCTAATTCTATCTGTAGGTATAGCACTATTGGTATTAACTTCGTCTAGTGACACGGATTGTTGTTCAAGTGAGACAACTGCGCTGACGGCATCAGGCTCAGTCTCAGCCTCAACCTCAGCCTCAGCCGGCGCTGAAGTTAAGGTGTCGGTAACGGCACTAACTAGCTGCTCTGCTGCAATATCTGCTGTATTCGTGGTTTTAGGTGAGCTATCTGAAGGGCTTAGCTCTACCTTTAAATCGGCAACGGGTTCAATCACGCCAACTTCGACCTTGGCAGTTGAAGCAGGTTTTAATGGCACGATTTTTAATTCAGCTTGTTTGAGTGCAACATCTGAGGCGGTTTGAGTCGCTGTTGGTTTATCTTCTGCCGCTAACATAGAAGTAAAACCACCAAAAATAACGGCGAATAAAATAATTATCGGGTGCTTCACACACTCTCCTTAATTTGTACCAAGGTTGAAATTACCCAACACGAGTGCCACAGTAATAACAATGATTTAGTACTTTTGCATTAGATTAATAACCCAGTAAGCATGCTGTGTCGTGTTAATCCCAACTGCGGTTTGGCTTATAAAACATGTTGAGATAAGCGATATCTGTAACATGAGATTCTGTGAAATTAATATATAAATTCATTCTGTTATGGTTAGATTCTAGCGTATCAGAGTGAAATAAACTGGAAAATAGCGCATGTTTAGTAAATTTTGTTTATGGCTATTGGCCATTAATGGCTGGAAATTAGACGGCCAGGTCGCCGCTGATGAACAATTCATTATGGTGGTTGGCCCACATACCAGTAATTGGGACTTCATTGTCGGCATAGTTGCCCGCTTTGCTCTGGGGATAAAAATCCATTTTTTAGGTAAACATCAGCTGTTTATTCCACCTTGGGGTTGGTTTTTTAAAGCCTTAGGTGGCAGCCCTGTGGACCGACGTAAAAACAACAATATGGTCGATGCTGTGGCGCAGCTGTTTAGTGACGATAATCAGTACAAGCTGGCACTAGCCCCAGAAGGAACCAGAAGCGCAGTTACCCGCTGGAAAACTGGCTTTTATCATATTGCGACTAAAGCCAAGGTGCCAATAATCACCGTGGGATTAGATTTTAAAACCAAGTCTATTGTGATTAATCAACCGCTGCATCCCAGTGGCGATGTCGCCACTGACATGAATCGTATTTTAGATTTTTTCCGCCATATTAACGGCCGCCACCCTAAGGTCATCCCGCACTACATCCCCTCGGATGAGCAGCCAAAAAACTAGTGAGACTTAATACTGCGAATATCTTCACCTGTGGGCTTTTGAAAAGCACGTAAACCAAATTCAGGTAATATGGCAAAGACGTGATCGAAGATATCTGCTTGAATACCTTCATAAAAAGCCCAGCGGACATCATTGGTAAATACATATAACTCAATAGGCAAGCCTTCTGGCGTTGGCGCAAGTTGACGCACCATCAGCGTCATATCCTTGTGCAGCTTATTATTTTGACGTAAATAGGCATCTAAATAAGCCCTAAAAGTACCCACATTAGTCAAGCGTCTGCCATTTACCGGCATATCAATATCGTTTACCAGCTCATTAGCATGGGAAATTTCCGAGCAAACCTTAGGAAAATAATCTTTCAATAAATTCACTTTAGATAATCGAGCCATATCGTCTTCAGTAAGAAAGTGAATACTATTTACATCAAGAGTAATCGAACGCTTAATTCGGCGGCCGCCCTTTTCAGACATGCCGCGCCAGTTTTTAAAGGCGTCTGATACCAACGCATAGGCAGGGATCATGGTAATGGTGTTATCCCAATTACGCACTTTAACCGTATTGAGTGATACCTCATCTACAGCACCATCAGCGCCATATTTGTCCATTTGAATCCAATCGCCTTTACTCACCATACGGTTAGCAGCTAATTGAATCCCAGCAACAAAGCCTAAAATGGTGTCCCTAAACACCAACATCACTAAACCGGTGGCAACACCTAAACCACTTAAAAAGTAAATTGGCGACTCATCTGCAATCACTGATATGCCAATAATAAAACCAACAAAGAATAAAAATAGTTTAAATAGTTGTACGAAGCTTTTAACCGGTAAGCGGCGACTAATCAGCCTGACATCAGCAATTTCATTTACCGCATCTAAACAGGCGTAAATCGCCCGAATAACAAAAATGACCACCAGCACGCTTAGGCCACGGTCAATGACTGAGCCCAGCAACTGTTGATGGGTTAAAATAATCGGGATCAGTAAGTCCAAGGTCATGATTGGCACTAACAAGGACAATTTTTCCAATACGCCATAGCGCATGAAAATATCATCCCAAGTCACGGTCGATTTACGGATCATCGCATTAACCGCTTTTACAAATACCTTTTTGGTAATGTAATAAGCGATAGTTGCCAAAATAAAGCTCACCATCAGTAATATTGATGTTGCTACACTGTCAGAGGGCTGACTATTCACCCCAATATCAAGCAACCAACTGGCAATATCATCACGTAACTCGTTATCCACGCATTAATTCCTTACACATTTATACTGATTGAAAGACTAGGTTTACAACATCCAAAGCCATTATAGAGAACAAAGACTTATTGAGAACGATCCAAAATAGCATATTTATCGATTAATTAACCCGCTTTCAATTTGATAACAAGTTCGCCATCAAATCACCACCGCATTCAAACAAGGCGACAGCATACCAAAGTAAACTAATGATATTGGTTGCAAAGTTGAGCACATTAATTGACCTAGAGCTCCCTTCACTTACCATTGGAACATTAAAACGAATTGAGGTTCCTATGAAACACACTTGGCTAGCAGTCATCCTAACACTGAGCATTCTCTCGGTTAGCAGTAACGCCCGCGCAGAAACGGATGAACAAAAGTTTAAGCCTTCGACTGCCTTGTTAGTGGATTTTATCGATAGCCGCGGCGATATGTTTGGTATCACCCTTGCCATGAAACATTTTGACCCTGATTACGCCGACTGGGGCTATTATATTGGTTATGCTTGGGGTGATAAATACGACCTTGATGTACCAGAGCCGGCTGAAGCTTATGCCGAAGAATACATGTGGCGCTTTGGGTTAAGCTATAGCCTAACTGAAAATTTTAATCTCTATGGCGGCGCCACGGTTTTTATAAACGAACAAAACTACACCAACAATATTTCCACCCGCGAAGTTAACGGCAAGCCGCGCTGGGAATCTAACCGTGATAAAGACTGGGGCGCTGAAGTTGGCGTGCGCTACACAGTGTTTGATAGCTTTGTCATCGGCGCGGGTTACGACACCAGTGCCGAAGCGGCAATAATCTCCATTGGTTTTACCATGTAAGCATTATCAAAATCGTCATAATAGAAAAAGGACCCGCTGGTCCTTTTTTTGTTTTGAGTCTTTTTGTTCAAGCCTTTTGTTTCAAGCTGCTAACTCGCTACCCCCTAAAAGCTCACTAACATACCCGCAGGTAAGTAAGTATTGAAGCTGGCGCTATAGAGTAAATCTGTCGCCGCTTCGATATCCGGCGCAAAAAAGCGGTCTTTATCGTAATACGCTACCACTTCACGCAGCTCAGCTTTGGCTTTCACTACCGCATCACTGGGTTGTAATGGAGTGCGAAAATCTAACCCTTGCGCTGCAGCTAATAGCTCAATCGCTAACACCCCACGGGTATTTTCAGACATATCACGCAACCGACGAGCTGCAAAAGTTGCCATCGAGACATGATCTTCCTGATTCGCCGAGGTCGGTAAACTATCCACAGAAGCTGGATGCGCAAAGGTTTTGTTTTCAGATGCCAATGCCGCCGCCGTCACCTGTGCAATCATAAAGCCTGAGTTCACCCCACCATTTTTCACTAAAAATGGCGGTAATTTCGATAAGCTAGAGTCAATGAGCAGTGCTATGCGGCGCTCGGCAATTGAGCCTAACTCAGCAATAGCAATGGCAAGGTTATCTGCTGCCATAGCAACAGGTTCAGCATGGAAGTTACCACCTGAGATAATATCGCCGGTGTCTTGAAATACCAGTGGGTTATCGGTCACACCATTAGCTTCAACCCCTAACACTTCACCAGCATGGCGAATTTGGGTTAAACATGCCCCCAACACCTGTGGCTGACAGCGCAAAGAATATGGATCTTGCACTTTTTCACAATCAACATGGCTTTGGCTGATCTCAGACTCATCAGCTAGCAAGTGACGGAAGATAGCCGCTGAATCAATTTGACCTTGTTGGCCACGAGCCGCGTGAATACGGGCATCAAACGGGCTACGACTGCCCATAGCCGCTTCAACACTCATGGCACCAATAACTGAACTTGCAGCAAATAAATCTTCAGCATGGAATAAACCTTCAAGGGCTAGAGCGGTTGACGCTTGGGTGCCATTAAGCAGTGCTAACCCCTCTTTTGCAGCCAGTTCTATTGGTTTAAGCCCTGCAATTTCAAGCCCTTCTGCTGCTGTAATGATTTGACCTTGGTAGCTCATTTCACCTTCTGCCAGCATAGGTAAACACATGTGCGATAGCGGGGCTAAATCACCCGATGCGCCCACTGAGCCTTTTTCTGGAATACAGGGATAAACACCGGCATTAACCAACTGAATAAGAAAGTTAATCACTTCTAAGCGAATACCTGAAAAGCCGCGGCTTAATGAGTTAATTTTTAGCACCATCATTAAACGCACTGTGGCATCTTGCATGTATTGGCCTGTGCCCGCAGCGTGTGATAACACGATTGAGCGCTGCAATAACTGCAAATCTTCTGGGGCAATTTTGGTGTTAGCTAATAAGCCAAAGCCAGTATTAATGCCATATACAGTTCGGCCTTCATCTAATACTTGTTGCACTATCGCGGCACTGGTATTAATTTCAGGAATCGCTTCTTCTGCCAAGGTTAGATGAACTGCACCACGGCCAATACGGCGTAATTGCGCTAACGTCAGTGTGCCTGGTTTTAGGAGCAGTTTATAAGGTGTTGCAGTCATTATTTAGCTCCTTGCATTGGCAAATCTAGGCCTTGTTCTTCAGCGCATTGTTGCGCAAGTTCATATCCAGCATCAGCATGGCGCATCACGCCTGTGGCTGGGTCATTCCATAATACTCGGCCTAAACGCACTGCTGCATCATCACTGCCATCGGCAACAATCACCACGCCAGAGTGCTGACTAAAGCCCATACCCACACCGCCGCCATGGTGCAATGACACCCAAGTTGCACCACTTGCAGTATTGAGTAAGGCATTCATTAACGGCCAATCAGATACCGCATCAGAGCCATCGAGCATGGATTCGGTCTCACGATTTGGGCTGGCAACTGAGCCTGAATCTAAATGATCACGGCCAATGACAATCGGCGCTGATAGCTCGCCCGTTTTAACCATCTCGTTAAACGCTAATGCTAAACGGGCACGGTCTTTTAATCCCACCCAACAAATTCGTGACGGTAAACCTTGGAAGGCAATCCGCTCGCGGGCCATATCTAACCAGTTGTGCAAGTGAGGGTTATCAGGAATAAGCTCTTTGACCTTGGCATCAGTTTTATAAATATCTTCAGGATCGCCCGATAATGCCACCCAGCGAAACGGACCAATTCCTTCACAAAATAGTGGACGCACATAAGCTGGCACAAAACCGGGGAAATCAAAGGCGTTTTCAACCCCTTCTTCGAAGGCCATTTGACGAATGTTATTACCATAATCTGTTGTGGCCGCCCCTGCCGCTTGCAGCGCCAGCATGGCTCTAACTTGCACCGCCATTGACTGCTTAGCCGCTTTAACCACTGCCGCTTCGTCAGTTTTACGCATTTCGACAGCTTGCTCTAATGTCCAGCCTTGAGGTAAATAACCGTTTAATGGATCATGGGCAGAAGTTTGATCGGTCACCACATCAGGGGTAATACCACGCTCAACTAACTCAGCAAAAATATCGGCAGCGTTACCCAATAGGCCAACGGACACAGGCTTACCAGAGGCATTAGCCTCATCAATCATGGCTAATGCTTGATCAAGACTGGTAGCTTTTTTATCGACATATTGAGTGCGCAGACGAAAATCAATGCGAGTTTCATCTACTTCACAGGTTAATACTGAATAACCCGCCATAGTGCCGGCTAAAGGCTGCGCGCCGCCCATGCCGCCAAGGCCACCAGTTAAAATCCACTTACCCGCAGATGAGCCCCCAAAGTGCTGCTTGGCCATGGCGACAAAGGTTTCATAAGTGCCCTGAACAATGCCTTGGGAGCCAATATAAATCCACGAACCGGCGGTCATTTGGCCGTACATCGCCAAACCTTTTTTATCCAGCTCATTAAAGTGTTCCCAGTTAGCCCAATGTGGCACTAGGTTAGAGTTAGCAATAATCACCCGCGGCGCATTAGTGTGGGTTTTGAATACCCCCACAGGTTTACCTGACTGCACCATCAAGGTTTCGTCATCTTCTAGACGTTGCAGTACTTCAATTATTTTGTCGTAACACTGCCAATCACGCGCCGCGCGGCCAATACCGCCATAAACCACTAAATCTTCAGGGCGCTCGGCTACATCAGGATGCAGATTGTTCATTAACATCCGCATTGGCGCTTCTGTCATCCAGCTTTTACAACTCAATTGACTGCCATGAGGGGCAATAATGCGGCGGCTAGGGTCGTGTCTTTTACTAATGGTGTTATCCATATTTTCCTCTTCAACTAACATTGTCAGCTTGATGTCTAATATTTTTAGGTTTTTTTAATGATGTTCTGTTTAGAAGCAGTTAACTGTTAAAGGTTAAATGGCCCCCTAAACTAAATTTACTGCCGGGGTGAACCAAGCGCGCAAAGCTCACCACGCCTTTGCGTGACCAAGTGCGACGCAAAATTTGTAAGCAAGGCTCTGTTGGCTCAATATTTAATAATTGCTGCATTTGCTCGCTGGCAATAATGGCTTCGATGCGATGACGGGCTTCGGTTAAAGGCGCCACCTTGGATAAATATTCATGGGGGGTTAATTGGGTAAAGTCTTGCAGTAAGTAGTCAGGCACTAATTCTGGATTCACAAAGCGCTCTTCGACCTGTAATGGCGCATCTTGCTCGCAGTGCAGCAATACCGAGTAATACACAAGGTCGCCAATTTCTAATCCTAAGGCCACCGCAACGGGTCTTGTGGCAGCAATTTGGGTTAACTTAAGCTGCTTAACACTGTAGCCATGACCACGGTCTTTAATTTCATCGGCAATGTTTCGAATGGCCAATAATGATGACTGCGATTTAATCCCCGCGACAAAAGTACCAATACCTTGAGTGCGCTCTAACACCCCAGCCTCCACCAGCTCAGTCAATGCTCTTCTTGCTGTCATGCGACTACAAGAAAACAACTCAGCAAGTTGATTTTCTGATGGCACTTGATCATTTTCTTGCCACTCACCCGCTTCGATACGAGCCAGAATGGATTGCTTTATTTGTGCAAATTTAGCCAACACGGATTTCGCCCAGCCCTTGATGTGATTAAAAATCTACCAACAACCTTACCTTGTATATACAAGTTAAAACAAGTACTGTTTTGTGATAAAGTCTAAAAAATGAGTATTTTCAGGAGCGGTTATGTCGTGGGATCATGTGTGGATTGATGTCAATATTGCAACAATGGATCCAAGCAGTTCAGTCGCTTATGGCGCAATAACCGATGCCGCCATTGCAGTAAAAGACGGTAAAATTGCTTGGATGGGCCCGCGTAAAGAAATGCCTGAATTTGATGTATTTGAAATGCCCATCTATCGCGGCAAAGGCGGCTGGATCACCCCAGGGCTGATTGATGCCCACACCCATTTAATTTTTGCTGGCAATCGCGCTAACGAATTTGAAATGCGCCTCAAAGGCGCCAGCTATGAAGATATCGCCCGCGCTGGCGGTGGGATTATTTCAACCGTAAAAGCGTGTCGTGAAGCTGACGAAGCCGAGCTATTTGAACTTGGCAGACAAAGATTAAACGCCTTAGCCAAAGAAGGCGTCACCACGGTCGAGATTAAATCAGGCTATGGTTTGGATACCCAAACCGAAGTCAAAATCCTTAAAGTGGCCCGCGAACTTGGCCGTAATCATCATGTTGATGTTAAAACCACTTTCTTAGGCGCTCATGCGATACCTGAGGAATATAAAGACACTGCAAACAGCACCGCACGAAGTGATGCCTATATTGATATGGTGATTAACGACATGCTGCCTGCGGTTATCGAGCAAAACCTTGCCGATGCAGTGGATGTTTTTTGTGAAAACATTGCCTTTAACCTTGAGCAAACCGAGCGAGTATTAACCGCCGCCAAACAGGCCGGTTTAGATATCAAACTCCACGCTGAGCAGTTATCTAACTTAGGCGGCTCCGCTATGGCGGCAAGAATGGGGGCTAAATCAGTCGATCATATTGAATACCTTGATGAAGCAGGGGTTATCGCGCTCAGTGAACATGGTACCTGCGCAACCTTGTTACCCGGCGCGTATTACTTTTTACGTGAAACCCAAATGCCGCCAATAGATCTGTTACGCAAACATAATGTACCTATGGTGGTCGCCAGTGATTTTAATCCGGGCTCATCGCCGATTTGCTCAACCTTATTAATGCTCAACATGGTCTGCACCTTATTTAAGCTGACTCCAGAGGAAGCCTTAAAAGGCGTGACCATTAATGCCGCCAAAGCTTTAGGTATTGAAGCCAATGTCGGCAGTTTAGCCGCCGGCATGACAGCTGATTTCTGTTTATGGGATATCAGCACTCCAGCGCAACTGGCCTACTCTTATGGGGTGAATCCTTGTAAGGATGTGGTTAAAAACGGCGTGTTAGTGCATCAATAAAGCCTTGCTTTAACTTGCGACTATTGAGTCAGCTCAATCTCGACCCGCCGCGAGTATTTCCTTTGACTCAAGCGTAACAACAAAAAAGTGCTTAACCTTTTCGGGCTAAGCACTTTTTAATCACTGTAAACAAGGTTCAAATTTAAACGATTTTGATTAAACCAATAACCTTAATCAGTTGGGTGACGTTTGCCCTTTTTATTCTTCATTGGGTCGCCGTCATAACCTAATGCTTGCCAATCAAGGCGCTGACCTTTGTTATGGCAATCGCTACATTGTAGGGCTTGCTCTTTAGGTGAAACCATGTGATTGATACGCCACCACATTTCAGTTTCCACAAAGCCATGTTCACCGCTATAACTGAGGCCTTTGTCTTTCATGGTGGTATTAGCTTCCATGCCAAGTTTTGATGCTAAGTCCCAATCGAACTTGTCCCAATAGCCATTTTTACCAAACACTTTAGGGGTAATTAAAATATTCAATTTGCTGTCGAATATCTGTTTACCAGTATGGACTTTAAACGGGTAGATTTTGGCTTTGCTGTCATTGATATCACCCAAAGGATAAGTGAGTTTTATCACCTGAGCTGGATCAATTTTATCACCCGCCATATAGGCATCAGCTTTACCGTTAAACCAAGCATATTGCGGCGGCACCATTTTTTGCCATTCAAAACTCCCTTTCTTATTCATAAAGGTTTTTTTGCCGTTTTTGTCTTTGGTTTCAGTTAACTCTTGCCCTGCTGTTGACCAGTCCCAGCGCATTTTTGTTGGCTCATTACGAGCAAAAAATGGGATGTGACAGGTTTGACAGGCGACCGCAGCAGTATGAGTATTAAGCTTTTTATTGTCATGGGGCGCACTGTCATGGCAGTTTTCACAACCAATGGGGTTTTCTCCCCCCGGTGACACGCCCATGGCATTGCCAGAGATTTGATGACTTGCAGTGGTATGACAGGTTTGGCATTGGAAGTCATTGCCGTCAGTGTCCATATGCACATCGGTATCTTTTTCAGGATATGACATGGAAGAGTCTAAATCCCCATGCTTCACCGCGTCACCACCGCCACCATAAAAATGGCAAGTACCGCAGTTATCTCGAACCGGTTGGCCGACATTTTGTGCTACCCGCTCAAGATTCACTTTCGCCATCGCTTCACCCGCGCCTGCAGGCTCTTTGATATAAGTTCCTGTGGTGTCATGGCACACTAAACAATCCACTTTAGTCATATCAGTAAAGTCAAAGCTGTTGTCTTTCCAGCCATAACCCGCATGACAACTGGTGCAGCGCGGCTCGTTACCACTAATGGAGACACAAAAATTATTGATACTATTTTTTTTACCGCGCTTCACAGTGCGGCCTGGTAATTCTTGCTCTAACTCCCAAGTCCAATGGGAAGATTTCATAAACTCTTTCGCATGGTCTTCATGGCATTCAATACATTGCTCAGTGACGTCAGAGCCTTGGGTAAACGGCCCCTCAATCACTTCTTTATGATCAAATTCTGCATAGGCCATCTGACTGCAAAAGGCTAATGCGACTACTAATTTCATGGTTTTCATATAGCACTCCTAGCCCCTGCCACGCAGGGGCACCATGTTTAGAAATTAACTGTTAATGATGCATTTACATCATAAGCAGTATCAACAACAGGCAACATGGAATAGGCAGAGCCTGCAATCACATCATCAATTTTTTGCGGTGCGCCCACTGGAGTGCCACTACCGGTATATTCATAGTCGTAATACAGCCCTGCGACCTTGATAAACATTTTAGGATTGATATCAAAGATGTAATAGGCTTCAGCAACATGGCCACGAGTCGCTAATTTGCTGCCAATTGGGTCATCTTGAGCTTGGGTGAACGGCGTCCAGTATTCAGAGCCATAGTTATATTCAAGGCCAAATTTACCCATTGGTGCAGGCATTTGGAAACCAACATAAATACCATAGCCGTCTTTTGTTGAGGCATCATCAGCAACCGTTGGCATCATAATGATTTCAGTACCGGTGCTGTTAAGCTGCGCTTCAAAAACGGCATCAGATAACATGCCACCAAACATACCGCTGTTGCCATTTGGCTCAGCGCGAGTCCAGCCTAATGAAGCAAAGGCTTTAAAGTCTTCATCACTTTCATAGGCATAACCCAAACCACCTAAGTACATATCACCAATCACGCCGCTGGGTTGTACGCGGGTGACAAAGTTAAAGTTGTCGAACTTTTGCATATCTTGATACATGGTTGGCGCAAATATACCTGCCAACTGAGTTGGAAATGCCATGGTGCCTTTGAAGCCATCATTAACATCTTTGGCGCCAAATAAGGTTAACTGTAAGAAGTGGTTACCATCGTTAATGGCATCAATATTAAAGCCGCCTAAATGGGTATCTTTGGTGACGATATCGCCAAACATTTCGCCATTGCCCCACTGAGACTCAAAACCTTGGCCATAGCAAAAGCGCACCACTTGGCCATCAATACCAGTAATTTCACCGAGTTTGTAACCTAAAGTGGCGCCGTCAAAGTTAAAGTTAACTAAATGACCAGATGGGGTACCGCCACGCATTTCGTTTTCACGGTAATGACTTGGTGGGCCGTAAGTTGATGGACGACGACCAATTGACAGGTAAGTTTGACTGCCACCTATATTACGCCAGTCAAAATAGGCTCTTTCCACTCTGAGCCAATCACCACTGGTATTGCCACTACTGGTGCCATCCATGGTGAATGAGCGCCATGAATCAAACACTTGTGTGCCAGTTGAATCGCCCCAGTTTTTATACATAGATAAACGACCCGCAAAGCTGACGTTATCCCACACTTTAGCTTTCATATTTAAGCGTAAACGAGTGGTATAAAGTAAGTCATTGTCGATGTCTTGAACTGTTTTAGGCGCGAGTACATAGGGCATAACACCTTGTAATTGGCCACTTTGAAATGCTTGAGCTAAAGCAGGATTGGTCGCCATCATTTGCCCAAGTGGTGAGTCAGCGCTAGTAGGGTCGCCAAATGCTCCTGACATGGCTTTGGCGCCAAAATCTGAAAAATTAACATTAATGGCAGGATTCCAAGTCACATCTTGATAGTGCAATGAATGCACTTTGGTTCTAAAGTCACCTGTGATAGTTAATCTATCTAAGGCGCTATGGCGCTCAGTTTTATCCACCCGTGAATTAAGATCGTCAAGCTCTTCGGTTATTTCGGTTAATTGCTGTTTTAGCTCTGCCATTTTTTGAGCATCATCATTGGCTGATGACGGTGCTGCGGCCATGGCCGCACCACTAAACGCTAATGCATTGGCAACGAGTATTGATATTAAGGTACGCATAATTTGGCTTCCTTTTATTTTGCCTAAACCATCCAAATACATAGGTTTAGGCTAAATTTTGGCTGCAGAAATCCCTGAGCGATAAACTCAATTTTTCTGCTTTTTATCTGGATTAACTGATGGTGTTGCTGGCTTATTCTGACTTTTGCATTAAGTCTAAGCCGCCATCAGGACGCACGATTTCCGCTAGCCGCAGGTTTGTGGCTGATCAGAGTCCGCTGCGTGGTCATATAAAAACTGCTGAATATCTTTCAGATCTTTTTCTGATAGGGCTTTGAATACTTCAGGCTTAGCCTTATGTTGATCGCGCTTGAAAAATCTGTCCCACTGGCTCATGGTTTTTGCCATTGGGGTTAACTCAGGGCCTTCGGTGCCGACACTATGGCAAGCTTTACATTGTTTTTTATACAGATGTTTACCCTTTTTAGGGTTGCCGCCATCAGCTGCAAAACTGCCGCCAATCATGCACATTGCCACTAAGGCTACTGTCATCGCTATTTTTTTGTTCATCATTACTACCTCATCAATTTTTCTTTAGTTCTTTTTATCAATCAAGACAAACCAAATCTTTAATGCCTTGTTAAAGATGTTACTTAAAATAGGTAGACATTAATTTGACCTTGATCATATTCATGAGATAAATCTAATTGATAAAAATATAATTGAATAAAATCTAATTGAGCGAGTAATAACAATACTGATTTTTATACTTTTTAAGTATTAGTAAGTTGTGAAAAACTTAGCTAGGGGTGAATGAGTACAGCAGTGAAATAAAATGACGCAAGCTATAACCCGAAAATCAACCACAAAAAAAGTCGCCAATAAGGCGACTTCTTCAGCGTATTAGTTACAGTAAGGTTAATCGTCGCTAAGTTCGTTTATCGGTAACCAGTTCACTTTAACCCCAGCTTGTAAAAACATATCTTGGCTAATTTTAATCTTGTCGCCCCAGCGAGACAAAAAGTCTGTGCTTTGCTCAGGGCAGAACACCCCGGTTATCCCGGTTTGGATAATCTTGGCAGCACAGTTAGGGCAAGGAAAATGGGTCACCCAAATATCACAACCATCTAAATCTCGCTTAGCAAATAAAATGGCATTTTCTTCCGCATGCAGGGTTTTAAGTAGCTTCATATCACGGTCATCGGTTTCTGCACTGTCAGAAATACCATGGGGATAACCATTAAAGCCAACAGACACTATACGGTTATGCTTGGTGATCACCGCGCCCACTTGGGTAGAGGGATCTTTACTCCAAGAGCCTACCAGTTCTGCCATTTGGAAAAATCGTTTTGCCCATTTTGAGATCATAGTAATAGCCTTTTAAGGTGATGATGTTTTTAGCTAAGTAACTGAATTCATCATACCTAATGTTGTTAACATTCTCACCTTTTCTACAGTAAGATTGTTGAATATTGGCTGTTTTCATCTGCGTAGCTAGCAAAAATATAAATACTGCCGACTGATTTGTGCGTTACTGCGCCACAAGTTGTTATTTGGACTAGCCAATAGCCCCAATAAAGCTTAGGATCTTCAGCAGGCAAACTTAAGGATTGGAGTACATATTCATTATGGGTATTAGAGCGATTATCGTAGATACAGCGGGCACCACCACTGATCTAGATTTTATTCAAGATGTACTATTTCCTTATTCAAAAAAGGCTATGGGTGATTTTCTAGCGCAAAATCAACATAACCCGCTAGTTGAATACTGTATCAGTGATGTACGCGACTTAGCATTAGAAGCGGATGCGTCAATTGAACGCGTTACTGAAATCCTCTCTCAATGGATTGATGAAGACCGCAAAGCTACGCCATTAAAAACCTTACAAGGGTTAATTTGGAAGCAAGGTTATGCCGCTAACGAGTTTACAGGCCATATCTATCCAGATTTTATTGATGCCATGCCAGGCTTAGAAGCGAGCAATATTCGTCTTTATAGCTTTTCGTCAGGCTCTGCTGAAGCGCAAAAACTATTATTTAGCCACAGCGATGCGGGTGATTTAACCCCTAAATTTAGTGGCCATTTTGATACCCGTACCGGTAACAAATTAGATAAGCAGGCCTACTGCAATATCTTAAATACCATCAGCTTGAGCCCTAAGCAGGTATTGTTTATCTCTGATGTGGTAGAAGAGCTAAAAGCCGCTGAAGCAGCAGGTCTACATACCCGCCATATGGTGCGTTTTGAAAACCAAAAAACGGCTAAGTTTGCGCAAATCAAAAGCTTTGCTGAGTTAACCATTGATTAAGCATGGTTAACGACCATAAAAAAACGACCTTGATGGTCGTTTTTTTATGGCTTACGTCTTACAAAATAAGCTATCTAAAACCAGCCTTCAAATTTGCAAAACCACTTATTGGGCCGAATAATAAGACGCTGGAAACGCAGGAGAAATACACTGCTTAACTGTAAATGTGTAGCCGTATTTACCTTTCTCTTTATCAGCGCTAATCTCTAAAATTTCATAGTCATTAAGCTCAACCACTTTACTGTCTTTAATGTGCTCACAACGAGAAAATTGGTCAGCTTCAAAATAATACACAAAGCCTGCTACCATGCTTCTTACCAACACTCGGTAAGCTTCACGCACTAAGTCATAACGGCGTTCAGTATTTTCATCGCTAAGGTTAATATTAAATGAATCATCGGCCGCAATATCTTCGATTGATTCTCCGGTAATATCTTCAATCAGCTGCTTAGTCTTTTCAAATTCAACTTCTTCAAAGCCAACTTGTTCAGGTGTTGATTGTTCAGAGGTAGGCTCTGCTAAATCTGCAGTAATATCCGCTGGCGCTAAATTACCCTGGTTAATTTCAGCGATAGAATTACCCGTCATATCTTTAACCAGCTGTTCAAGCTCTTGGGGGATTTTCTCTTCAGCGATTGGCTTTGCAGGAATTGGCTCTTGCGTTGTAGGCTCTGGCGCTTTAACAACATTTCTTCCCTGCACACTGGCTTCTTCTTTTAATAAGCTCGCCATTCTGGCCTTGGGGTCAATGCTATCAAAACTGTGTTCAAAATCTCCCAGCAGCAAGATATTGGTCAGCACGATATAAGCCAGGATCACCCGTAACAAAATAGTCCGTTTACGGTAATGCTCGCTGTTGGTAAAGCTAATCGCTTTCACACCAACCAATTTAAAAAATGGTCGAAATACAAAATATAGTGGGATAGCAAACTGAAGCAGCATTAAAGCGATGCCACTGATCACCACAAACCACACAGGCATATACAGCAGCACCACTAAATTGTGGGTATAAGCTAAGTGCTGAGCCGAAATACCGGTGACTTCATTCACCACGGTACCAGCCCATACTAGTGAAAAGTTAGCTATCACCGCATAAAATAATAATAAAAAGGCTTTGCCGGCCAAACTATGCCAGGTTTTAGTAAATAGTGGCCAAAACTCGACCATCATCGCAATCATGGCAATGATAGCCACTAAGGTGAAACCATCAAAAACCAGCATCAGCAGAAACGCAATAAAGTATAGCTTTTGCGCCACGGTGAGCTTGCCGATAACGGTTTTAAAGTAGGTGATAATAGCGCCTGGCAAGGCGCGCCAACTATTTATGGGTTCGCTGATTAGCTGCTGCAAGCGAGCATAGTTTAAGGATTTCAAGTTCTGCGCGTTCCCTAGCAATGACATCATTATTAATCATCAAAGCATATTGGCAAATCGATAGCAAAGAATTAGCCGAGGTTGTTGAATTTGTTAGCGACTGATATGCTGCACAAAATTCAAACAAACGTTTAAATAAAGTGGTGTTATGGAACAGTTTATCGCGCAAAACTCAATTATTACTGAAATCCCTGTGGCATGGGGAGAAATGGATGCTCTTAATCACGTCAATAATGCGGTGTATTTTCGCTATTTTGAAACCGCAAGAATTGAATTTTTCAGTCAAATAAACATGATGGATGAATTGAAAAAAACCTCGGTGGGCCCAGTGCTTAGTGAAACTCAAGCGAAATTTAAGCGCCCAGTGACCTTTCCTGACACGCTACTGGTTGGCATCACTATCAGCGATATTAAACAAGACCGCTTTATGATGCATTACCGTGTTTTTAGTAAAGCCCAACAAGCGATTACCACTACAGGCAGCGCAAAAGTGGTGATGTTTAACTTTAAAACTGGCCAAAAAGCCACTCTGACTGCTGAATTATTAGCAGCATTAGAGCAGCATGGCGAATAGCTTATAAGCTAGATTACTCTGCAGGGCCAGTTAGTTGCGCTAGTTGGCTTTTTACTGCATCAGTTAACGGCTTACTCTTTTCTGCTTGATAATCGTAATGCACCATGGTGGTTTTGGCCTCTGCTGTTTGGCGACCATTTTGCCAACAGCTTTGAGCTATTTCAAAACTGCTGTTACCCACTCGGCTCACATAGGTTTTTACCGTTACTTCAGCACCATAAAAAGTCGGTGCGTTAAAAGCTATCGTAAAACCAGCAATAATCATGTTCCATTTCGACAAATCTTGGCCGGGATTCACAATCTCAAAAATCGGCTCACGCGCCGCTTCAAACCACACTGGGATCACTGTGTTATTGATATGGCCTAAGGCATCGGTTTCGCAAAAACGTGGCGTAAGATTCAGGGTAAATTGAGTATCAGACACAGGTAAGTCCTTTTATTATTATTGTTTTTAAGCTGTTATAACCAGCGGATTTAAACTCGGCAGCCGATAGCTTAAGCGACCTTCGTGTTTGAGTCACCTATAAATAATGGCCACAAAAAAAGGGAGCTATCAGCTCCCTTTTGAAATAAATGTAAACCAGTAACTTATTCGTACTGCCGTACTGATTTAATCCGTACTAGCGAGCGTACATCGCATTAATTTCACGGTCATATTTAGTATAAATATTCTTACGACGCAACTTCATGGTTGGGGTGATTAACCCTGACTCAGTTGAGAATGCTTCCGGTAGTAAGGTGAATTTTTTAATTTTTTCAAACCCAGCCAATTCATGTTGTAGCTCTTTTAAACGTTGCTCAAAATGCTCAATCACATGAGAGTGACGCAGTAATTCCAGCGGCGACTCGTAAGTAATACCTTTCTGTTTTGCCCACGCATCTAACGACTCAAATGCAGGTACGATCAAAGCAGAAACATAGTTGCGCGCATCTGCGACAATAGCCACTTGCTCGATGAACGGACAACAGCTGACCTTACCTTCAACCCGTTGCGGCGCAATATACTTACCGTTTGAGGTTTTCATTAACTCTTTAATGCGATCGGTAATATATAAGTTACCTTCAGCATCTAGCATGCCGGCATCACCGGTTTTTAACCAACCATCTTCAAAAGCTTCTGCGGTATCTTGTGGGCGATTATAATAACCACGCATTACCGTCTCACCGCGAATTAGAATTTCGTTGTTATCGCCAATTTTAACTTCCATTGCATGTAATGGCTTGCCGTTTGACCCCGATACTCGGTTATCTAACGTATTACAGGTTACTGTAGCGCAGGTTTCTGTCATGCCATAACCACATAAAATAGGTACGCCAATGCTATGGAAAAAACCGCCGACATTAACATCTAATGCAGCGCCGCCCACAGGCATAAATTTAAGGCGTCCGCCCAGTACATTTTGCAATTTACTAAAGACTAATTTGTTGGCCAATTTCCACTGTGTAGATAAAGCGAAACTGGCACGTTTACGGCCTTGGCTTACTTCAAACTGACGCGCACCCACACCGATTGCCCAGTTAAACAGCTTTTGACGGATTGCCGGGGCGCTATTCACCTTGTCATGAACTGCGCTATACACTTTTTCTAAAAAGCGTGGCACCACACATAAAGTATGAGGCCTAACCGCAGCAATGGCTTCTTTAACGCGGTTGGTGTCATTTAGATATACATTATGACCACCGCGGCAAAGTACGTAGAAGGTCCAACCACGCTCAAATACATGGCTTAATGGTAAAAAGGCTAACGATACATCACCTGATTTAAAGGCGATTTCAGCATCATGCTGCTCAACCATAGAAGCGATATTACGGTAATCCAGCATCACACCTTTTGGGTCACCTGTGGTGCCTGAGGTATAAATAAGGGTCAGTAAATCATCAAGGCTGGTTTGTGATAAACGAGACTCTAGCTCGGTTGCACTTGCTGGCGAGGTCTCAGAAATTAATAAGTCATCAAAATGAAAATGCTCATCTGATACTAATGCGACTTGACTGTCGAATACAATCACGTGCTCTACACTTGGGCATTGAGCTTGAATTTTACGAGCGGTGACATACTGGCTTTCATCACCAGCGAAAATAACTTTAGCGCGAGCATCATTTACGATAAACACCGCTTGTTCCATTGTACTTGTTGGGTATACAGGTACGACAACAGTACGGGCTTTTAATGCGCCGATATCAGCACAGCTCCACTGTGGGCTGTTTTGCGCCACAATGACAACTTTGTCCTGGGCTTTTAGTCCAAAGTCGATCAACAGTTGTGCGACTTTGTTGGTAATAGTATCAAACTGGCTCCAAGAAACTTTATTCCATGGAGCGGCCATCTCAAATCCTTCGAGGGCGATTTTATCTTTTAATGCTTGGCTTTGCTGCTGTAGCAGTCTTACTAAGTGAAATTTTTCAAGAGACATTACTAACCACCTTTAAGCTTACAAGTGTTCCGCTTTTGCGGGCATTCTACTGCAAGCCATCAGGAATAATAAGCGTTTTTAGTCTAAATTAAGCGCAATTCACAGTTTTAGGTCGATTTTTACAAACCAGCAACACCATTTTTCCATAATTTGTTTCTGCTGATAACGAGTAAAACTCCCATTAACAGGAGTAAACCTAAATCTCCCCAATAATAGCCAACGTTTATAGAACCTTGCTCCCGTAAGCCAACTAATGAAGTTGAAAGCCATATAGCACTACTAAAGACAAGCAGCATAGATAAGCTAACGTGCAGAGTAGATCGACTCATTGCACCGAACGCTAAGGCCAAACCAGATGCCCAAGTCGTCGTCACGACGATATGTAAGCCCACCATCAGGGTTATCTGTGAGTTAAACAGAGCAGATAACAGGGTTATCAGTGACATAATCATTATCACGATACCCATCAAACGTAATTGCGACTTAAAAAACTGCTCTACCAAGCCAGATTTACCGCTAAAGCTTGGTAGCATATATAGCGTCTCGGCTGCGCGCCAACGCTGAACACGTGTCCAGTGAATTAATGCGCATACCATAATCATTAACTGAGAAAGCACCATTAAAATGGGAAAGTCTGCATCTATGTAAGCTGCAAATAACACCCCAACAGCACTTAATACCAATGATGCAATCAACACCATGCCGAGCATTGGGCCAATAAAAAAACTGGCAGGATGTAGGTAGCGACTTAGCTTAATAAACCAAGGGTTTTGTCCCACTATTGGGCCAACCATCCACCCCGTTTCTAGGCCATTTAAATATATGGCACGAGCATCTTGATTCCAGCTAAAACGTTTTAGCTTCCGATCAATTAAGAACCCTAATAACACCGGGATCAATACAATATAATCAGCCAGTAATTGCGGAATATAGTGAATTAATTGCGGTGTAATCGGTAAGACTAAAAACACCAGCATGGCATAATTGAATCGCTGCGGTTTGATTAAACACGCATAAATAAACCCAGTACCAATACTGACAAAAAGCATCAATGTCGCGATACTGGTTAATTCACTTAGCTCAATTGCCACGAAACTCAGAAATAAGCTCACCGCCCATATACTGCTAGCTTGTATTAATACCTGCTGTCGATAATGAGGGATAAGCATTGCGCATTCATTGGCCGACAATTTAATCAATTGCCAGGCTACTGCGCAAGACATCGATAAAATAGTCATGCCTAAAGCAAGATTGATGACGTCAATTTTTTCAGGCTTAGTTATTATGGTGAGTATTGTCAGGCCACAACTCAGCAAAGCGCCCATCAAAAAGCTCAGACTGCCAAAGTCTCTTAGCCATAGTGAGTAGAATCCTTTAAATGGGTTGCGAAAAGCATTTTTAGTCACTTTAGCGCTAGGTTGTGTTGAGGGCGACGGGCTATTCATCGGTGAAGTTCCATGAACAGTTGTTCAAGATTTAATGAGGTAGTATTGACCACGCCAGCAATGTCGATTTGATCGGCATTATCCACTAACACTTGTTGCTGATTGCGATTTAACACCGTTAACTCCTCGGGTAAATCTTGGTTATCTGCGAGTTGCACTAAAACAACCTCTTCCCGTAAGGCATCAATTTCTTTAAACAAGATTAATTCACCTTGTTTGAGCAGTGCGACATGGCTGGCAACACGTTCAAGGTCGGAGGTAATGTGAGATGAAAATAGCACTGCAGAGCCAGACTCAAGCGCTAACTCAAATAAGTCGCCCATAAACTGACGACGCACAATAGGGTCTAAACTGGCAACTGGTTCATCAAGGATCAGTAACTGGGGACGATACGCCATCGCCATAATTAGCGCTAAAGATTGACGCTGCCCTACTGATAACTTTTGCACTTGTTGTTTACTATCAAGCCCAAAACGAGCCAACCAATCAGTTTCAAGTGCTTTATCCCATTGCGGGTAAAAACTACTGTGTAATTCAAGTGCACTGGCAATAGTGAAACCTTCATAGCCAAACGGCTGTTGTGGCACATAGCCAATTTTAGCCTTCGCATCGATAGACAGGTCAGTGGCGGTTTCACCTAGAGTAGTAATATTACCTGCATCAATTTCTAAAATGCCTAAGGCTGCACGCATTAAGGTCGATTTACCCGCCCCGTTTTGCCCCAATAAGCCCACAACCATGCCAGCCGATAAGCTAAAGCTCAGTTGGGTTAATACAGCTTGGTCATCAAATCGTTTATCGACTTGTTGAAACTCGAGAATCACTTCAGAGTGTTCCATCAACTTGTTCCTTGTTATCTTGTGCTTACTGCTTGCTGTTATCAGTATTTAAAAAGATTAAATTAAACTAGGACTACTTATCCCACTGCTGCTCCATCAACGACTTTAGATCATCCAAACAAATGCCTAATTGCTTAGCTTTAGTTATTAAATCATTGGCTTGAGATTCTAATAACTGCAAACTTGTCGTCGTAGGCGCATCTTGCTTATTAGCAACACGAGTAGGTTGTCCACGGCGGCGCTCTAACCAGCCTTGTTCAACTAATTGTTGAATGGCACGGGATACTGTCATCGGGTTAACCGCTAAATGTTCAGCAAGTTGCCTCACTGATGGCAGTACTTGATCTACCTGCAGTTGGCCGCCCACAATCAATCGCACGATTTGTTCATGCAATTGTCGATAAATAGGTTCACCACTACTGGGGTTGACTTTTATTAGTTCTAGCATTAGCCTTTACTTACTGTATTAATACATTGATACACCGATACACTAATGTTAAGTTACCACAATCATCCTGAAATGCAAAAAGGAAAGATGTTATGAACATCGGGAAAGTTATGTTGCAAGGAACGTTTAATAAGGTTCGTAAGCCAAAGTTATTGGTTCGCCAATCAAAATTAATCAGCGCAATTCAAGTTGGTTTGCTCTCTATGCTTAGCTTGTCAGTGACAGCAGAAGAGACTACGTCAAATCAGGCACCACTATCAGCTTGTTATGTTGATGGCCTATCAGAGCAAGTTCAATGCGGTTCATTAACGGTGGCAGAAAATCCAGCGATACCAGATGGCAAGCAAATTGGGATTCATTACGCAGTATTACCTGCGATTAAACCCAGCTTTAAAAAACAAGCTTTGTTAGCCATTGCAGGTGGTCCAGGTCAGTCAGCCATTGAAAATGCGGCAGGCTTTAATCGCGTGCTGGCGAAAGTGCGTCAAGATAGAGACATTCTATTAATTGACCAACGTGGTACTGGACAATCCAGTATTTTGGCTTGTGATGACGACAATATGTCAGCCTTATCTTTTAATGATGACGACATGGACTATGTTGCAGACACGCAAAAGTGTCTCGATAAGATTGATGCTGATGTGAGCCAGTACGGCAGTTTAACGGCACTTAAGGACTTTGAAGCTGTACGTGAACACTTAAACTACGACAAATTCCATTTATACGGCGTGTCTTATGGCACACGTATGGCGCAACTTTATATGCGCGAATATCCGCAAGCGCTCGCCACCGTTACTTTAGATGGTGTGGTGCCAATGCAGCAAAGTGTGATTGCAATAGGTAGTGCTATTGATAGGGGCTACGCCTTATTATTTAAAGATTGTCAGAAAAACAGCCAATGTCAGCAGCAGTTTCCTACGCTTGAGCAAGATTTTCAACAGGTGGATAACGCATTAACTGAAGCGGCTATCGTCACGCAAACCCGCGATCCACAAACCGATGAAATCGCTGATTTTACTTTAACCCGTGGCAAGTTTAACGGCGCAATTCGTATGGCCTTATATATGCCCAATATTCGCGCATTAATTCCCCATGCGATTCATCAAGCATCTATCGGTAACTATCAACCCATTTTAGGTATTTATACCCTTACTGCCGACAGTACTGGGATTGCAATGGGAATGCATGCATCTGTGGTGTGTGGAGAAGACATACACCGCCTTACTGATGACATTCGCCAACGAGCCAAAGGCTCGTACATGGCAACCACCATGATTGAAGGGTTAGAAGCCACCTGTAGCGTATGGCATATGCCGCAAGTTGATAGCAGTTTTAGTGATGCCATCGAAAGCGACATCCCCACCTTATTATTATCTGGCGAATTAGATCCTGCCACTCCACCAAGCTGGGGCGAAATGGCCACCGAAAAGCTCAGCAATGCAAAACACTTTATCTCCAAATTCGCCACTCACGGGGTCGCATATCAAAGTTGCGGCAATGAGTTAATGGCAGATTTAGTCACGAGTGGCTCGCTGGACAATATCGATGGCGAGTGTTTAGAAAAAGATGTGAGCCGTAGTTTTTACTTAAATGCCAACACCGTTGAAGTTATTCCAACGACAACTGAGGAAGAATAATCATGATTACTGTAACGAATCTATCTAAAAAAATTGGTGACGTGCAAGCACTTGATAACCTCAGCTTCAGCGCACATGACGGTCATATAACGGGTTTGCTTGGCCCTAATGGCGCAGGTAAAACCACCTGTCTACGCACTGTATTTGGTTTACTTGCCGCCGATGAAGGTCATGCAGAAATTGACGGCATTGATGTCGCTAAAGAGCCAACTAAAGCCAAAGCACAACTGGGCTTATTCCCAGATCCATTTGGCCTCTATGAGCGTTTATCGCCTAGAGAATACATCAGCTACTTTGCCGAGCTCAGTGGCATGTCAAAAAATGACGCTAAACAAGCAACCCAAGATGTGATTGCTCAGCTCAAACTTGAAGATATTGCCGATAGACGCTGCAAAGGGTTTTCTCAAGGCCAGCGAATGAAAACTGCATTAGCGCAGGCTATTGTGCACAAGCCGACCAATATTATTTTGGATGAACCGACTCGTGGTTTGGATGTGATGAGTACACGCTTACTGCGTGACATTTTGCTCTCGCTCAAGGCCGCTGGACACTGCGTGCTGTTTTCAAGTCATGTTATGCAAGAAGTTGCCGCACTTTGTGACCAAGTGATTGTGATGGCAGACGGTAAAGTCGTTGCCACAGGCAGCCCAGAAGAGCTTTGCCAACAAACAGGCAAGGATTCACTTGAAGATGCATTTATACAATTAATTGGAACTGACGAAGGGATCGCAGCCTAATGAAAACAGTTATTGCAATGGTTCGCAAAGAACTCATCGACGCCATGCGCGACAAACGCTCTGTCATGGCTGGACTTTATTATGCTATCGGCACACCGCTATTAATGTGCGGCATGTTTATGGTGTTAATCGGACAGTTATCAAGCCCAGAAGATTTAAACATTAATATTACTAACAGTGACAATGCGCCTGATTTAGTCCGTTTTCTCAATAATCGCGGCATCAATGCCTCGACAGATGAAGGCGTCAGCGTAAAAGATGTCAAAGACATTGAGCTTATTATTAGTGACGATTACGCCGAGAATATGGCTAAAGCTAAACCTGCTGAAGTAACCTTAATTGCAGATAACTCTAATGAAAAGCTACAAAAATCAATTCGTAGAGTTGAGCTACAGTTGCAAGCTTACAGCAGTGAAATGGGCAGTTTACGCTTAATTGCACGCGGAATTAATCCAGTGGTTGTACAGCCAGTTAAAGTGATTGTAGAAGATCAGGCTACACCTGACTCTAAAGGTGGCTTTATCTTGGGTATCGCGATTTTCACCATGATTTATTCGGTGTTTATCTCTGGCATGAACTTGGCCATTGATACCAGTGCCGGTGAACGCGAGCGTAATTCGCTCGCCTTGTTGCTAAGTCACCCAATCAGCACGCGACAGTTAGTGCTGGGAAAAATCATTGCGGTCACCTGCTTTGCTTTACTGGGCTTGCTGCTGATCTTGCTGGTGTCTAAATTCGCTTATACCTTTGTCCCTTGGCAGGAACTCGGCTTTAGCGTCAACATCTCGCCTGACTTTATGGGACTGATGCTATTTATCGGCATTCCACTCGCCATCATGGCGGCAACGTTACAGCTGTTTGTGTCTTTCATGGCCAAAAGCTTTAAAGAGGCCCAGTCTTATTTAACCATGGTGCTATTTGTCCCATTAGCCTTATCCATGGCTGCCAGCTATAACATTGCACCAGATGTATTGGAGTGGTTGCCTGTATCAGGTCAGCAACAAGCACTAATGGCCTTTATTAAAGGGCGAGAAATCCCAATGCTGCAGTTATTGGTGTCTTCAGGTGCCACATTAGTCTTGTCAGTTGCACTTGCTTTAGGACTAGAGAAACTGCTGAAAAGCGAGAAAGTGGTTTTTGGTTTATAAGCGTCGATAACACAGGTCATTTTGCTGAGCTTTATCAGCAAATGGCCTCTATCGTCATTGTTATTAACCCAAGCTTGGGTTCATCAAATAGAAGGAGTTTAGTATGGAACAAGAATACGCCATTGTGGCCTTAGTTATCATCATTACCCTGGGCACAACTGCCACGGAAATGTTTAAGCATTACGTCAAGATAAAATCGACAAAACATGACAAAGATAATAATGCTGAAATCAGCATGCTTCGCCAGCAAAATAAAGAACTGCAAACGCGGATAGCTACGCTAGAAACCATTGTCACTGAGCCAGGTTATGATTTAAAGCAAACTATCAATGGATTGTAAAACCTTGCCAACACGATTAAAAAAGCCAATAAAACCACCGATTTTATTGGCTTTTTGTTTATCTATATTTTAAATCAGCAGCAAGTATGGGTGTTAAATTTTTGTCGATATGCTCTTGGCGACAAACTAGTTAACTGAATAAATAACTTCCTAAATGAGCTGCTATCTTCATAGCCCACTCGTTCAACAATTTGCTCAATCCCCAGTTCCGTGGTTTCAAGTAATCGCTTGGCCTCATCCACACGTAAGCGCTGCATATAACTGGCAGGTGTTTCATTGACCGCTTTTTTAAAGCGTCTGATTAAGGTGCGTTTACCTACGGCAAATTTATCGGCAATGTCATCCAATGACCAATGCTGGCTCAAATCCACCTGCATCCATAACTGCACCTTTTGGATCAGCTCATCATTATGTTGCTCAGGATTAATAGACATGGTCATAAAAGGCTGTTGAGAGCGATTGGGGTCAATCAATAATATCTTCGACATCTGTTGCGCCAGCTCCTCGCCAGCCAGCATTGATACCAAATGCAGCGCCAAACTTAAATTTGAGGTAGTCGCCCCAGCGGTGTGAAACTGACCATCAGACACAATGAATGTATCCATACTCAAATCAACTTCTTTAAAGTTGCGCTCAAACATTTCCCTTAGCCACCACACCGTCGTGGCTCGCCTTTGGTTAAGTAGCCCCGATGCCGCTAGCAATAGTGTCCCAGAACAATAAGCCGCTAACGGTTTTTCACTTTCCACAAAGGTGGCTAGCGGCGCAAACAATGGCTCAAAATCGGTTAACAGCGCTTGAAATTCCTGCCGATTGGTCACAAAAGAGGCTGCCAAAATAACCGCATCAGCTTGCAAAATATCTTCAGGATGCTCAAAGCCTTTGGCAGGAATTTCGAATCCTTGGGTGGTTTTAACGTTTTCGCCATCACTGGAAATGACCTGACAATGGAATAAGTCTTCAGTCACCTCGGCATGCATCCGCCGCCAATAACTATTACAGAAACTGAACACATCGAGAAAACTGACTAAACCACCTGCGACAACATTACCCGCAGCAAGAATGTAAATCCTTTTCATGAGAAACCCCAAACAATGTCACTATCGACCCTGATTTTGTCAATAATGACACTTACTAATGGATTGTCTAGTTTTTATACTGGTAGATGTAAGTTTAAAGCTGGTCATTGAGGAGCTCAGCCAGTAATAACTTAGTGAATGAAATACCAGTAAGGAAACTACAATGAAAAAATACATACCGCATATCGCACTCAGCATTGGCTATTTATTAATAAGCTGGGGATTACTATTTTGGCTAAACTTTAGTACTGAACCCGATATATTTGCCCATCTTGTTGCCATACCAAGTTTGGTGATATTTACCGGTTACACTGCCAACTTAATCCTCCGAAAAGGGGCTTAATGCTAGATTACAAACATAAAAACCAGCCGCGGCTGGTTTTTATTCATCACTATAATAAACTTCTTAGTGCACTATTTTGCTTTCGGCCTAAACGGTTTAATCACCGCTTCATCACACTCTAAAAAAGGGCCATCCATCAAATCAATACAGTAAGGGATCGCTGGGAACACCGCATCTAAGCATTCACGAATTGACTTAGGCTTGCCTGGTAAATTAACAATCAGTGAATCACCGCGTAAACCTGCTGTTTGACGAGACAAAATAGCCGTTGGTACAAACTTTAATGACTCAGCGCGCATTAGCTCACCAAAGCCTGGCATCATGCGATCACACACCGCTTCTGTGGCTTCAGGGGTCACATCACGCTTAGCAGGGCCGGTACCACCAGTGGTCACAATCAAACTGCAATTTTGCTCATCGGCCATTTTTATCAAGGTGGCTTCAATCACATCTTGCTCATCAGGGATAACTTTATAAACAGGTTCCCATTCAGAGGTTAAGTACTCATTTAGTACAGCAATGATGGCCTTACCTGATAAATCTTCGTATACACCTGCACTGGCACGATCACTTACAGTAACAATACCGATTTTAGCTTTAGTCATGACTGGGTCCTTAAACTTGATCACATAAACAATAACGACTTAGATGAGGCTAAAATAACATAATTTATCTGCCATAGCGGAGAGATTGATCAACAGATAGCGAAACGGTGTTAAATACGACTAGCAAACCAGTATCGCGGTTTCCAATAAACATTATCCATACTGGAAATAATCACCCCTTTTTTGGTCGATACATGTAAAAAGCGATTACCAGACAAATACACCCCAACATGACGTCCACTGCCCGTGGTTTTAAAAAACACTAAGTCACCACTTTGTAAGTCACTTTTAGCAATGCGAGTACCTAAGCTTGTTTGACCTTGCACAGTTCTTGGAATACTGGGCCCCACGAGATCTTGATAAGCCACATACACCAAACCAGAACAATCTAAGCCTTTTTTGGTTAATCCGCCTAATCGATATGGTGTGCCCTGCCACTGCTGGTGAAATTGCAGTAAACGAGCTTCATTCCATCGTTGAGCATCAGTCATTACGCTATAGCCATCGACAGCATTACCATTGCCAGCAGTTTGCTCAATACGTGCAGCACAACCACTAATGACAAGTGCAATAAACGCAATAAGGATTTTTTTGTACAAAGTCACCTCTGTGATGTATTCCGCTACTAACTCGCCATTATCTAGGAAACTATCAATACTTTTACGCTTTATCTGCGTATTGGGAATGGTTTTCATTAATTAAAGCCCCCTGTGACCAACAAGGCAGATAAAAGTTTAGCATCTTAAACCTCAACGTCACCAAACCAGAACAAACCAACAACAAGCACCTCAAATTAATGCAGTATCTAACTGAATATAATGAGAAATAGATCGTACAAAACCCAAAGCATACCCCTATTTAGGTATTTGTGTGATTTAAGCACACTTTAGCAACTACATATTATGCTAACTTACTCATCCAAACTGGCTCACTTGGTAAAAAACTATGCAAAAACAACTGTCAAGACTAGATTATTTTACGTTAAAAGTGCTGATCGGTTTATTCGAATTTAAAAATGGCAGCATAGTGGCAGAGAAACTCAATAGCACTCAGCCTAAGATAAGCCGAGCGCTAAGCAACATGCGTGAAGTTATCCATGATGAACTGTTTATCAGAAAGCAATATGGCTTACAGCCCAACGCCATGGCCTCGCGCCTATACCCTTTAGCGAAAGCCATCATTGCCGCTTACGATGAAATGGCCCAGGTTGCAAACAGGCAGCCATTGCAGCAGAAAGTGCTACATATCGCTGCGCCAGAGCATATGTCGAGCTTTATTCTTGATGCCATTGAACAGGTTAATCAAGACTTAGGCATATCTAGAACCGTTGACATCCACCCCTGGGCTGACAACGTTGAACAATATATTGCCCAAGGTAAAATTGATTACGCTTTTGGCACTCGTACTCGTCAGCAGGAAAATGTCCAAATTAGCACGTTAGCTGAGGTGAAATATTGGTTTTTAGCCGTTAAAAAGAACCACCCTATTTTGAAAAATGAAATCACCATGGAGGCCATTTTTAATCACAAACTGGTATTAACCAATAATGGTCCCATTGCAGACTTGAATGACCTTTTTGAACTTTGCGCGCAAAAAGTTAACCAGAAACCCGAGGTAAGCTTAATGACTTCAAGCCTATTTATGGCATTTGAAAAAGTGGTAAATTCTAATGATATTTGCTTGGCATCAACGATATTTCCCTACTTTATCGGTGAAAAACGCGATGATATTGAACTGGTTGATATAACTGACTTTTATAATAAAAATATTAAGATCATGCATGAATGGAAAGTACCACTACATTCATTGCAATACCATGATTCCCATGAGCAAGAGTTCACAGATGCGTTAACTCAGGTGATGACAACGAACCTAGCTGAATATCAGGCTTGCTATGAAAATACCCAGCTGCAGTAGTGAGCTTGTTTACCCTGCTCTGGCGCGATAAACAAGCTAAACCGCCATCCCGGCCGCCACACCAGACGACCAGGCCCATTGAAAGTTGAACCCTCCGAGCCAACCACTGACGTCCATCACTTCACCAATAAAGTACAATCCAGTAACCTTGCTAGACTGCATGGTTTTAGATGATAACTCATTAGTGTCAACGCCGCCTAAGGTGACTTCTGCGGTGCGATAGCCTTCGGTACCGTTCATCACGATTGACCATTCATTAAGGTCTTTTGCTATCTGATCGCGTTCACCGTGGCCTAACTGGTTTAAGGCTTTATCAAGCAGTGCTTCTTCAAATAACGCTTCAACTAAGCGCTTTGGTAGCCATTGGCTAATGGTGTTACGTAGGCTTTGCTTAGGGTGATTTGCAAGCGCTAGGTCGATTTTATCTTTCGCTGACTCATTGGGTAACAGGTTAATGCTAATACTTTGGCCTGCTTGCCAGTAATTTGAAATTTGTAAAATAGCGGGCCCTGAAAGACCGCGATGGGTAAATAACAATGCTTCGCTAAATTGGGTGCCGTCTTCCGCAGTAATAGTCGATGGAACTGCAATGCCTGAAAGCGGTTCAAAACGCGTTTTTTGCTCGGCATGCCATGTAAACGGCACTAAGCCTGCTGTGGTCGGTAACACTTTTAGTCCAAATTGCTCTGCAAGCTTGTAACCGTAAGGTGATGCGCCAAGCTTCGGCATGGATAGGCCGCCGGTGGCAATCACCAGTGACTCACAACTAAACTCACCGTTTGAGGTCACGACTGCAAACTGCCCAGCATCATTTTTGGTGACCGACACAATCTCAGTGCGTAGCTGTATTTGCGCGCCAGCCCATTCACACTCTGTAATTAACATGCTGACAATGTCTTTAGCTGAGTCATTACAAAATAACTGCCCATGATCACGCTCGTGATATTCAATGCCATGACGCTCAACTAACTCGATAAAGTCACTTGAACGGTAACGTGCTAAGGCAGATTTTACAAAGTGGCTGTTACCACACAAGAAGTTGTGAGGTTCCACTTTTTGATTAGTGAAGTTACAACGACCGCCGCCACTGATGAGAATTTTACGGCCTGCTTGCTTAGCATTATCTAGCACTAGAACATCACGACCTCGATAGCCAGCAGTAGAGGCGCACATGAGTCCTGCTGCGCCAGCGCCAATAATGATCACGTCATGATGTTTCACAAGCTTACTCTCTTTAAAATGATTGGGGGCGATTATTGTGACAGTTTACGCTGCCTACTCGACAGCGTTAATCAGCTAGCAAGCGGTATATTTAAGCCACAAAAAAGGGCGCTATATTAGCACCCTTTTAGTCGCATTCACACTTACACAATGCCTTTAGCTATTCACTAATGGTTTCAGACTTTTGGTCTCGACCCAGTAGCTCTTTAGCGGCATCTGTTGGGCTTTTACCTTGATATAATACTTGGTAAATTTGCTCAGTGATAGGCATTTCAACATTAAGACGTTTAGCTAAAGTGTAAACTTCTTTGGTGTTGCGATAGCCTTCAACCACTTGACCGATTTCGTCTTGAGCAGTATCGACATCGCAGCCTTTACCTAATGCCAAGCCAAAACGACGGTTACGTGATTGGTTATCGGTACAAGTTAGTACTAAGTCACCAAGGCCTGCCATACCCATAAAGGTATTAGCATCAGCACCTAAAGCAACGCCTAAACGGGTTAGCTCAACCAAACCACGAGTGATTAATGCGGTGCGTGCATTGGCACCAAAGCCAATGCCATCAGACATGCCAGCGCCAATTGCGATAACGTTTTTAACTGCGCCACCTAATTGTAAGCCGGTAAAATCATCATTAGCGTAAACACGTAAACGTTTCGGGCTATGCAGTAGTTCCACTAAATCATTAGTGAAGCTTGGGCAGGTGCCCGCTACCGAAATTGCTGTTGGCATACCTGCAGCCAGTTCTTTTGCAAAGGTTGGGCCTGATAATACTGCTAATGGAAATTTATCCCCAAGATGCTCAAGAGCAACATCTTGCAGTAATCGACCTGTTTCAGGCTCTAAACCTTTTGTCGCCCAGACAATGCGTGCATCATCTCGTAGCAAAGGCTTGGCCTGTTGCAGTACTAAACCAAACACATGGCTTGGCACCACAACCAATACATTTTTAGTGGCAGCAAGTGCGGTGGCTAAGTCGGCTTCAATTTCAAGACTATCAGGAAAGGTAATCCCTGGTAGAAAGGCATTATTGGCGCGATCGTTAGTTAACGCGGTCATGTGCTCAGGCTCATGACCCCAAAGTAAGGTCTTGTGGCCACTTCTTGCAAGAGAAATGGCAAGGGCGGTGCCGTAAGACCCCGCCCCTAAAACCGCAATTTCAGCAGTGTTATTCATATATTATGCGTTTGTTTCTTCAGCAGCTGGTGCTGCAGCAGCTTCTTGCTGACGCTGTTGAACATATTGTGCAAATAGTGCATCAAAGTTCACTGGAGCAAGGTTAAGCTGTGGGAAAGTACCACGAGAAACTAAGTTACCTACTGTTTCACGTGCGTATGGGAATAGTACGTTAGGGCAGTAAGCACCTAAAGAGTGAGCAAGTTGTTGCTCAGTTAAGCCAGTGATAGAGAAGATACCCGCTTGTTGAACTTCACATAAGAAAGCAGTTTGCTCGCCATTTTGTGCAGTAACAGTTAGAGAAAGGATCACTTCATAAACATCATCAGATAGCTTGTTGCTACGAGTATCAAGATCCAGCTTAACTTCTGGATTCCATTCTTTTTGGAAAACTTCTGGGCTGTTTGGCGTTTCAAAAGACACATCTTTTGTGTAAACGCGTTGGATGTTGAATTGTGGTGCTTGCTCTTCGTTGTTTGCTACTTCAGCCATGATTTCCTACCTTCAAATGTTTTTTAGCTCTTCTGCGAAGCTAATCGTAAATTTGGGCTTGTCGCTAAAATGTGGCCGTTAGACAACATTTTAGACCATCCCGGTAAATTGGGTCTCACCAGTTTGTTATCTTACTTCTTACCTTTAACAACAGGTAAGTTTGCCGCTTGCCAATCACCCATACCGCCTTTTAGGTTATGAACATTCTCAAACCCTTGAGCGACAAGAAGTTGAGCAGCTTGCGAAGATGTCATTCCAGCAGCACATACAGTAATAATGGGACTGGTTTTAAACTTTTCAAGGGCAGTCGCTTTATTATTTTTGATTTCTGCTAATGGCACATGAATAGCGTCAACGATGTGACCTTTGCGGTAATCGTCTTGAGAGCGCACATCAACAACTTTAGCGCCTTGCTTGTTCATTAGCATGGTCAGTTCTTGAGTATTGACGTTGCTCACTTTTGAGGTTGCTGATTTAATGGTCATCACCACAACTGCAGCAAATAAACCAACCCATGCGATACTTAATACAGGGTTAGCTTGAAAAAATTCGATATATTCTTGCATCTTCTCTGCCTACTTTAAAAATGGCTAAAATTAATAAGCCACAGAGTATACCGATTGCATCTTTATAATGCAGCAAATTCAAGCCTAATCATCTTCTCTACTGTGCCATGGGCAGCACTTTAACGACGAAACATTGCATTTGCTTACTACCCTAAGGGCAATAGCTCACAGGTTTTTGACTAAATGTGTTGTTATTGAGCCTTATTCATCTTGCACGAGATTGTGACTGGGCAAGCTATTCATCGTAAATTGCCTCTACTGAGCCCCTCTTCAAAGGTAAATTTCTTTTTCAGGAGCTGAAAAAGAAGTAATATCCATACCATTAAAATTTTAGCTTTCTCTTAAAACTTTTTCTTTTAAAACTTAAAGGTACTCCCATGACGACACCAAAACGTCCACTGGCATTACTTATCTTAGATGGCTGGGGTCATCGTGAAAATACGCATAAAAATGCGGTTTTTCATGCGAAAACTCCAGTTTTAGATAAGTTAACCGCCCAATATGCAAGCAGTTTAATTTCCGGATCAGGTATGGATGTTGGCCTACCTGACGGTCAAATGGGCAACTCAGAAGTGGGTCATATCAATATTGGTTCTGGCCGTATTGTTTACCAAGAGCTTACCCGCATTAGCAAAGCCATTGCTGACAATGAGTTTAATCAAAATGAGGCACTGTGCGCTTCAATCGATAAAGCTATCGCCAATAATGGCGCTGTGCATATTATGGGTTTAATGTCGCCAGGTGGTGTTCACAGCCATGAAGAGCACATTGAAGCCATGTGCCGCATGGCGGTTGAGCGCGGTGCCACTAAGGTGTATTTACATGCCTTTTTAGATGGTCGTGATACCCCACCTCGTAGCGCAAAAAACTCTTTGATCCATTTTGATGAGTTATTTGCAAGCTTGGGTCACGGTAAGGTAGCCTCATTGATTGGTCGTTACTACGCCATGGATCGCGACAACCGCTGGGATCGAGTTGAAAAAGCGTTCAACTTAATTGCTCAAGGTAAAGGTGAATTCAACTATGACAGTGCTGTTGATGCACTAGACGCCGCTTACGAACGTGATGAAAACGATGAGTTTGTCGCTGCATCGACCATAGGTGAGGCCGCAAGCTTAGCTGATGGCGATGCGTTAATCTTCATGAACTTTCGCGCTGACCGCGCCCGAGAAATCACTCGTTGTTTTGTCGAAACCGATTTTGCTGGCTTTACACGTGAAGTTACCCCTGCAATCAACTTCGTGATGCTAACCAACTATGCTAATGACATTGACGCTGTGGTGGCATTTCCATCAACAGATCTGGTCAATACCTTAGGTGAAACCTTACAAAAACAGGGTAAAAAACAGCTGCGTATTTCTGAAACAGAAAAATATGCCCATGTGACCTTCTTTTTTAATGGCGGCAAAGAAGAGCCATTTGAAGGCGAAGATCGCACCTTGATTAAGTCGCCAGATGTGGCAACTTATGATTTGCAGCCTGAAATGAACTCAACCGAGCTCACTGATAAATTAGTTGCTGCCATTGAGTCTACTGACTATGACGTGATTATTTGTAATTATCCAAATGGTGACATGGTCGGTCATACCGGTAAATTTGATGCTGCGGTTAAAGCCTGTGAAGCAGTCGATGCTTGTATTGGTCGTGTAGTAGAGGCGCTAGCGAAAGTCGGCGGCGAATGCATTATTACTGCCGATCATGGTAATGCTGAGCAAATGACCAATGAACAAACGGGTCAAGCTCATACTGCCCATACCAGTGAGTTGGTACCTTTCATTTATGTAGGCCGTGAAGCCACCATTGATGCAGGTGGACGATTGAGCGATATTGCGCCGACTATGTTAACCTTGATGGAACAAGAAGTGCCGCAGGAAATGACCGGCCGTTCAATCATTAAACTCAAAGAGTAACTAGCCACTCGTGAAAAAACGACTTTTGTTTAAAGCCAGCATGTTTGCTGGCTTGGTGATACTGACATCATCAGTTCAAAGTGCCGATCTTGGTAAGCGTCAATCAGAGCTGAAATCTATTCAGGCTCAGATTAACCAACAACAAAGCTCTTTGAAGGACACCAGTCGTCAACGAGAAAAGCTCATTTCGTTGTTAAAGCGAGATGAGCAAGCTATCTCTAATGCTGCTCAAAAAGTTAATCAAACCCAAAACTCACTGTCTGCGGTAAATACTAAACTTCGCGAACTTGATGCTGAAAAAGTCAACTTAGATACACTGCGAGTTACGCAGCAAAAGACCTTATCTAAACAATTATCTAGCGCTTACCTTGCCGGTAACCATGACTATTCAAAGATGATGCTTAACCAGCAAAATCCCGCCACAGTTGAGCGGATGTTAGCGTATTATCAATACCTTAATAATGCCCGTATTAAAGCCATTACCAGTTTAAAAACAACTATTGAGCAATTAGAGCTAGTTAAAGTTGAGCAAGTTAATGAACAGCAAAAACTTAATTCCTTAATTCTTGAGCAACAAAAGCAGGCTAAACAACTCGCTAAAGAACAATCACAACGTCAACAAACCTTAGCACAAATTCAACGCACCTTGACCAGCAAAGGCGCAGAGCTTGAACAACTACAAATTGAAGAAGCCAGCTTAAAACACCTTATTGAACAAGCGGTGCTGGCGGCCAAAAATAGCCCCTCAATGGATGGCTTAGCCAAGCTGCGCGGTAAATTAAAATGGCCAACTAAAGGACGAGTTTCGTCCAAATTTGGCAGTAGCCGCTCAGGACAAATCAGCTGGAAAGGTGCGGTAATTGCCGCTCCTGAAGGACAAACCATCACCGCTATTGCTCATGGCACCGTTATTTATTCAGACTGGTTACGAGGCTTTGGTATGGTTATGGTGATCGATCACGGCGAAGGCTATATGAGTTTATATGGTCACGCGCAGTCATTACTTATTCCACCTGGCGAAACCGTTAAAAAAGGAGAATCCATTGCACTTGTTGGGAGTTCAGGCGGACAAACAGAATCTGGCCTATACTTTGAAATAAGACACAAAGGGCAAGCCATTAACCCAGCGAGATATTGTCGATAACACGCTAATAATAAAGTAATTTAATCTTTGGCGGTTATCAAACCTTCCGTAGGTTTAATCGTTGATCAATCGACGCCCTAATAATACCGCAAGGTATCTAAGGGGCAGTTATGATGCAAATTACACGTTATTTCTTGTGCTTCATATTAGGCGTTAGCGTTGCATTTTCATTGAACTTATCCAGTTCAGAGCAACACTATAAAACCCAATCTGAATACAGTTACTCACTCTTACTTGATGTCATCGATACGGTTCATACCTATTACTTTAATGAAGTAGACCGCGAAGACTTAATTGAATACGCCATCGAAGGAATATTCAATAAACTAGACCCCTATTCAGGCTTTTTAGATACTGGCGATTATCAAAGCATTAATGACAGTAATAATGGCCAGTACTTTGGTTTCGGCTTTGAAGTGGCAACTGATGACAACCAAATCACTATCATTACTCCTTATGCCAACTCACCTGCGGCCCGCGCTAATATTCAACCTGGCGATAAGGTCCTGCAACTTAACGACACCCTGATTGATCAAACCAATTTAACCGATGTACTTACCGAGATTAAGCAACACAGTATCAACAAGCGACCAATAACACTCACCATTGAGCGCCAAGCTAACGAAACACTTCTATTTAATCTCGCCCCTGAGCTAATTCATATTAAATCAATTAATGCGAAAATTATTGATAATAATATCGGCTATATACAACTTAACTCGTTTCAGGAAGACGCTACCAATGCCATTATTAACCAAGCTAAACTATGGCAACAACAGCAATTAAAAGGTCTTATTATTGATGTTAGAAACAATCCCGGCGGGCTACTCAGTCAAGCCATCAGTATTGCTGATTTGTTTTTGCAAAAAGGTTTAATTGTTTCAACTGAAGGGCGTTTTTTCGATGCAAATGAAAACTACTATGCATCGCAACCTACCATATTTAAAGGCGTGCCTATGGTAGTACTTATTAATAAGGGCTCAGCATCGGCATCAGAAGTACTGGCTGCAGCATTACAAGAAAATAACCGCGCCACGCTAGTGGGAGAAACCAGCTTTGGAAAAGGTACGGTGCAAAGTTTGATCCCCATGCTGGATATGGGCAACGCTATAAAGCTCACGATTGCAAAATATAGCACGCCAGATGGTAACGACATTCACACTAAAGGCATTGAACCGGACATTAAAATATCAAATGATGCTATCCTAAAAACAGATTATCTGGATATAATTGAACAAACTACAGCGCAATATGATGAACCACAGGATGGTCAAATTTCTTCCGCTATTGCATGGATAACAACTCATAATTAAAGCAGACTTTGTGCGCTATATATTGATACTTTTAGCTTTACTGTTAACGGTTCCAGTTCAAGCAACCCAAATCGCTATCATCATTGACGATATTGGTTATCGTCAAACCGATGAGGCGGTTTTGTCTTTACCAAACGGCATTACCCTTTCGGTAATACCTCATACTCCATTAGGTCAGCAACTTGCAAAGCAAGGCCATCAGCGTGGCCATGAAATTATGCTGCATATTCCCATGCAGGCACTCAATGGTAAAAACCTAGGCCAAGGTGGTTTAACGAATGAAATGGATGAGCAAGAGTTAAAACACCAGCTAAAAGATTCTATTGCCAATATCCCTTATGCTAAAGGGGCAAATAACCATATGGGCAGTTTGCTCACACAACTTGAAAGCCCAATGACTTGGCTGATGCAAAGCTTAAAAGAGCAGGACTTGTATTTTGTCGATAGCAGGACAACCCGCTTTAGTGTTGCCAGTGAGCAGGCGCAGCAACATGAGGTGCCATTATTACGCAGACAAATTTTTTTAGATAACGATGTCAGTGAGCAGGCACTAGAGAAACAATTTAAGCAGATCATACTAAAAGCAAAAAACGATGAAAATATTGTTGTAATAGCACACCCATATCCTGAAACAGTGCACTTTTTGAATCAAAATTTACATCGCTTAGAAGCCGAAGGAATTAGCCTAGTCCATACTTCAAAGCTGTTGCCCGTAACAATGATCAGTAATAAAGCCACTAGTTCAGTTCAAGTATTGAGATAGATAAATCAGGTAAGGTATCCATTAACTCATCTGCATTCTTAACGATATCAGCCAAAGTGCAGTCATTCAGCACGTTCATATATGCAGCAACTGCGTTCGCAAGAATACCTTTTAAACTACATGCTGGCGTAAAGCGGCAATAGGGTTCACTGCAATTAACAGGGGCCAGTGAAGGCTCTAATTCACCAACAAGCTGACCAAGATTAATGTCACTAGGCTTCACTGCTAATTTAAACCCACCACTTTTACCACGTAAAGTTTGTATATAACCTAGCTTACCCAGATGATGAATAATCTTTGCAACATGATTAGAAGACAGCTCAAAGACTTCCGTGACTTCAGCAATACGAAATAAAGTCTCTCTTTTTGGCTGTGCAGCAAGGTACATTAAAATACGGATGCCATAATCGGTATAACGGGTCAGTTGCATAAAGTCATATCCAAACTAATTAAAGGTACATACTAAGACGTTGAAGCTTCTAGCTCAGTGATCAAAATCAATGCTTGCTCATTTGATGTACTGCAAACATCCATTGTCGCGGTAAATTCTGCGCAAACAGCAGGTCTTGATGGATCGCCGAAAATCTTACACAAATTATCGTCATTTAACTGAATACAGCGAACCCCTGCAGGTTTACCGTTAGGCATGCCGGGTATTGGACTGGTAATTGACGGAGCAATACAACATGCACCACAACCTAAACGACAATCCATACTTCCACCTACCTGCTTAAAAGAGCAATATATCTTACTCATCACTAATATAAAAACATCTAAATCAAAAAAAGTACATTAAATGCATCTTTTGTTTAAAAATGTGAGTTTTGGGTACAATCGAAACTACTTGTATCTGTATTGACTAGAGTTAAAGAGTCAAAGCCTTTACCCATAATGACAAAAAGCCTTTACTTTCATTTAGACAAGATTGATGCAATAAGCCAAAAACTTTCTTAATTTGCTAAAAACAAAAAGTCTGCATGTTGCAATAGAACCTTAATTCTTGGATCTTGAAATTCGAACGTCTCATAGGTCGGCAGTTTCTAAAAACATCCTGACCAACCGAATATTCTACTTCTGCATTAATATTGAGTAAATAAAAACTAAATTCCAGAACTAAAAAAGCCTCTACCTTGCACTAAATCACTACGGTAGAGGCTTTGATCTTTATTCTTTATGTTGCCGCAGCTAACTTACTCTTATCAAGAGTTATACCAGTGCGTCTTAGCGTGTGACGAGTCGACAGTCTCTAATAACAATCACATTATCAGATTCACACAGCTGAACTTTCGCTTTCTCGCTGACAATTCATTCATTTCTAAAACGAAATAAGCCTCTACATTGCTGTATAGGCTTTCGTCTTTACGTTGGCGGAGCGGACTTACTCTTATCAAGAGACGAGCCCTCGCCCACGGCGTGACAGGCCGTTGATCTCTAATCAAGCGTCTAAGCAACTGAATTACCGCTGCTTTAGCAAACTACTTTTGCAGGTCACTATTATTCATTCTTTAAATAACAGATACGAAAAAGCCCTGCTATTGCTAGCAGGGCTTATCGTAATGTTGGCGGAGCGGACTTACTCTTATCAAGAGACGAACCCTCGCCCACGGCGTGACAGGCCGTTGACCTCTAATCAAGCGTCTAAGCAACTAAATTACCGCTGCTTTAGCAAACTACTTTAGCAGGTCACTATTATTCATTCTTTAAATAACAGATACGAAAAAGCCCTGCTATTGCTAGCAGGGCTTATCGTAATGTTGGCGGAGCGGACTTACTCTTATCAAGAGACGACCCCTCGCCCCCGGCGTGACAGGCCGTTGACCTCTAATCAAGCGTCTAAGCAACTGAATTACCACTGCTTTAGCAAACTACTTTTGCATGTCACTATTATTCATTCTTTAAATAACAGATACGAAAAAGCCCTGCTATTGCTAGCAGGGCTTATCGTAATGTTGGCGGTGCGGACTTACTCTTATCAAGAGACGAACCCTCGCCCCCGACGTGACAGGCCGATGATCTCTAATCAAGCGTCTAAGCAACTGAATTACCGCTGCTTTAGCAAACTACTTTTGCATGTCACTATTATTCATTCTTTAAATAACAGATACGAAAAAGCCCTGCTATTGCTAGCAGGGCTTATCGTAATGTTGGCGGAGCGGACTTACTCTTATCAAGAGACGAACCCTCGCCCCCGGCGTGACAGGCCGTTGATCTCTAATCAAGCGTCTAAGCAACTGAATTACCGCTGCTTTAGCAAACTACTTTAACAGGTCACTATTATTCATTCTTTAAATAACAGATACGAAAAAGCCCTGCTATTGCTAGCAGGGCTTATCGTAATGTTGGCGGAGCGGACGGGACTCGAACCCGCGACCCCCGGCGTGACAGGCCGGTATTCTAACCAACTGAACTACCGCTCCTTTAGTAAATTGCTTACGCAGTATACTAAATTCTTTTAAAGTCGCTAACATGTCAAAGTTAGTAGACTTGCTCTTTCGAGCTTCTCTTACGAGAGATATTAGGCGCTTGGCGATGACCTACTTTCACATGGGGAGACCCCACACTATCATCGGCGCGATTGCGTTTCACTACTGAGTTCGGGATGGGATCAGGTGGTACCACAATGCTATTGTCACCAAGCAAATTCTTGCTTTATCTACCGCAAATGCAGTAAATAATAATTCGGAAATCTGATAACTCTTTCGAGATTTTTTTGAGTTCGCACTTCATTAAGCGCTATATATTCTTTCACTAAGTCTGTAACACAGCTTGTATACAAAACCCATTAGGGTTGTATGGTTAAGCCTCACGAGTCATTAGTACAGGTTAGCTCAACGCCTCACAACGCTTACACACCCTGCCTATCAACGTCCTAGTCTCGAACGGCTCTTTAGAGGAATTAAATTCCTAGGGATGACTCATCTTAGGACTCGCTTCCCGCTTAGATGCTTTCAGCGGTTATCGATTCCGAACGTAGCTACCGG
>NZ_JAUORC010000018.1:0-111662 GCF_030547465.1 Shewanella sp. 5_MG-2023
GGAGAAGGATTCGAACCTTCGAAGGCTGAGCCGTCAGATTTACAGTCTGATCCCTTTGGCCACTCGGGAACCCCTCCTCAATTGCGGCGGCAATAGTAGTCACGAATTAAATATAAGTAAAGGAAAAATCGAAAATAATGCTCAAGTATTTGTTTAAGTGGTCGATAAAATATCAACCTTGATAAATTTGATGTAAATATATGCAAATTGAGTCGCCATTAGTCAACGAACTGCAATTAGGCAATCGCCTTAATGATGCAGTTGAACACCATAGAAGAGGCGAATTCGCGCTACTACTTTCTATGTTGTCTAATGACGCTTGCGATATGGCGCAATTTCAAGTCGATAAAAATTTATCCATTGATGAAAAATTATATAAACAGTTACATATTCCTAAACCCCAAGCATTAGTGTGCGATATATCTCAGCAACAGGCGATTAATCATGCCGGTGATTTTTATGAAAGCGGTTTAAGCCAATTTCATTTACAGCAGGCGTTAAAACCTGAAGCTGTAGTGACGCGGGGAAAATATGATAAAGATTTGCAAATCACCTTAGCGAATTGTGATCTACTGACTAAACTTAAGCACCAACAATTAGTCCCAGATACATCAGCTCTAGCGCAAAATGAATTTCTTGAGCAATTAACCATACAAAGAAAGATGAGCGAAACCCTAGCATCACAACTTTATGCCGTTGCCTAGTTAATGCAGGTGCTTAGTAAATGCCGTGGCAGTGATTAAGCCGTTACTTGAGTTAGTTGCTACTAAGCGTTAAGCGCCCGCTGGTTAGACAGCCCCAATTAGGTGTATTACTGATTGGTAATATTGTGAGGCATATAAAAATTTTATTTCAGTTTTTGGGCTATGCTGACGTTTTAATGTGTATTGATAGGTGATAAAAGTGATAAAAACGATTACTAAGCAAGAAGTACAAGTCAGTGACAACTGTAATGATTGCGGCAGCTTTGTCGATATTGGTGCTGTTATCGAAGAAGAAGATACACAACTTATCTTGCAAGTTGATGGTGAAAACTTTCAGCAAATTGCAGATGACTTAGTTAGCAAAGCCAAAGAACGTTTTAGCAATGTCAAAGTACAGCAGCAAGTAACCGAGCAAGATGCGGTGGTTACTTTTGAATTTGACGTTACGGTAGAAAAAATGATTTTCCAATTAGAAAACGGCCTTTAATTAGTCTTTTCTATGAGGTGTTGAAGGTTACAACTTGCTGTTTTAAAATAGGAAGTGTAACCTTCATTTACCGAAGTTGAGTAAAATTCAACATCATGATTTTGATAATATCATTTTTGTAAATATCTCTTTTTAGCAACACTTCTTAACTTTTTTAAAGTGTTATTAACGGCTAAGTTCCGTTATTTTGAGTAGAAAAAACCTCCACAGAAAGAGGTTTACCCGACTGTTAAGTTGTCCTTTGGGAATAATAATGAAGCAAACTGAACAACAACATTTATTAGAGTTAATTGTAAACTCTGTCGCCAAAGAACAAGGCGACTTTAAACAGACCTCAGAGTTAGTCTGTAAATTACTACTAAAGTTTTTTAATGCTAGTAGCGTTTCAGTTATTTCATTACGTAACAAGTCACTAAAGCAAGAAATCATTGCTTGTCTGTCTGCTGATGACAGCTTAAAACAATTAATTTACCAACACCGCAACGATAATCTTGTTGCAAATGCCTACTTTGATGATATACGCCGTTACCGTCATATTGTCAGTGACAGTTCTCAAACTGACACCCGTCTGCAGGGCTTAAGTGCTTATTATAAGCAAGCCAATGTTCACGCAAATTTAGATGTTGCCATCCGTATCAATGGTCATATAGAAGGGCTATTGTGCATTGAGTTTGAACATCCTCTAAAGCTAACAAGCGATCAAATACAATTTGCTTGTCAATTTGCCGATCAATTGGCTTTAACCCTTGCCACCCGCTATGCCTACGATAAAGATGAGCGAATAACACTATTTCATAGTGCTACAGAGCAAGCTAAGCATGTATTGATGCTTATTAATCTTAAAACCCAAATTATTGAATATATAAATCCAGCTCATGAAAAAATGACTGGCCTAAGTCGCGATATTGTTCAAGATAATCAATTAGTCAGCTTAGATTTTTTTCGTGGCAAACGAGAGCTTGCTGATGAAATGACCCAAGCGTTAATCAATGGCAATGTGGTAGAAGGTGAAAGTGAGCTAACTCGTCTTGATGGCTCGAACTACTGGGTGCAGTATCAAGCCAACCGCTTTGTCACTGAGCAAGGAAACGATTACGCCTTAGTGTCATGCCTTGATGTTACTGCTCAGCGTAAAAGCAAAGAGCAGCTCGAGCATCTTGCTTGGAATTGCAGCCTCACCGGCCTGAGTAATCGCCTTCATTTTACTCAGCAATTAGAAAGGCTCTCACAAGGCACGTTGATCCTTATCGACTTAATGGGCTTTAAGCGGTTTAACGATACCAATGGTCATGAGCAAGGCGATGCCTTGTTATCCGAAGTCGCTCGACGATTAAAGCATTTTGCTAACAGCCATGATGCTATTGATGTGGCGCGAGTCGGCAGTGACGAATTTGCAATGATTTTACCGCAATTTTATGCTGCTGAATTACTCGAGAACAATATTAATAAGTTATATCAACAATTACTGGTCACCTCGGTAATTGGTCGTGAAAAAGTTGACCCTAAAGCGGCGCTAGCCATTGTTGATATAGCTGCGGTTGCAGATCAGTTTTCACCACTATCCTGTGCTGATATTGCTCTGCAGTACGCGAAAAAGAAGCCATCACTGAATTACCAAGTCTTTAATGATGACTTATTAGCAACCTTTAAAAATAACGCCGAAATAGAGCGAGATTTACAAACCGCGGTACGTAACAGGCAATTTGAACTGTATTATCAGCCACTGATGGATTTAAAAAATCATAAATTTATTGGCGCAGAAGCATTAATCCGCTGGCATCACCCCAAAAAAGGTGTGCTTTACCCGGGGGCATTTATTGATATCGCTGAACAAACCGGCATGATCACTGTCATTGGCGAATGGGTATTGGAAGCGGCCTGTAAGCAACTTAACTTATGGCAGCATAAGAATGTTGATATCGTCATGCATGTTAATGTTGCTGCAAGGCAATTTTTCAGTGGCAATTTATTTGAGCAAGTTTGGAGCTTAGTTACCCGCTACCGGATTAAACCACAAAGCTTAATTTTAGAAATTACTGAAACTGAGTTAATGGGAGATATTCGCCATGCAACCCGACTTTGCCAAGAATTAGCCGATTTAGGCGTTGGCTTAGCCATCGATGATTTTGGTACAGGTTACAGCTCTATGCGTTATTTAAAGCAGTTTCCAATTACTAAGTTAAAAATCGATCGCTCATTTATTGCCGATTTAACCACCAGTCATCAGAGCCGTGAAATTGTCAGCGCCATTATTGCTATGGCCAAGGCGTTAAATATATCCCTAACAGCAGAAGGGGTTGAAACCAAGGAGCAAGAGCTGTTCCTTGAAGATAGCTGTTGCCATCACGCACAGGGTTATTTATACAGCCCAGCCATAAGAGAAAACGAATTTTCACAGTTTATTTTTGAAAAAAATGAAGTCGTGCATTAGCACGACTTGTTGTTATTTGATGGCGTGTTAGCCTGTTAACTTCATGCAGCAGGCTTTAAATTTTTTACCACTATGGCAGATACATGGGTCATTTCGCTTTGGTAAATCCGCGTTAAATTGCTCACCAGTGGTGTAAAACCACTTAGCGTCTTCTCGAACAAATTGTGATTTTTCATAGATCGCATCGATTTCACCGTCATGATAAAACCAAGCTTTAAAGGTCACCGTTGCCGTGGCGAGCTCATCTTGTGGCTCAAAATTAATCACCTCTAATCCAAGCCATCGAGTAAGCTCAGCCCCTTGAGACAAATCATTAATAGATAGGCCGCCGCGATAGTTAGCATGATGAGTCTCGATTAAATAGGGATAGTGTTGTAATACAAAGGCGCAATAACGCGAGCGCATCAGGATCTCAGCTGTGGCTGCAACTTGAACATTACTGTGGTATGGCTTACAACAATCTTCATAAGTTGAATCACTGCCGCAGGGACAATGTATTTTAGTCGTCATAGTAGCTGTCTTTTAAATGCAATGAGTAAAAATGGGTTATAAAGTGTTGAAGGCTTATCTTTAATGGCTTAAAGCACTGATTATTAAACTGGTTAATAAGAGTTTTAAACTAGTAGCTTTAACAATTGCTATGGAATTCGATGTTCTGCTTCAACGGGTACAGAACCCACTTCAGCTTCATTTTCAACTGATATTGATTTAGCTTCAGTATTGAATTGGCGACCATAATATAAGTTAGAAATGGGTTTTGCCGAATAGTAAAGCTCAGGGTTCATTTTGGTGTTTGAATCAACAATAAACTGCCATTGATTGTTAGTGTCTTTTTGAGACACAAAAACAAATTTACCTGAAAATACACTAATTTGATCGCCTGTTTCTTTTTTAGGGTGGAATCGAACCAAATAAAAGCCAACGTCAGTAGCACTATCGTTAGTTAGCTTTCTATTGATGACTCGAAAATCGACTTCAATACGGGCTTCTCTTTTAGCAATTTTTTCAAAAAAATGCTGATAAAGTTCAATTATTTGTGGTTTACCGGTAATGATACCTTGATTTGGTGTTTCAGAAAGGTACACCGCATCATCGGTATACATGGTCTCGATGATACTGATATCTAAATTTTCAAAACCTGACGCAAAAGTTTTATAGTTTTGGTTTATGATTTCGTTATCTGTCAAGGTCACAGCTTGATTGAAAAAACTGATTAATGAGAAGCAGGCAATAAAAAATATTTTATAATGAGGCATGCAATTATTTTGCTCTTAGTGATTCTAACAATAGTCATTACGACAATGGCAACACTATAAATTATTCGGTAGTGATACTAAAGTGGATAATCTTTACAAAGTGTGTAGGAACCAATAATGAATAACGATGACAGCGCACTGTTTTTAGCAGAAATGGCAGGGGTAAAACCCATTAAGGCCAGTGATAGTATTTTTAGCTTCGATTCCGACATCGCAACAGAAGCGCAATTAGCCAGACGAGCTGCTGCAGCGCAGAATGAGTACATTAGTAAACTTACTGTAGATCCGATGATGATTAGCGCGGTAAAACCGGAAGACATGGTGAGTTACAAGCTTGATGGGGTTCAAGATGAAGTGTTTAGTCATCTGCGGCTTGGTAAATATAAATATCAAACAGTGGTTGATTTACATGTTTATCGCTTAGCTCAAGCGCGGGAATACCTTATCGAGGCGATTATCAAAGCACATCATCGTGGTGAGCGTAATATTTTGGTTATTCACGGTAAAGGCTTTAAAAGTAAGCCATACCCAGGGTTAATGAAATCAGCAGTGTGCCAATGGTTGATGCAGTTAGACGAAGTGCAAGCCTATCATTCTGCTACTCGTACTCAGGGTGGCACCGGTGCAGTATTTGTTATGCTGGTTAAATCCGCTCAGCAACGAATTGAGGCAAGTGAAACTAATCGTAAAGGAAGCGGTTTTAGGTAGTCTATATTATCGGCATCACATAGCGTTATTACCCTTATAACAAGGCCTACTCACTAAAACAGTCAGTGGGCCTATTTGTTATTGGCAGTTCATTTAAAACAGCTAACGATGAGTTACCAACCGCATTGACGGTTTTGTTGGCTATTTTGCTTATCTAACCACACTTGTAATGGCGCAAAATAATCGAGTACCGCTTTAGCATCCATGTTTTTAGTGCCAGTGACGATATTTAACGCTTCAGGCCACGGCTGACTTAAACCTGACTCAAGCATTTGATTAAGCTTATCTCCGGCGTCTTTATTACCATAAATACTACAACGGTGCACTGGGCCTTCATTACCGGCGATCTCACATAATGCTTTATGGAACTGGAATTGAAGTACGTGGGCTAAAAAGTAGCGTGTGTAAGGAACATTGCCAGGGACGTGATATTTAGCGCCCGGATCAAAGTCTGCTTCAGTACGTGCTATAGGCGCTTTAACGCCTTGGTATTTTTCACGTAAATCCCACCAAGCTTGGTTATATTGAGCTGGGCTAATTTCGCCATTAAATACTTTCCAGCGCCATTGATCGATCATCAAACCAAATGGCATGAAGGCAATTTTATCAAGGGCTTGACGCAGTAACAGTCCGATGTCTTTTGATTCATCAGGCACTTCATCTAATAGACCGATTTGTTTGAGGTAACTCGGCGTAATTGATAGCGCAATCGTGTCACCAATGGCTTCATGGAAACCGTCGTTTGCAGAACCTTTAAATAGGTGAGGTTGGTTTTTATAAGCGCGCTGATAATAGTTGTGACCTAATTCATGATGAATAACGGTAAAGTCTTCGGCGGTTTTTTGAATACACATTTTAATGCGAATATCGTCTTCGTTATCTAGATCCCAAGCTGAAGCATGACAAACGACATCGCGATCTTTAGGCTGCACAAATAATGAGCGAGTCCAAAATGTTTCTGGTAGCGCTTCAAAGCCTAATGATGAGAAAAACCCTTCAGCTTGCTTAACCATTTTAATTTCATCATAGTTATTGGCCGCTAAAAGCTCGGTAACATTGTAGCCAGGATCTGCATCATCAGGGGCGACAGTATTGTAAATGGTTCCCCATTGCTGAGCCCACATATTACCCAATAGATGCGCAGGAATAGGACCATTATCTGGTGCTACCTCGTCTCCATATTGCTGATTTAGTTCGCCACGGACATAACAATGTAGTGAATCATATAAAGGTTTAATATCACCCCAAAGTCGGTCTAATTCGGCTGAAAACGCCTCAGGCTCCATATCATATTGACTACGCCAAAGTTCTGATAAATCGCTAAAGCCTAAATCTTGCGCGCCTTCATTAGCCAGCTCAACTTCACGTTTAAATAATGGACGCATAGGTTTGGCTATTTCACGCCATCCTTGCCATGCTTCTAATAGCACCGCAGGATCTTGAGATTCAGCCATCAAATTTGATAATTCTGGCTGGGTTAAGCAGCGACCATCGGCAAAACAGTATTTCCCTTTACCGTATAAGCCATTCAGTTCTGAGCTAATTTGTGCAAGCTCAGCGTTTTTAGCAGGATCTAATGGCGCAGGTAATACCAAGCTACTTCGTAAAATATGTAACTTGCGGGCGTTAACAGGATCTAATTCGACCTTGGCATATTTAGCCGCTTCGGTGGCAAAGCCAACTGACATCGAAGTCATTTTTTCACTAATTGCAGCAGAAAGCGCAGCAGTATCTTCAGTGATAAAATTGCTATAAACCCATTCGGTGCGTGCGCCTTCTACAGAGAGTTTGGCCAACTGTGCTTCAGCATCATTAATAAATGCGATTGCTGAAGCGCTATCAATTTTGGTTGTTTTTTCATTTGATTGGCTAGCTGGTGGCAGAGGATTTGTGGTGGTTAAATTAATCTCTTCATCCATTTGTTGGCAGGCTGAAAGGCCAAGCGCCATTGAAATAACAACAGCGATAGTAGACGGTTGTTTAATAGTTAACTTCATCTTACAGGTTTCCTTATTTTTATTTTCGACGACAGTTTACATAATTAACTTAAATATTGCATTTTAGTTGCAACTTGGTGCACAAAGGGTTGCTGTTACTGTGTTGAGATGTAATAGCTACAAGAAATTAGATTGACAACTGTGCGCTCAATGTTTAATTTAAACGAGTGTTTTAATTGATTTGGGTCATGGAATGGCAGGCAGAACAGATACAAAAACAAGAATATTAGATGCTGCTGAAAAACTTTTCGCTGAGAGGGGCTTTTCAGAAACATCTTTACGTCTAATTACTAGCAAAGCCGAAGTTAATTTAGCTTCAGTTAATTATCATTTTGGTTCAAAGAAAGAGCTGATTAGAGCTGTATTAGCACGCTATTTAGATGTGTTCATGCCAAGCGCAGCTGCTGAAATAGATAGATTATTTAAAAATCCACAACTAGCTAATTTGAATGAGATATTTTCATCTCTAATTAATCCATTATTGGAATTAAACCAAGTTAGGCAGGGGGGAACAACGATATTTCTGCAATTGTTAGGTCGTGGTTATATCGAAAGTCAGGGCCATTTAAGGTGGTTTATCACCACGCATTATGGTGATTATTTAAAAGTTTTCGTTAAAGCGGTATCAGAAAGTGCGCCGCATATTCCGCCTGCAGAAATGTTTTGGCGACTACACTTTACCTTAGGGACCATAGTATTCACCATGGCTTCAGCTGATGCACTTAACGAAATTGCAGAAGCTGATTATGGTGAACATAATGATACTGAAGCAATCATTCGTAAGGTGATTCCATATATGGCCGCTGGTGTTTCAGTGCCAATTTTAGCTAAGTAATAAGGGATTAACATGACTGTCGTTATACTGGTTTTAATAGCACTTGCTGTGTTATTTGGTGTGCGTAATTTAAGGATGCGATTTATCACGCGTCCGGTTTTTTCGTTTTTTAAGAAAGTACTTCCGCCATTATCTAGTACTGAAAAAGAGGCGATGGAAGCGGGTGATGTGTGGTGGGAAGGTGAATTGTTTGGCGGAAATCCAAACTGGAACACGCTTCACAATTACGGTAAACCCCAATTAACAGCAGCTGAGCAAGACTTTATCAATAACCAAGTGCAAACAGCGCTGAGTATGATGGATGATTATGACATTGTTCACAACCGCAAAGACTTACCACCTGAGTTATGGGATTACTTCAAAAAAGAAGGTTTTTTTGCATTAATTATTCCCACTAAATTTGGTGGTCGAGAGTTTTCTGCCTACGCCAACTCAACCATTGTCAGTAAAATTGCCTCTCGCAGCATTAGTGCGGCCGTTACGGTTATGGTTCCTAACTCTTTAGGCCCTGGTGAGTTATTAACTCATTATGGTACTGAAGAGCAAAAACAGCGTTGGTTACCTGCGTTAGCTAATGGTGATGAGCTACCGTGTTTTGCGTTAACTGGCCCAGAGGCGGGGTCAGACGCTGGTGCAATACCTGATACTGGTATTGTGTGTCGCCGCGAATTTAATGGTGAAGAAGTATTAGGTTTAAGTCTTACTTGGGATAAACGTTACATTACCTTGGCACCTGTAGCTACAGTGCTTGGTCTTGCATTTCAAATGCGTGACCCTGAGGGCTTATTAGGTGATACGGTTAATCTTGGTATTACCTGTGCGTTAATTCCAACCGATCATCCCGGTGTTGAAATTGGTCGTCGTCATAATCCATTGATGATGGCCTTTATGAACGGCACCACAAGTGGTGAAGATGTATTCATTCCACTGGATTGGATTATTGGCGGCCCTCAGTTTGCGGGTAAAGGCTGGAGAATGCTGGTTGAGTGTTTATCTGCCGGCCGTGGTATTTCATTGCCAGCATTGGCAACTGCATCGGGTCATATGGCCACTAAAACCACAACAGCTTATAGTTATGTAAGACAGCAGTTCGGTATGCCAATTGGTAAATTTGAAGGTGTACAAGAAGCGCTAGCGCGTATTATCGCTAACACTTATCAATTAGAAGCGGCCAGATGTTTAACCACCACCGGTATTGATTTAAAAGTGAAACCATCGGTGGTTACAGCGATTGCTAAATATCACATGACTGAATTAGGTCGAGATGTGGTAGAAGATGCGATGGATATTCAGTCTGGTAAAGGTATTCAGTTAGGGTCGAAAAACTATCTCGGTCATGCTTATATGGCCAGTCCTATTTCTATCACTGTTGAAGGGGCGAATATTTTGACCCGTTCGCTGATGATTTTTGGTCAAGGGGCAACACGCTGTCATCCTTATGTATTGGCTGAAATGGAAACTGCGGCGATGGAAGATCAAAAAGCAGCCATTAACCGTTTCGATTCATTATTAATGGGCCATATGACTTATGCTATTCGAAATGGCGTCATGGCTTTCTTTAATGCATTAACAGCCAGTAAAACCAATTCATCGCCAGTTAGTGGTACCACTCAGCAATATTATCGTGATATGAGCCGTATCTCGGCAGCTTTAGCGATAATGACTGATTTAGCTATGTTGGTCATGGGCGGTGATTTAAAACGTAAAGAGATGATCTCAGCGCGTATGGGCGATGTGCTAAGTCAATTATACCTAGCATCAGCAACCTTAAAGCTGTTTGAAGATAATGGCCGTCAACAAGATGATTTACCGGCAGTGCATTATGTCATGACTGAAAGATTACATCTTGCCGCTAAAGCATTGGAAGAGGCTATTCGTAACTTCCCAAATAAGTTTGTTAGCGTATTGCTTAGAGTGATCATATTTCCATTAGGTAATCACTTTAATGCGCCAACTGACAAACAAGCAACGACCTTAGCAGATGGTTTCATGCAACCTTCGCCAGCAAGAGATAGGTTAACTTTCTTATGTGCTGATTTTGACGGAGATAGCAGCGGCATTGCTGAAGTTGAGCAAGCATTTACAGCTAAATATGCTTGTAAAGGTTTGTACTCTCGCCTTAAGAAAGCCCAAAAAGCGGGGACTCTTGATGCGAAACAGCCAATGGTTGACTTGTTTAACCAAGCTTTAGCCAATCACGTGATTAATCAAGCAGAGCTTGAGCAGCTACTTGATGCCAATGAAAAGCGCTTAGCTGCTATTCATGTCAATGATTTTGAAAGCCTATAATCGAAAGTTAACTGACGTTTGACTGTAACGGTCTAGCGTTACCTGAGGTTTGAATGTTAAACAAGTAATGTTTATGCCTTGGGTACTGTTAGCCTGAAATAATGACGACACACAATTTTCTAAATCAAAACACACATATTTAGCACATAAAAAAACCACCTAATCAGGTGGTTTTTTATTAGCTATTTGAAGCAATTAACTCATATTAAGCAACAACAAGTACTTTACAAGTGTTAGTGCCACCAACAGTTTCCATTGCATCGCCTTTAGTCATTAATACCATGTCACCTGATTTAAGGTAACCAGCAGCTGCAACCGCTTTTAACGCTTCTGATGCTAATGCATCAGCTGGGAAAGCTGTAGAATCAAACTGAACTGGCATAACGCCACGGAATAAAGCTAATTTTGCTAAGGTCTTTTGATGACGAGACAGTGCGAAAATTGGTAATGCAGAGCTGATGCGCGACATTAACTTGGTGGTTTCGCCTGATTCAGTCAAGCTGATGATAGCTTTAACACCTTTTAAATGGTTTGCAGCATACATAGTTGAAAGGGCAATGGTTTCTTCAATAGTATCGAATGTTTCGTTCATTCTATGCTTAGAAGACATCACTGATGGATGCTGTTCTGCACCAGCACAAACATTGCTCATTGCTAACACAGTCTCTTCAGGGAAGTCACCGGCAGCAGTTTCAGCTGAAAGCATCACAGCGTCAGTGCCATCTAGTACGGCGTTCGCTACGTCCATAACTTCAGCACGAGTTGGCATAGGGCTTGAAATCATTGATTCCATCATTTGAGTTGCAGTAATCACAACTTTGTTCAATTGACGTGAACGACGGATAAGTTTCTTTTGTACTGCAACTAATGCAGCATCGCCAATTTCAACACCTAAGTCACCACGTGCAACCATTACCGCGTCAGATGCTTTAATGACATCGTCCATCGCTTCATCAGTACCAACAGCTTCTGCACGTTCTACTTTTGATACAATAAGTGCAAAACTGCCCGCATCTTCAGCAAGCTTACGTGCTAAATCTAAATCAGCGCCAGTACGTGGGAAAGAAACGGCTAAGTAATCAACCTGAATTTGCGCAGCCGTTAAAATATCTGCTTTGTCTTTTTCAGTTAGTGCAGGGGCTGTTAATCCGCCGCCTTTTTTGTTGATGCCTTTATTATTAGATAAAGGACCCGCAACAGTAACACTAGTGAAAACTTTACGACCTTCTACAGATTCAACTTTAAGCTGAACACGGCCGTCATCAAGCATAAGAATGTCACCTATGACAACGTCATTTGGCAATTCTTTATAATCGATACCAACTTGTTTCTCGTCACCTTCACCTTTAGCAAGATCTGCATCTAAAATGAAAGTATCACCTAAATTCAACTGAATTTTTTTGTTATCTTTAAAGGTAGATACACGAATTTTGGGGCCTTGCAAATCACCTAATACAGCTACGTGAACACCTAACTCTTTTGCAATATTGCGAGCGTCAGTAGCACGTTTAAGATGATCTTCTGGTGAGCCGTGTGAGAAGTTAAGACGTACAACATTTGCACCAGCGGCAATGATTTTACGTAGGTTATCATCGCGGTCGGTTGCAGGTCCAAGTGTCGTAACGATTTTAGTTCTGCGGAACATAGGATACTCCGTTAATTTAAAAGAAAAAGAATTCGGTACTAAATATTATGGACTTATATTAACAGAGATTTTCGAATTATGTAGGAAAGTTACGAACAAAAAGATCGTTTTTGAGATATATATCTGTGACTGAGTCGTATAAATTCAATAAAAAAGGCCGAACAGGTAATATTGTTCGGCCTTTCGGACAGGTAATTATTTAGTAATAATTAGATGGTAAGATCTTTATTTATCCGAGATTCTTTCAATACTTCTTTAACACGTTTTAGATTATCGCGAAAACGCGGGCCTCTTCTCAAGGTAAAGCCTGTGGCTAACACATCAATAGTAACCAGCTGTGCTAAACGTGAAGCCATAGGTAAATACATGTCAGTATCTTCTGGCACTTCCATGGTAACAGGCAACGTACATTCGTGAGACAGTGGCGAGTTACGAGCAGTAATCCCAATCACCGCAGCGCCATTTTCACGGGCAATTCGGGCTATTTCGATTAATGATTTAGTACGGCCAGTGTGGGATATAAGCACCACAACATCACCTTCATCGCAGCCAATACAGCTCATACGTTGCATTAATACATCATCAAAACAAATGACCGGTACGTTAAAACGGAAGAACTTATTTTGCGCATCGTGAGCAACTGATGAGGATGCTCCCAGGCCAAAAAACGATATTGTTTTAGCTTGCGTTAAAATATCTACGGCTTTATTGACTGCAACCACATCAAGGCTTTGACGGGCAGTATCAAGGGATGCCATTGAAGATTCGAAGATTTTTGTTGTATAGGATTCAGGAGAATCATCTTCTTCAACATGGCGGCTTACATAAGGTGTACCGTTAGCAAGACTTTGGGCCAAATGTAACTTAAAATCAGGGAAGCCCTTAGTATCAAGTCTGCGACAAAAACGGTTCACAGTGGGTTCGCTGACGTCAGCCATTTTGGCAAGCGTTGCAATACTAGAGTGAATCGCCGTTTGCGGAGAAGAGAGAATGACCTCTGCAACTTTTCGCTCTGACTTACTAAATTGTGTAAGGCTTTTTTGCACCTTCTCAAGGGTATTCATAAGTAATTGTCCGCTAAAATGGATGATGTAATTTTATATCATAAATTACAATTTAGGAGGAAATGAAGTAATTTTCATACCTCTAAAAACGATTATAAGCCGTTTTGTTTTATTTTTTGTAACTAATCTATGATAGTAAAGTAATTTAACAACTAAAATACTATCAGGTTTTATGTGAAAAAGGCTAGATGTAACCAATATCAATAATTGTAAAATTATAATGCACAAATTTAATTCTGTTGTTATATTACAACAAAAGTGTGCTTTTATTCACTGGCAACTAAAAATGGTTTGCCTGTGAACACGCATAATAAAGGAGTATTTTAAGCAATGAGTAACTCATCAATAGGCGCCAAGGCTTGCGACTTTGTACTTTTTGGCACCAAAGGCGATTTAGCACGCCGTAAGTTGTTACCTTCTCTCTATCAGCTTGATAAAGCGAATCTATTAGATAAAGACACCAAAGTTATTGGTGTCGCTAAAGATGCCTTTACTCAAGAAGAGTTCATTGAACTTGTCAATAAAGCATTAAACACTTTTGTAAAGGACGAGTTATGTGAAGAGACCCTCGCTCGCTTTATTGCTCGTTGTCATTATATCGGTACTAATTTTACCGATTCTGAAGGCTACAAAGCTTTCCATGGTCTTTTAGAGCCAACTAAGCGTGTAATGGTCAGCTATTTCGCCACGCCTCCGTCAATCTTTGGTGAAATCTGTCGTTGTCTTAATGAGCAAAACCTTATTCATTCCGACACCCGTATCGTGCTTGAAAAGCCAATTGGCACTTGCCTTGCGTCATCAAAAGTCATTAATGACAAAGTTTCTGAATTCTTCAATGAAAATCAAGTTTACCGAATTGACCACTATTTAGGTAAAGAAACCGTTCAAAATCTCATTGCCCTGCGCTTTGCGAATTCATTGTTTGCTTCTAAGTGGGATAACCGCACGATTGATCATGTACAAATCACCGTAGCTGAAGAAGTCGGTATTGAAGGTCGTTGGGGATACTTTGATACTGCAGGTCAAATGCGTGACATGATCCAAAACCATTTACTGCAAGTGCTGACGCTTGTGGCAATGGACCCGCCAGTAAATTTAGATGCTGATAGCATTCGTGATGAAAAAGTAAAAGTACTTAAGTCATTGCGTCCAATTACCCCAAACAACGTGTTTGAAAACACGGTTCGTGGTCAATATTCTAGTGGTTATTTAAAAGGCTCACCTGTTCCTGGTTATTTAGAAGAAGAGGGCGCCAATGTTAAATCTAACACTGAAACCTTTGTAGCGCTTCGCGTTGATATTGATAATTGGCGCTGGGCTGGCGTGCCGTTCTACTTACGTAGTGGCAAACGTATGCCGTTTAAGAGCAGTGAGATTGTGGTTTACTTCAAAAACCCGCCGCATAATTTATATCGTGACACCATGCGTAACTTACCACCAAACAAGTTGACTATTCGTTTGCAACCCCATGAAGGTGTTGAAATTCAAATGATGAATAAAGTCCCAGGTCTGGAAGAAAAGCAACGCATCCAAACCACCAAACTTGATTTAAGTTTCACCGATACCTTTAAAAACGAACGCATTGCCGACGCTTACGAACGTTTATTACTTGAAGCCATGTTAGGTAATCAAGCATTGTTCGTGCGCCGTGATGAAGTTGAGCAAGCCTGGACTTGGGTCGATGGCATCATCAATTCTTGGGAAAATGGCGGCGAGAAGCCTAAGCCATATCCAGCAGGTACATGGGGCCCTGTGGCTTCAGTTGCTTTAATCACTAAAGATGGTCGTTCTTGGGACGAGTAAGGAAATATTATGATTAAAGAATCTGTATTTAAAGCATTTGCAACCCCAGCGGATCTCGAAACCAAATTAGCTGACAAAATTGCCAGTCAGTTGCAGGATGCGGTTGATAGCCGTGGTAAAGCAAGCCTTGTTGTTTCAGGTGGCTCGACACCGCTTAAATTATTTCAATTACTAAGCAATAAAGCGATCGACTGGAGTGATGTTTATATCACACTTGCCGATGAACGTTGGGTAGATGCAGAAGCTGCAGATTCTAACGAGCGCTTAGTAAGAGCACATTTATTACAAAATCGCGCAGCAAGTGCCAAATTCCGTGGTTTAAAGAATATGTTTGATAGCCCTGAAAAGGGCTGTGACATGACGATTGAGTCTCTGGCTAACTTCCCTAAACCATTTGATGTTGTGGTATTAGGCATGGGTACAGATGGCCACACTTGTTCGTGGTTCCCTTGCAGTAAAGAATTAGAAAACGCTTTTACGACTGATTTACTTTGCGCAGCCGTTAATCCAACGACTGCTCCACATGCACGTATTACCTTATCTAAAGGTGCCATTTTAAACAGTCGCCAGATTTATCTGCATTTAGTAGGTGAGTCAAAACTATCCGTATATCGCCAAGCTTTGGAAAGCGACGATGTGAATGCAATGCCAATTAGAGCCGTATTAGCGCAGCGTAAAACGCCCGTTGATGTGTTTTATAGCGCGTAAAGGAGTTAACCATGCACTCAGTAGTTCAAGCTGTTACCGATCGAATTATCGCTCGTAGCCAAGATTCACGTAAAAAATATCTCGAAGCATTAAACGATGCTCGCGCCAAAGGCGTACATCGTAGTGCATTAAGCTGTGGTAACTTAGCCCACGGTTTTGCGGCTTGTAAGCCAGATGATAAAGACTCTTTACGTCAATTAACCAAAGCGAATATCGGTATTGTGACGGCATTTAACGACATGTTATCTGCTCATCAGCCATATGAAGATTACCCAAATTTCATTAAAAAAGCCTGCCAAGAAGTCGGTAGTGTTGCTCAAGTTGCTGCGGGCGTTCCGGCAATGTGTGACGGTGTTACCCAAGGCCAACCTGGCATGGAGCTAAGCTTACTGAGTCGTGAAGTGATTGCAATGTCAACGGCGGTGGGTTTATCTCACAATATGTTTGACGGCGCCTTATTATTAGGTATTTGCGACAAGATTGTTCCGGGTTTATTGATTGGCGCGTTAAGTTTTGGTCATTTACCAATGATGTTTGTGCCAGCAGGCCCAATGAAATCTGGTATTCCAAACAAAGAAAAAGCCCGTGTACGTCAACAATTTGCACAAGGTAAAGTTGATAGAGCGGCATTGTTAGAAGCTGAATCAAGCTCTTATCACAGTGCGGGTACTTGTACTTTCTACGGTACTGCTAACTCTAATCAGTTAATGCTTGAAATGATGGGGCTACAGTTACCTGGTTCTTCGTTTGTGAATCCTGATGATCCACTACGTGATGAACTAACCGCAATGGCAGCTAAACAAGTGTGTCGTTTAACCGAAATGGGCACCCAATACACCCCAATCGGTGAGATTGTAAATGAAAAATCAGTGGTTAATGGCATTGTAGGCATCCTTGCAACAGGTGGTTCTACCAACCTGACTATGCACATTGTTGCTGCAGCGCGCGCCGCTGGCATCATTGTAAACTGGGATGACTTTTCAGATTTATCTGATTGCGTACCATTATTGGCAAAGGTTTATCCAAACGGTCATGCTGATATTAACCATTTCCACGCCGCAGGCGGTATGGCATTTTTAGTCAAAGAATTGCTAGATGCAGGGCTTATCCATGAGGATGTCAACACTGTAGCGGGCTTTGGTTTACGTAAATATACCCAAGAGCCGCGCATTCTTGATGGCAAGTTAACTTGGGTTGATGGGCCAACAGAAAGTTTAGACAAAGAAGTGTTAACTCACATCGACACACCTTTTCAAAATAACGGCGGTCTAAAATTACTTAAAGGTAACCTTGGTCGTTCAGTGATCAAAGTCTCTGCTGTACCAGCAGCTAACAGAATTGTTGAAGGTCCAGCGGTTGTGATTGACGACCAAAACAAGCTTGATGCAATTTTCCAAGCAGGTGGTTTAGACCGAGATTGTGTTGTGGTGGTAAAAGGCCAAGGCCCGAAAGCTAACGGTATGCCAGAGTTACATAAACTCACGCCATATTTAGGTACCTTACAAGATAAGGGCTTCAAAGTGGCGCTTGTTACAGATGGCCGTATGTCTGGCGCGTCAGGCAAAGTGCCTGCAGCGATTCACTTAACGCCAGAAGCATTAGATGGTGGCCTTATCGCTAAGGTTGAAGATGGCGACATGATCCGTGTTAATGCTGATACCGGCGAGCTAAGTTTACTGGTGGATGAAGCCACTTTAACTGCACGTGTAGCAGGGAAAGTAGATCTACATCACTCAAGTTATGGCATGGGCCGTGAATTATTCGGTGCTTTACGAAATAGTTTAAGCAGCCCAGAAACAGGCGCTCGTAGTACCAGTGCCATTGACGAAATTTATTAATTAAAAGGAAGATACTCGAATGCTTGAGAATAACTGGACGTTACAGCCACAAGATATTTTTAAACGCAGCCCGATTGTTCCTGTAATGGTTATCAATAAAATTGAGCATGCAGTACCGTTAGCTAAAGCATTAGTAGCGGGCGGCATCAGTGTTTTAGAAGTCACTTTACGCACAGAATGTGCTTTAGAAGCCATTGCATTAATTGCTAAAGAAGTCCCAGATGCGTTAGTGGGGGCAGGTACTATTTTAAATGAATTGCAACTGCAGCAAGCTGTAGATGCGGGTTCACAATTTATTATTACGCCAGGTGCTACCGTTGACCTGTTAAAAGCAGCTAAGCGTGGTAATGTGCCGTTAATTCCAGGTGTTGCGAGCATCTCAGAAGTCATGGCGGGGATGGAGTTGGGTTACACTCATTTTAAATTCTTCCCAGCTGAAGCGTCTGGCGGCGTTAATGCATTGAAAGCCTTCTCGGGTCCATTGGCGAATATTCGTTTTTGTCCAACAGGCGGTATTACGCCGACAAGCTATAAAAACTACTTAGCATTAGCCAATGTTGATTGTATTGGTGGTAGCTGGATCGCGCCTACTGATGCAATGGAACAAGAAGATTGGGGTCGTATTACCCAGTTATGTAAAGAGGCTATCAGCGCTTTATAACGCTAGAGTTTAACTAATAACAGCTAAAAGCCACTTTCGAGTGGCTTTTTTGTCTTTAAAATAGGACCGATCATCAAATTAATAGTGTATAAATAGATACTCTTAAATTGGCACTTTAAAATGGACACTTCGTTAAATGGACAAGTACCAGCAAACAGTAAACGTATTTGATAAAGCGGCTGATAAATATCAGCAAAAATACATGGATTGTGCCTTATATGCTGATAGTCTTAATCGTTTTGCTGCGTTAATAGACACTCAATTCAACATTGAATCTAGTTCTAAATCGGCATTTAAAACAGAAACGGGTATTTCCGTATACGATATCGGCTGCGGACCAGGTAACGCCAGTTTGTATTTGCAACAAGCATTAGCTCAGCAACGAAATGTCCCGATAAATATCAGTGGAATAGATTTATCTACGGCGATGATAACGATTGCCAAGCAGCAAAACCCGACGGGGAAATTTGAGGTTAACGATATCCGGCAGATATCTGTTTCTAACGATAAATTTAATGTACTGCTGTGCTCATTTTGTCTGCCGTATTTAGCAAAAAGCGATATAGCGCCTTTTATTGAATCTTTAGCTAAGGTATCCACACCACAAGCGTTGATCTATATTGGCTTTATGCAAGATGATTACAGTCAATCATGTGTGCAAGAGTCTGCTGAAGGTGACAAGCTACATATGTATTTTTATCAACCTGAATTTATAGCGTCTTTGCTCTGCCAATATGATTTTGAAATTGTCACCAGCTTTACCCAAGATCATATCGTCGATGGTCAGAAGAAGGCCACTGATAGGTTTTTATTTGCTAAGAAAAACAGTGTTAATTAAGGAGTGATCGAATGCGAACATGGCCATTAGCTTCCAAAATCCCTTTTATTAGTCTGCTAGTTCTATCGTTTGCCTGGTTTTTATTTTATCAAAACGATATGTGGATTAATGATTATGGCGCAGCAAAATTCGATTGGTTGTTACTCATTGACGCTGCTATCATTTTACCCATAATTTGCTTTTTGTGTATCAAATCTACCAAGTTAGCACTTGTTAAGGCACTCGGTTATTTTGCTATTTTAATACTGCTTGGCAGTTATATTATTCCCTCAGAGCAACAAATATTATGGCCTTATTTAACTCAGATCCGTTACCTGTTACTGACGGTATTTGTATTAATTGAGGCATTTTCAATTACCTGCGTGATATTTGCCATAAAAACGGCGCTTAAATCAGGAGTTGATCCTGATATTGCAATTAAGCAGCCAATTAGTGCTTTATTTGGTAATAACTTGGTAGCCGATATCATGATTTTTGAAGCCAGAGTTTGGAGCTTCTTTTTGTGTGGCCATTTAATCAAACCGTCAACATATCACGGTGATTCACAATTTAGTTATCATCATAAAGACGGTAATCAGTCTAACGCGCTAGGATTTATAATGATGATAATGTTTGAAATACCGCTGATGCATTTACTGGTTCATTTTATGTTTTCAGCGTTCAGCGCTAATGTGGTAACGGCATTAACCTTGGTGAGTTTAGTATTCTTTATTGCTGAATACCGTGCTATGTCACGCAGACCGATCACAATAGAGAATTGTGCAGCCTCATTAGTCACTGATAATTACAACCCAAACACTCAAGCTGAGCTTGGCCTCGCAGATTTAAATTCAGGCTCAGGAGCAAGCATCGGAATTCAGAATAAATTACATATTCGCTACGGAGTGTTTAATAGCTTTAGCATTGATTTAAGTAATATTAAAACTGTCGAACCCAACAAATTAGCCATTCGACGTGCTGAAACGATAAAACGCTTTAACTTTTCTGGCGCTCCCAATGTCAAACTAACCTTAGTTGAGCCTATTAAAGGTATTGATAGTGTATATATTGGAGTCGATCAACCAGATGCGCTTATTGGTGAACTAACACTAGGTCTCGTTAAACCAAATTGCTGACACTAGGCCAATATAATGGCTGTTATTGACCTTATATAGTTTCAGCTTAACGTGCGCAGCTGTATTTGCTGCATATGATTATTAAAGTGCATTACATGGGCAAGGGCGTAGTCTTGTTTACTGAGCTTGCCATAAGCAAAGTGGGGCTGTAAATGACCGTTATATTGCTGAAAATCTACGAGCGATTGTTGCAATCTTTTGAGGGCTAGCAAATAATCAGCCTGCTTTGAAATTAAAGGTGCACCGGGTATGACTTCTGCAAGGTTATGAGTCATCTTGCCTTTAGCACTGAATAAAGCAAATGCGCTAGCCCCAATAGTGTGTTTAAAAATCTCTGCTTTTTGCTGGGGATAACCTGTCATTGAATACTCAACACTTTGGGCGCAATGAGTAAAAATTTGGTTTAAATCCCAACCTGCTGATGTCGTGCTTAAAGTAGCCTTTGCTGCTTGCTCTGGGTTGTTGCCAATGACGGCTGCAGCAAGCAATTGCGCTATTTGAGATAATATATTATCTATAGTCAATGGCCGAGGTGCTGGGGTGATGCTAAACCAAGTCACTGTACCTGCAATTGTCACACCAGCGCCAACCACGGCACTGCCTTTTACCAAAGCTGTTAAAAACGCTCTTCTGTCCATGGTTATCCTTGTTGGGCTTTGTGAGTAGCAGACTAAAATTACGCCAGCTGTTAATTTTGCCTTGCTGTTTCACTGATTTAAAATCAAGTTTTAAGGTAGGGAAATAGCTGTAGCGTTTGTTCAATAATATCGACTTTATGGCCTTTTTCTAAATACACTGCATAAATTTCTCGAGAAAAAACCGGCGCATCTTCGACAATAAAAAGTCTATTGCTTTCAATATATTCAAACGCCATTTGTCTTGGCAGGTAGGCGGAGCCACCGACATCCAATAAAAAATTAAGTGCAATCCTTGGTTGGTTCATCGAGTGTTTTGCTGGCGGTGAGTCTTGAAAATTGCGGCGGTATTGGCTGTTAATCGACTCACCATAGTCCACCATAATGTAGTTTGCTAATGTCGACTTTTGTTTGGCACGATTTGATTCTGTGCTCACTAGGTATAACGGCACAGTCGCAACCTTAGTGATGACAAGATCTTCTACATAAGGCGGCTCGAATAAAAAGGCCACATCAATAACGCGACTTAACAGGCTTTTTCTTAATTCAACGGGCGATAGGGTACTGGTTAATAAACTCATCCCTTCGATATTGAGGTGAATTTTGGTGAGCCAGCCTTGTAGGACGATATCCCATATAGACATGATAGAACCTATGGCCAGTTGGTGGTTATCACCCTCAGCAATCCCCACATCTTGCTTGGCTTTTTGCCACATCAATAACAGCTCATTGGCATGCTTAATTAATCGGTTTCCTTCTGGTGTTAATTTGAGGTGTTTCTTACTGCGATCAAACAGTAACACCCCCAAGTCCTCTTCTAAAAGCTTGATTCTGGCACTGACAGCAGATTGAGTGATAAACAAATTTTCGGCAGCGACTCTAAAATGTAGCGTATGGCTAACTTCTAAAAATGTTTTTAATAATTCTACTTTCATCAAAATCCTTTAAAAGCTGTGATTAAATTTTTTAATTAAACACATCAAAATATAACGTTATATTTATGAGAGAGATACTCTTACACTCAGCGAATTACAGCACCTTTGTGCAATAAAAGAAACATGTTCAGGACATATTATGAGAATTGCCATTCTATCAAGAAACCCAAATTTATATTCAACTCGCCGCTTAAAAGAGGCCGGTGAAGCTATGGGCCACACAGTGGATATTATTGATACATTACATTGCTACATGGATATTACCAGCAGTAAGCCAACCTTGCGCTACGATGGTAAAGAGTTACCTATGTATGATGCGGTGATCCCGCGTATTGGAGCATCGGTAACATTTTACGGTACTGCTGTGGCGAGACAATTTGAAATGATGGGGACTTTTAATATCAATGAATCTGTCGCCATTAGCCGATCTCGCGATAAATTACGTTCATTGCAATTATTGTCACGTAAAGGCATTGGGCTGCCACGTACCGGTTTTGCTAATAAGCCTGACAACATTAAAGATTTAATTAAAAACGTTGGTGGCGCGCCTGTTGTGATTAAGCTACTAGAAGGCACTCAAGGTATCGGGGTGGTTCTTGCTGATACCGCTAAAGCTGCTGAAGCCATTATCGAAGCCTTTATGGGGTTAAAAGCCAACATTTTGGTACAAGAATTTGTTAAAGAAGCTGGTGGCGCCGATATTCGCTGTTTAGTGGTTGGCGGTAAGGTTGTTGCGGCAATGAAGCGCCAAGGGGCAGAAGGTGAGTTTCGTTCCAACTTGCACCGCGGTGGCTCTGCTGTAGTGGTTAAATTATCTAAAGAAGAGCGTGAAACAGCAGTTAATGCAGCCAAAATTATGGGGCTAAACTTATGCGGCGTTGATTTACTGCGCTCACAAAATGGCCCTATGGTGATGGAAGTTAATTCATCACCAGGGCTTGAAGGTATTGAAACGGCAACGGGTAAAGATGTCGCGTCAATGGTATTTCAATTTTTAGAAAAGAATGCCAAGCCCCATAAAAACAAAACCCGTGGTAAAGGCTGATTAGGACGTCATTATGGATAAGTTAATTATTGGCGATTTTACCATTTTACCCGGTGAGCAGCGCAAAATAGAGCTACCGGTAGCAAAATTATATACCGATGCTGATGTTTCTTTACCGGTACATATCATCCGTGCCAAAAAGCCGGGGCCAACAATATTTATCAGTGCGGCGGTACATGGTGATGAATTAAATGGCATTGAAATTATACGAAGGCTAATTAAACAAAATAAATTTAAGATCACTTCAGGGACCCTCATAGCTGTACCTATGGTCAATGTGTATGGGGTTGTGAATCAAAGCCGCTACATGCCAGATAGACGAGATTTAAATCGCTGTTTTCCTGGCTCTGCGAAAGGTTCATTAGCTGGGCGGGTAGCACATATATTTCTTAATGAAATCGTTAGACATTGTGATTACGGCATCGATTTACATACTGGCGCGATACACCGCTCTAATTTCCCGCAAATTAGAGCGGATATGGACGATGAGGAAACCAAACTACTTGCCGAAGTGTTTGGCGTGCCGGTTATTTTAAATTCAAACCTAGTGGATGGTTCTTTAAGGGAGTCAGCTGTTAAGAATGAAACCAAAATCCTCTTGTATGAAGCAGGTGAAGCGCTAAGATTTGATGAGTTTTCAATACGTGCAGGCATGAAAGGCATTTTAAATGTGTTGCAGCACTTAGGCATGATTAGAAAATCATCATCAAAAGCAAAGAAAAAGCGCGCCCCATTTATCGCCAACGGCAGTCAGTGGGTACGTGCCAATGCCAGTGGGATTGTGCATAACATTGCTAATTTGGGTGAACAAATTACTAAAGGGCAAGTTTTGGCTGAAATTGGTAGCCCCTATGGCGAAGTGATTGACTCGGTGATCGCATCACGCTCTGGCATAATAATCGGTAAACAAAACATACCGCTAGTGCAAGAAGGTGAAGCCATGTTTCATATTGCTTACTTTAGCGAAAATGATGAAAAAATTGCTGAACACATTGAAAATGTTCAAGAACAACTATTACCAGATTCTGTAAATTAATGAGTTTCGATATGAAAAATAAAACGATTATTGGCAACTTAGAGTATATCGCGCTGCCTAAATTGGGTATCACCGAGTTACAAGTACGTGTGGATACAGGGGCTAAAACTTCGTCTTTACATGTAGATAATATTAAAAAGGTGCTGATAGATGGCGAGCATTGTGTCTCGTTTGATATTCACCCAGATTCACATAATGTTGATACGGTAAAAAGCTGCCATGCTCCTATTAGTGATATCCGTAAAATTAAGTCATCTAATGGCACCTCGGAGCAACGTTATGTGATTAAAACGCCAGTAGTTCTTGGGCAACAAAAGTGGTCGATTGAAATTACCCTTACCGATCGCTCAGACATGAGTTATTTAATGCTATTTGGTCGTGAAGCTTTAGGTACACGGTTTTTAGTGGATCCGTCAGCGGTATATTTAGGATCTTGAATCTAAATATGAATTCAGGTTTAGTAATAACGACGAGGTGCAATAATGGATTTCGTACAAGTTGAACAATGGCTAAATTTGACAGTGTTTACTGTTGCACAACAGCCAATTACCTTAGGTGGGTTATTGATCATTCCGGTGATCATAATTGTCGGTTTGTTCATCACTAAATTGCTAGTAAAACTGATCACTAAGCGGTTAACGTCTAAAAAGACTGACCCTAATATTATCCATCTGTTGCAACGTATATTGTATGTCATCGCCATTGCAATATTATTAATTACTTCGCTTGATTTAATTAATGTGCCCATTACCGCATTTGCATTTTTGTCCGGTGCCATTGCAATCGGTTTTGGTTTTGGCGCGCAAAACATTATTAACAACTTCATTAGTGGTTGGATATTAATGTGGGAACGCCCCATTAAAATTGGTGATTTTCTTGAAGTTGAAGGTGCTAAAGGCATAGTCGAAGCCATTAATAATCGTTCGACTCGTATAAGACGGGTTGATGGCGTTCACTTGTTGATCCCCAATAGCACGTTATTAGAAAACACTGTGGTGAATTGGACACTAGTTGATAATTTAGTCAGGTCAAATGTGCGGGTTGGCGTAGCTTATGGGACTAAGGCAAGAGTTGTCGCAGATTTGTTATATGAAGCAACTATCGCACAAAAAGAGGTATTAATTGAGCCTAAACCTGTGGTGAGTTTTGAAGACTTTGGTGACAACGCGCTAATATTTGAAGTTAACTTTTGGATTAACTCCACTGTAGAAGGGGGGTTAAGGGTGACGCGAAGTAATATTCGTTTTGCACTGGATGAATTATTAGAGCAAAACAATTTTGTGGTGGCATATCCACAACGTGATGTGCATCTGGATGGCTCACTGACACTAATAAAGCAAAGGTAAACAGTAAATTATTAAATAAAAATACCGCTGATACATTTGATGATAATCAATATTGTATCAGCGGTTAATTAATCGCTACTGTTCAAGCCAGTTCTTTTATAACTCTAGCTTGTGTAGACTTGTACCAGAGCCAGTGCCGAAAAGTAGCAACTAGAACATAGCCATTAGTTATCTTGATATGGCTTACCATAAAAGCTATCTAATAATATCTGCTTTAACTCACTAATAAGCGGGAAGCGCGGATTGGCGCCAGTACATTGATCATCAAAAGCGTGCTCGGCTAATTCATCCAATTTGGCTAAGAAATCGGCTTCATTAACACCAGCTTCCTTGATAGATGTCGGAATACCGACTGCGGTTTTTAACTGTTCTATTTTACTTATTAGCAATGCTACCTTGTCTTTATCAGTGGTGTTTGAGTCAATACCTTCAAGCTTTAGGGTTTCAGCTATCTTTGCATAACGACATAAGGCTTTTGGGCGGTCGTACTGACTAAAAGAAGCTTGCTTGGTCGGCATATCGGTGGCGTTAAAGCGAATAACATTACTGATTAACAATGCGTTTGCTAACCCATGGGCTAAATGAAACTCAGCACCGAGCTTATGGGCCATTGAGTGGCAAATGCCTAAAAAAGCATTAGCAAAGGCAATACCTGCGATAGTGGCGCCGTTATGGACTTTTTCTCTGGCTATGGGGGCTTTAGCGCCCAGTTCATAAGCTGCCGGTAAATGCTCACATAATAATTCCAGTGCTTGTAAGGCCTGACCGTCACTAAATTCATTTGCCATCACGCTAACATAAGCTTCTAATGCGTGAGTTACAGCGTCAATGCCACCAAAAGCGGTTAATGACTTTGGCATATCCATTACTAAATTGGGGTCGACAATTGCCATGTTAGGAGTGAGTTGATAATCAGCAATAGGGTATTTCATGCCGCTCACTTCATCGGTTACCACGGCAAACGGGGTCACTTCTGAGCCTGTGCCAGAGGTGGTCGGTATTGCCACCATTTGCGCTTTAACCCCTAATTTGGGGAACTTATAAATACGTTTGCGAATATCCATAAAACGCAAAGCTAAGTCAGCAAAATCAACGTCAGGATGTTCATACAATACCCAAATTATTTTAGCCGCATCCATAGGCGAACCACCACCTAATGCTATGATGACATCAGGTTGGAAACTTTGAGCAACTTTAGCGCCTTGTTTCACAATGGCTAAAGTAGGATCCGCTTCAACGTCATAGAATACTTCTGTTTCAAGCCCCTGAGCTTTTAAGATTTTAATGGTTTCATCGCAATAGCCGTTATTAAACAGAAACTTGTCAGTGACAATTAAGGCGCGTTTTTTAGTTGATAGCTCTTCTAATGCAATGGGTAAACTGCCTCGGCGGAAATAAATTGAAGAGGGTAGTTTGTGCCACAACATATTTTCAGCCCTTTTAGCGACAGTTTTCTTATTAATTAAATGGCTTGGGCCAACGTTTTCAGATATTGAGTTACCGCCCCATGAACCACAGCCCAAAGTCAGTGATGGCGCTAATTTAAAGTTATATAAATCGCCAATACCTCCTTGTGATGCTGGAGTGTTTATTAATATCCGCGCAGTTTTCATCCTAAAACCAAAGGCTTTAACTCTTTCTACTTGGCCATCTTGGTCAGTGTATAACCCTGAGGTATGACCAATGCCGCCTAATGTCACTAATGCTTCAGCTTTGTCCATGGCATCATTAAAATCAGTGGCGCGGTACATACCTAAAAGTGGTGATAACTTTTCATGGGCAAAGGCTTCAGCTTCATTGATATCCGTCACCTCACCAATTAATACCTTAGTCCAGCTTGGGACAGTAATTCCTGCCATGTTGGCAATGGTTGGGGCACTTTGACCAACGATGTCAGCATTTAACCCACCATTTTTAAGAATAACCTCTTGCATGGCAGCGGTCTCTGAATCGGATAACAGGTAACCGCCATGAGTTTCAAAGCGTTGTTTAACTTGCTCATAAATACTGTCTACCACGATGATGGCTTGCTCTGAGGCGCACACGACGCCGTAATCGAAGGTTTTTGACATAAGGATTGAGCTTACTGCGCGTTTTATATCAGCGGTTTCATCAATCACGATTGGGGTATTACCCGCACCAACCCCAATGGCAGGTTTACCCGATGAGTATGCAGCTTTAACCATACCGGGGCCGCCAGTTGCGAGGATAAGGTTGATGCTATCGTGTGTCATAAGTTGGTTAGACAGCGCCACTGAAGGTTCGTCAATCCAGCCGATAATGTCTTTGGGTGCACCAGCGGCAACGGCGGCATCTAAAACAATACGTGCTGCAGTCGTGGTGGATTGCTTGGCTCTTGGATGTGGCGAGAATATAATACCGTTACGGGTTTTAAGGCTAATCAGCGCTTTGAAAATGGCAGTTGAGGTAGGGTTAGTTGTGGGCACTATGCCGCAAATTATCCCTACAGGTTCGGCAATGGTGATGGTGCCAAAAGTGATGTCTTCAGCGATGATACCGCAGGTTTTATCATCTTTATATTTGTTGTATATATATTCAGATGCAAAGTGATTTTTAATGACTTTGTCTTCTAATAAACCCATGTTGGTTTCTGTTGCTGCCATTTTAGCAAGTTTAATACGAGAATCTGTGGCGGCAAGCGCTGCTGCTCTGAATATATTGTCGACTTGTTCTTGGCTGAAATTAGCATATTCTTTCTGCGCTTTAGCGACTCGCTCTACCAGTAGCTCAAGTTGTTCGGTGTTGTTGACAGTCATCATTACGTCCTCAAAAATTGTTAACTAAAGCGTTTTAGTTAACAACTCTTAGCAGCTGTTATAGCTGTGACCTTGGCAAATTGTTAGCGTCTACGTGATAAAATTACTCCTTTAGCGGTATATATGTCGTGATCCACAGCACAAATCACTACTAATGGTAATTTAATTACACAAAAAGGCTTAGTTAAGTGATTATTATCATGCCAGCAAAGCTGGCGGTTAATTCACTAAGAGTGTTTTACCTTTGAATTAATAGCATAAAAATTTAAGCTAACTGAGTGTGCTTTGGCTGGAAGTAAATTGAAGTTTTATTACAGTGTTAGTGACTTTAGATGCTTAACGCTCATCAAAGCCACTAACATAGGGGTCTCATCTTGATAGGTAAGTAAGGTTATCTTTCTAAGCTAATCTCAAAAATGCCAGAAGACTTGGGGCCAAATAATTGCTGATGCAACTTACCGGCAAATTCATCGGTCATTCCAGAAATATAATCTGCAATAATTCGCATTGGATTAAGGTTATTCTCCTTGGCATGTAACCAACGTTCTTGAGTGTTTAATGGCAGCAAACGTTGTGGATCAGACTCAAAGGCTTCAAATAATTCCATGACAATTTGTTGGCCTTTGTATTCGAGCATTTGCATTTCAGGTTTACGGATAACGTACTTATAGACAAATTGTTTTAAAGTATGCAATGCGATGGCAAAGTCAGGCTCTAGGCTGGCATTGTATTTTAATAAAGGTTCATCAAATTTGTCGTCTTGCTCGATATTAATGGCAGTGACAAAACCATTCACTAAGGTACCTATGGCATCTTTACGTAAGTGATGTTGATGGGAAAATAATTTATCTGCGATATGGGTAAATTCGTGAGTAAGCCATGGGTCATTACTTTGGCTTAATTTGTCAGCGACATCCTGCTGCCATTGCAAAGGCGTGACTATGCCCATGACAATAGCATCTTCTAAATCATGGACTGCATAAGCGATATCATCCGCCAGTTCCATGATGGAGCAATCAAAAGATTTATACTGGGTTCTGTGGTGAGGATAGTGTTGATTAGTGCTGTTTTTAATGGTGATAAAGCGGTTTCTATCATTTACACTCAAACCTGAAAGCACCCAATCGAAGATATCTTTGTCATCGTTAAAAAGGCCTTTTACCGATGGCCACTGTGAAGGTCTTAATTGTCTGTGGCTGGTTATTTCTGGGTGACCTAAATCGACATGTAACTGGCTATATAAAGCGGGATACTTTAACACTCCAAGTAAGGTTCGCCTGGTTAGATTCATGCCCCAGTATTCGGTGTAGGGTTCAAGTCTGGCTAAAATTCTAAAAGTTTGACCGTTGCCTTCAAATCCGCCGTGATGGCGCATCATATAGTTCAAGGCCACTTCACCGCCGTGACCAAATGGCGGATGACCAATATCATGGGCTAAGCATAGTGACTCTATTAAGCTCATTGAATCTAATAGTTGCTCAATGTCAGGGAATTTACGTTTAAGCTGGGCAGCGATGCCTGTGCCTATTTGTGATACTTCTAATGAATGGGTTAAACGAGTGCGAAAAAAATCGTTCATGCCAATGCCGTGTACCTGAGTTTTAGCTTGTAGGCGACGAAAGGCGGCTGAGTGCAGTATTCTTGCTCTGTCACGCTGAAACGGACTGCGGTGATCATTACGGCGTAATTTATCTTCACCTAGGCGGCGTTCATGCCATGGATTTATCTTAGTGCTGCCCTCAATATCAGCGTTCATTTGTTTGTCATTGATGGCAGCTAATTCATTTTCAGTGACATCACTACTGTGTATTTCATTGTCTGACATTGATCATCCTTTACTGTGTGAGCATCAGTTAGTTAATTCGCTTTCAGTCAATTTATCTAATGTGGAAGTGCAGCTATCGAGGAAAATTTCGATAAAACATTTTACTTCAGGTAAATCTTGTTCCATTTGCTTAAGCTTTTTATCCAAGTTAACTTTTACATGTTGAAACTCGTCATTGTTAAAGCGTAGCTCATTCATGGTTTTCACATAGGCTTGTAAAATATCTGCGGCTTTGACGATAGCTTTGTATTCTGGGTCGACTTGGGTTTGAACTAATAGTGGCTCCATTTCTTCACGCAGATCTTCAGGTAACGAGGCTAAGCATTCTTTTTCAGCCAGATCTTCAAGCTTTTTAAAGGCTTTGGTAAATTCAGGACTGTGATATTTGGTGTTGGAGTTGATATCTTGGAGCTTGGTTTCTGATACTTCATGGTAAAGGGCGATGGTAGCCGCTTTTTCTGGATTTAGCTTACCGCCAAAGCGTTTATTTTTAATGACCACCAATAAGTGCGCAATCACAGCGACTTGATGACAATGCTCTGATACGTTTTCTTTTTGAAAACAATGCATCAAAGCCCAACGTTCTAACAATGGCATACGGGTGATCCATGCCATAAAAGTGCTTGGTTTCATAATCTGCCTCGGTAATAGGATTAAGGCGAATAGCAGATCCGTGTCGCTAATGAATACGGATTACGGCTAAAAAGCTATCTGTCTACTGTAATCAACTACACTGCGCCATACAACTGTATTTTATATTAACAATTAACTAAAATTTACGTTAGCATAACAACGGATAAGCTTGATTATGAAAGAAAATGTTAAGTTAAATGAGATTAAATATGGATGATGCTCGCTGTTTGCAATTAGATAGATTAGTCACCAACGAAGAGCTTTATATACTCGACAATGTAAAATCACTTAATTTTGTTTGCGATGAATGCGCTGTGGCGCTTATACCTTGCTCTTACAAAAAAGCGGTTAACTTACGTAGACCTTATTTTAAAACCTCAAAAAACGTTGAACATGAGCAGCATTGTTACGCTAAAGCCAGCAGTAAAATTAAGCAGCAAGGCAAAACATCACGGCTGAGCAGTGATGAAGGCTTTCCGTTAGCCTATCCAAATCGGTTTACTTTAACCGCCGCAAAGTCCGTTAAAGCGGTGAGTACTACCGAGATTGCCGCTGATGATGTTAATCAATTAACAAGGTCGAAGGCCGCGAAAACTGTAAGCAGTAAGCGTAAAGCGAATTATCTGACCAGCTCTTTTCAAAGCATAGTCGATCAGTATTTTGACTTTCCTTACGATCGTGACAGGGCGCTTTCATTTGAAGGGGTTGAGGGAAACCAATATGGGCAGATTTTCACAAAAATCATTAACCCAGTAGGCAAGCAAAAGTTTCGTTTTCAAACTGACAATAATGATACCAAGGTGTTTTACAGCACCTTAGCATGGGATAAACCACAAGTTGAAGCTGACTATATTATGATTAAGTTATCCGCTGGCTGGTGGCAAAAAGTGGATAATAAGAATAAAAACCTCAGACCCTATGTTGTCAAAATTCAAACCAGTGCATGGCCTGAAGCGGTAAAGACAAATTTTGTAAAACGCTTAACTCAAATACGAGAACTGGTAAAAGGCACCGACAAAAAAGCCTTGGTAGCATTTGTTGGCAAGCAAGATCAGCAAGAGGATTTTTATCGCTTTTTTGCTGAAGAAGCCAAATTGATTAGTTTTAAAGTGGTTTAATTTTGCTCAGGGTGTTATTGCAGGATAAACTCTGTTTGGATCGGATTATGATCTGAGGCTGAGGTTTCGTTAGAGTCTGCATTTATTAAGGTTAAACCGCGATAAAATAAATGATCAAGTGGTAAGCCAAACACCCGTTTACGAAAATCTGCATTGTATTTAGCTTCTGTTAGGCTCAGGCCATGAGTGAGTTGCCTTACGATACTCATTCTACCTTCTCGCCAGGTATTTAAGTCTCCTGCTAAAATAACCGGCCCCTGATGTATGGCGACTTTTTTTAGCACTTTTTTCAGTTGTGATTCGTAACTATTTAGTCGCCAGTCAAAATTAACGCCGTGTAAATTGACCACCAGTAATTGCTGGCCATTAGATAATGGGTAGGTGGCCACAAGAGTCGATTTGGCGAATCGGATTAACGGTTCTGCAGTTTGATAGGCACAGGCTTCATTAGCTGGTTGAGATGAAATATTCATTACCCCCATAGGTACGTTAAGCAATTTAAATCCTTTAGCCATCACGACATGGTGCTGGGTATCAGCTAAGTACTTTGAGAAACGACTATTTAGTTTGGCTTCTTGCAGAAGTAACAAATCTGAGCCTTGAGTGATTTGCTGTAATTCAGTTTGCCAGTTTCTCTTTTGTTGTTTATAAATGTTCCAAACGGCAATACGTAAACGCCCTTGCTGATCAAGTGGGGTACTGACTTGTTGAGATAAACATTGAGACACAAACATGGCTGGGACTTCGCTCATCATAACCTCGGCTTTACCATTGAATTTCGTTACTATAAATAGATACAAACCGATACTGAGTATGAGCCCGAATACCACCACATATTTTAGTTTTTTAACGCTCAATGTTACCTCACAATAGATGTATGGCTGCTGAATAGTCTGCTTTGCTATAAGCTTGTGCGATTAAAGAGTACAATTAATTTTACTCTCAACTTTTCAATACACCTAGGAATACTGTAAAAACTATGGATCAATTGACCCAAATTATTGCCATTGTTGGTGTGGTGCTTTATTGGCTTATTTTAGGTGTGGTGGCAATTCGAATCGTTATCAAACGTCGAAGTATCGGCGTGTCATTTTCTTGGTTGTTGATTATTTACTTTTTGCCTTTTGTTGGGGTGTTTGCCTACTTATTATTTGGTGAATTGCATTTGGGTAAAACCCGCTCAAATCGTTCAAAAGCCATGTATAAACCCTATGCCGAGTGGTTTAAAGCATTATATGAGCATAATGCCCATAAACCCGAAAGCCAAAGTCATTATGCTATTCCTATTAGTCATTTGTGTGACACCCAATTAAGGATCCCATCTCTTACTGCCAATGAAATGGTGTTAAAACATACTACCGATGACATTTTAAACTCAATAATTAGCGATATAAATAAGGCTAAAAATTGTATTCATATGGAGTTTTATATTTGGCATCCCGGTGGTCTTGCAGATGAAGTGGCTAATGCATTGATTGCCGCTAGCCAGCGTAATGTCGCCATTAAATTACTATTGGATGCAGCAGGCAGTCGCCAGTTTTTCAAATCATCATGGCCAAAGTTAATGACAGATGCAGGAATTAAAGTGGTGCCGGCATTGATTGTTAGTCCACTGCGTATGCTGTTTAGGCGCATGGATCTGCGTTTGCATCGTAAAATTGTTGTCATAGACAATACCGTGGGCTATACCGGCTCAATGAACTTAGTTGATCCTAAATATTTTAAGCAGTCCAGCGAGGTGGGAGAGTGGATTGATATGATGGTGCGGATCACCGGACCTGTTGTACCAGTGATTAATACCGTAAGCAGCTGGGACTGGGAAGTTGAAACCAATGAGCGCTTTTTACCTGAGCAGCCGCCAGCGGCAGAGTCGACTCATACATCGTCATTAGTTCAAGTTATTCCATCGGGCCCAGGGATGCCGGAAGATGTTATTCATCAAGTATTATTACAAAGTTTATATCAAGCCCGTACACGCATTGTTATTACCACACCTTACTTTGTACCCAGTGAATACTTGTTAGTGGCCTTAGTCACCGCAGCGTTAAGGGGAGTTGATGTTAATATTATTATCCCAAGGCGCAACGATTCCACTATGGTCAAATGGGCCAGTAGTTCGTTTTTCACTGAACTGTTAAATGCTGGCATAAAAGTTCATCAGTTTAACGGTGGTTTGCTGCACACTAAGTCGGTGTTGATTGATGATGAACATTGTTTGATTGGTACGGTAAATATGGATATGCGTAGCTTGTGGCTAAATTTTGAACTCACTTTAGCGGTTGACGATGTTAAGTTTGCTTATAAATTACAGCAGTTACAGCAAAGCTATATTGATGATTCTGAGCAACTTACTTTAGCACAGTGGAATAAACGCCCTTGGTACAAAAGGGTGATTGAACAAGTTTTTTATTTGTTTAGCCCTTTACTATAGCTTTTCACTTTAGCCGTTCACTTTAGCTGGTTGCTATAGAGTTTCGCGTAATCGATAGCGCCTTGTCATGAGCATATAAAAACAGCTACGATAAAAACTATAGTGGCTGTGTTTGTTATGACTATTACTGATAAATACGGCAGTAATTTGATTACTGTGAGTAGTTCTCTAAAAAGTTGCCAAAATCTGTGAGCGCCTTAGTTAAGTCTTCTTTGTGGGGTAAAAATACCACTCGCAGATGATCTGGCTCTGGCCAGTTAAAGGCGGTACCTTGGACTAAAAGCATTTTTTCAGATTTTAATAAATCCAGTACCAGTCTTTCATCGTCTCTAAGATTAAATTTCTTTAAGTCCAGCTTAGGGAAGGCATATAAAGCTCCCTTAGGTTTTTTAACGCTAACACCGGGTATTGAATTAAGCACGTCATAACAGACGTCTCTTTGGGCGGTTAAACGGCCATTTGGCAGTATTAGCTCGTTAATACTTTGATAGCCACCTAAAGCAGTTTGTATCGCATGTTGATTAGGTACGTTTGAACACAAGCGCATTGAAGCCAACATGTCTAAACCTTCAATATAATTTTTGGCGGCTTTTAAATTGCCACTGAGAACCATCCAGCCAACGCGAAAACCTGCAGCGCGGTAAGCTTTAGATAAGCCATTAAACGTCACTGTCAAAATATCATCTGAAAGCGAAGCTGCATGTACATGCACAGCTTCATCATAAAGAATTTTATCGTAGATTTCGTCGGCGAATAAAATGATGTCATGTTGACGGCACAGTTCAACCACCTCTAACAATAACTCACGACTGTATACCGCACCTGTAGGGTTATTGGGGTTGATGATCACAATGCCGCGGGTACGCGGGGTGATTTTACTTTTAATATCGTCAATATCCGGAAACCAGTCTGACTCTTCATCGCAGCGATAATGCACCGCTTTACCGCCAGCAAGGTTGGCAGCAGCGGTCCATAGCGGATAATCAGGTGAGGGGATCAGTACTTCATCATCGGTATTAAGTAGACCTTGTAATGCCATACAGATAAGCTCAGATGCACCGTTACCGATATAGACATCTTCGATATCAATACCAAAGATCCCTTGAGCTTGATAATGCTGCACAATGGCTTTACGGGCTGAAAATAGCCCTTTTGATTCACAATAACCTTGAGCGCTTGGTAAGTTTAAAATGACGTCACGGACAATTTCTTCAGGGGCTTCAAATCCAAAAGGGGCAGGGTTGCCGATATTAAGTTTTAATATTCTATGACCTTCATCTTCTAGGCGGCGTGCCTCTTTATGAACAGGTCCTCGAATATCATAGCAAACACTATCGAGTTTATTGGATTTGATAATAGGGCGCATACTTGCCTCAAGTTACTAATACGACATAAGTATCCGAACAATAACGAATTAATGGCAGTGAGAAAAGGATTAATTGAATATTTTATTGAGTTTATTAGCGGATTGTACTGTGCGGCTTATATTATCGACACTCGGTTAGGTTAAATGACTAAATTGGTGAGCATGAGTAAGATGAAACACTGAATTGCTGGTGTTTTTGAGTGCAACTCTCTTATTAAAGATAAGCTAACTAAGTGCATAAAATAAATACAAAAAACAAAAAAGCCAGCAATTGCTGGCTTTTAGACTTTTAGGGTGGTTCCGTTAAGGGCCTCCCTAATGATAGCGATAATTAAACGCGTTTTTTGAACTCGTTAGTACGAGTATCAATTTCGATTTTATCACCGATTTTAACGAATTCAGCTACCGTAACAGTACCACCACCAGTAATGGTTGCTGGCTTCATTACTTTACCTGAAGTATCACCACGAGCAGCAGGTTCAGTGTAAGTTACTTCACGAACGATGCTAGTCGGTAATTCAACAGAAATCGCTTTACCTTCGTAGAAAGTGACTGAACATTCTTCTTCCATACCGTCAACGATATAAGCAGAAGCATCACCTAAGTTGTCAGCTTCAACGTCATATTGGTTGTACTCAGCATCCATAAATACATACATAGGATCTGCGTAGTAAGAATAAGTACATGCTAAACGTTCTAGGATGATATCTTCCATTTTGTCATCACCTTTAAAGGTGGTTTCAGTGGTAGAGTCTTGTAGAACGTTCTTTAATTTGATTTTAACGATTGCAGCGTTACGACCAGAGCGAGTTGTTTCAGTTTTCTGAACAACCCATGGGCTGCCATCTAACATGATCACGTTACCAGGACGGAGTTCATGAGCAGTTTTCATTACTTTATTCCTATATTTTAGGTATTAATTTTAATTGCGCAGTATCTTAGCTGGTTTTAATAAATTGAACCAGACGTGTAGCAAGATCTGCATCATTTTTAGCATCAACTGCCCAATCTGTAGCATGACGCTGCATAGGCAATTGCACTGAAATAAGTTGTTGCCAATAATCTGAGATATCGGCACGTTGCTGATTGAATGCAAAATTTACTTCCGAAAAGATATTTGCAAATCTATCATCAAGTTTGTGGGTATAGATATTAACAAAAGCCTGCAGTTTTACTAGGTGATAATCTTCATCTTGTGGGTAAATATGCCAAATAAACGGCCTAGCTGCCCACTGAGCGCGCAAAAAAGAGTCTTCTCCGCGAACAATGTTGATATCACAGCTCCAAAGCAGTCGGTCAAAGCCGCTTTGATCTGTCATAGGCAGAATGTGAATAACCAGATTTTCCAGCTGATATTGCTGACCTGGTTTAATGTTTTCTATGGTCACTGGCAATAAATCAATGATGCTGGTTAAGCTTTTGCCCACGGGAATTAACGCATGCATGGTTTGGCTTGATTGACGCCAAAGCTTGACCAAACTTGCTAGGGCTTGTGACTCATAACTAAATACTGATACGACGACATCTTCAGCGTTAATGCCTGATAAACCTAATTGGCGAAACAATGACAGTTTATTACTGCTATCAGCTTGCCAAGCATTACGTTGACTAAATAAGTCTTGCTCGCAAATCAATCCGCCACTTTTTGCAGTAAACCCAGGAAAATAAAAATACTTTTTAAGGCCACTTTGTTGCATTGAAGGTAAACCGTGACAGCCGTCGACCCAATCTTCAGCGCAAAGGTATTCAAGGTTTATCCATAGCGGTGGAGTATGTGATGAGGTTGAAGTGTGGTGTTTATTATGGTTGTGGAGTTCTTCAATACTGCTTTTAACTTGTGAAGGTAATTCACAAGCAAAAGCTTCAATCAATACGCTTCCAGCTTTGTACTCTATATCTAATGGGTTGTTCCATTGAAAAATATTAACACCGCAAAAGTATTGCTGGGCTATAGCTGGGTTTAATTGCGGCAAAATATGCGAAAAACTGTGTAAGTCATCGACCCATAAATTGATTTCAATACCGTATTCTGCGTGCAATTGTTTGGCTAAACGCCAGGTGACACCGATGTCGCCGTAGTTATCAACAACAGCGCAGAATATATCCCAATGTTGATTGCTTGATTTGTTCACTTTTTTCTCTCAACACAGCAGCTAGCTATTTGGCGCTAAATGTCAGCGCTAAAAAAAGCGGCTATGGCCGCTTTTTAAACTGTTTTTACTTAACAGTAAAAACAAAGTTAGAGACTCAATATTAGTCTTCTAATTCAGCTAAGCACATTTCTTCATAAATTTGCTTAACCCAAGCGTCAACACGCTCTTCAGTCAGTTCAGGTTGACGATCTTCATCAATACCTAAACCAATAAAGTGTTTGTCGTCAACTAAACCTTTTGATGCTTCAAAGTCGTAACCTTCTGTTGGCCAATGACCAATAATGATCCCGCCACGCTCAGATACGATATCACCAACCATGCCCATAGCGTCAAGGAAGTACTCAGCGTAATCTTCTTGATCGCCACAGCCAAAAATTGCGACTAACTTATCAGTGAAGTCAACTTGTTCTAGCTCTGGGAAAAAGTCATCCCAATCACATTGTGCTTCACCGTAATACCATGTTGGAATACCAAATAAGATCAAATCGAACTCAGCGATTTGCTCTTTGGTGCTTTTGGCGATGTCTTTGACATCGACCATTTTTTTACCCAACTTCTTCTGGATCATTTTGGCTACAGCCTCGGTATTACCAGTGTCACTACCGAAAAAAAGACCTACAGTTGCCATTGTCTATCCTTTAAATATCATGTTCGCTTTGCGAATTTAAAAAAACGGTTCAGTTGTCGATTTGTTGTTGCAAGATTAATTCGATTAACTGGCTACGGCTGATGTTACTGGCCAATGCTTGTTCGTTCAAGGCGTCATATAAAACTTGTGACACCTTTAACTCTATTCGTTTTAATCCGTTAGCGCGATCACGTTGTATTTGATTGCGCTTATTGACCTTTAACTGTTGTTCCCGACTTAAGGGGTTGCTTCTAGGACGTCCACGACGCTTCTCTGAAGCAAACAGGTCAATGGTGGTTCTATCTGTTGTTTCTTTTGCCATCGTTCTGTTTAACCGATCCCTGAACCTTCCCAGGTGATCTGAATAATACCTTTTGCTACAAACCCGGCACAGCCAAGGAATAATACTAACCATACGATGTAACGTCCAAATTTGGGCACTTGGCCTTGCTTAAGGACATCGTGAATAGCCATACCAATAAAGAAAAATATTAAAGCAAAAAACAAGTTTAGACCTAATGTCTCAATTTGATCCATATACTGATTCAACATGTTTTTTCCTTTAGTAATGCTTTAAGGCTAAAAGAGGGCGGGAATATATCACATAGATATACTATGAGCCATATTTGTTGGCTTCTATTAATGAAAATTTACAAGTTAATTATTGGCTATTGCTATCGATAAACTCAGCAACTAATCGATTAAATATTTCAGGTTTTTGGGCATGTAACCAATGACCTGTACCATTGATGGTTTTGGCACTGACACGAGGGAACTGCGTCATGATGGCATTGGTGTGCTCTGCAAGCACGTATTGAGAGTCACCACCACGGATAAAGAAACAGGCCTTATCGTATTGTTTGTCGGTGATATCCCAAGCAATGATTTGCGGATAATTCTCGATTAAACCGTCAAGATTCATTTTCCACTCAAAGCCATTGTCGGTTCGCTGCAGGTTTTTAAGCAAAAACTGCGCGGTACCTAAATCAATATCAGCGCTGATTAAATGCTCTAATGCTGATTTTCTGTTGGTGGATTGATCTAGAGTTAAGGATGTTAACCCTGCAAATACGGTTTGATGACGTGGTTCATAAGCCACAGGGGCGATATCTGCTACGACTAAACTAGTGACTTTTTCGGGATGTAATAACGCTAAAGCCATGGCGACTTTACCGCCCATCGAATGGCCAACAAAATGTGCTTCGGTTAAATTCAAGCTGTATAGCAACTCTACGCAAGCTTCGGCAAGGAGTGGGTAGTCCAAATATTGCCAATGTTCACTTAAACCATGGTTAGGTAAGTCGACACGAATAACCTGATGGTTTGCTTCCAGTGCATTTGCGAGGTTTTTCAGGTTGTCCAAATTACCAAATAAGCCATGAATTAAAACCACTGCAGGGCCAGTACCTGATGAAACGTAATGCATTGAAATGTCCATTTTGATTGTCAACGAAGGCGTGATTTTGCCTGTAAAAGGGGATGATGATCAAGAACTGAAATGAATTAGTCAGTTGTTATATGTTCATTAAAGCATCCATCAGTGCCATTGATGATGTGAAATTGACTAATTTTGAGATGTTTAGCTGTTTTTACTCTTTACCATCGGCGTGAGATGGGTAGACTGTCATTATATAAAGATCGATCTAAATCGATCGGTAATGCCACTGGTCATTATTTAATGTCGTAAGTGGCTTGACGTTTTTGACTATAGATTAAGACCAAAGGAAGCATTAATGAGTAAATATATTGAGATAGACGAAGAACTCTATCGTTATATTGCAAGTAAAACAGAACGCATTGGTGAAAGTGCATCTGATATTTTACGCCGTTTGTTGGATCTTTCTATTGAATCAGTTGAACCTGTAGAGCCTTTAGCGATAAGCCAACCTAGCTTAGAAACCGCCCATGCTACAAGCGTTGCTAAAGTAAAGGCTGAGGTTATCACACCAGAAGTCGTTGAACCTGCCGTAATTGAAGAAGTAAACACTGAGGTCGATTTCAACACTGTTGTACATGAACATATGTTATCTCAGCAAAAAGGCGCAGTAGGGCGCTTTATGTTTTTGTTAGAGTCACTTTCTGCAATGACGCCAGCCACTTTTGATCAAATATTAAAAATCCAAGGCCGGGGCCGTTTATATTTTGCTCGTTCAAAAGCGGAATTATTAAAAGCCAGTCAGTCTGCTAATCCGAAGGAAATTGGTACTAGCGGTTATTGGGTTACCACTAATAACAACACCGCCAAAAAGCGCACTATTTTATCAGAAGTGTTATTGCAACTCGGCTGTAATGAAGAGCTGGCAAAATCAATTTCAGACAAAATCTAAGGCAATTTTAAATTTCTAAAATAGGGAGTATACCGTGGCAATTCATGACAGAGCAGGCACTGTAGCAATACAAAAGGATTTGATTAATTTACCCAAATTGATGAGCCACTATTACCGAATCGTCCCTAATGTTGAAGATGTGCAGCAAAAAGTGACCTTTGGTACATCAGGTCATCGCGGCAGTTCACTTAAGGCCAGTTTTAACCAAAATCATATTTGGGCTATTACTCAGGCAGTGGTTGATTATCGCCAACAAGCGGGTATCAGCGGGCCTATGATTGTAGGTTTTGACACCCACGCCCTATCGTATGCAGCTTATATGTCGGTGCTTGAAGTACTCACAGCGAATCAAGTCGCTGTAAGAGTGCAAAAAGATGAGGGTTTTACCCCAACACCGGTCGTCTCACAAACTATTGTGAGTGCCAATGTTAATGGCGGCGATCTCACTGACGGCCTTATTATTACACCATCGCATAATCCGCCTCAAGATGGTGGTATTAAATATAATCCGCCCCATGGTGGACCTGCCGAAGGCGAGATCACTAAACAAATTGAAACCGCTGCCAATGAATATTTAGCTAATCAATTAAATGGCGTTAAAAAAGTCAATTACGGTACTGCTGTAGAGTCAGGCTGGATTAATGAAGTTGATTTTATCGCACCTTATGTTAATGCATTAAGCAAGGTTATTGATCTCGAAGCGATAGCAAAAGCTAAAATTAAAATTGGTGTCGATCCATTGGGGGGCTCTGGTATTTACTATTGGTCTCACATTGCTGAGCAATATGGTTTAGACATTACCTTAGTTAACGACAAAGTCGACCCAAGTTTTGGTTTTATGCCGTTAGATAAAGATGGAAAAATCCGCATGGATTGTTCATCACCTTATGCCATGGCGGGATTACTGGCACATAGCGAAAACTTTGATGTCTGTGTTGGTAATGATCCAGATTACGATCGTCACGGTATTGTTTGCCCAGGTTTTGGATTAATGAACCCAAATCATTACCTTGCTGTCGCTATAGATTACTTGCTGACTTACCGCAAAGATTGGGCGGCAGACTTTGCCATTGGTAAAACCTTAGTATCAAGTGCAATTATCGACAGAATTTGTCAATCACATCAACGACATTGTTTAGAAGTACCAGTGGGCTTTAAATGGTTTGTTGACGGTCTTGCTAACAGCAGTATTGCGTTTGGCGGTGAAGAAAGTGCCGGCGCTGCCTTTTTAAATAAAGATGGTTCTACTTGGTGTACCGATAAAGATGGTTTTATTCTGGCTTTGTTAGCTGCTGAAATTTTAGCGGTAACAGGTAAAACGCCTGCCCAGCGTTATGTCGAGCTAACCGAACAGTTTGGTAAGAGTTACTATACCCGTATCGATAGTCCTATAAGCCTGAAGAAAAAAGCCAAGTTTGAGACCTTATCGTCAGATAGCTTTACCGATACAGTCCTTGCAGGTGAAACCATTACGGCTATTTTATCTCATGCGCCAGGTAACAATGCGGCAATTGGCGGCATTAAAGTCACCACCGAAAATGGCTGGTTTGCCGCGCGTCCATCTGGCACTGAAGCATTATTTAAAATTTACGCTGAAAGCTTTGTCAGTGAGGCGCATTTAGCTGAAATTATCAGTCAGGCACAAGTCATGATTGATAGTGCGTTAAAAGCCTAAAGTTTAAACCAAAGGGTTAATAGCCTTAGATGATAAATGCCTGACTTAGCAATAAGTCAGGCATTTTTTTAGGGATTGTATTGCTACGGGTTTAGCTAATGATAGGTACATCATAGGGTGTGTTGTTTGGCAGTATGTGATTTATCTCTTCAGTTGTTAATTGCCAATGTTGCTGCATCACAGTCGATATCCAGCTAAAACTATTACTGGTAGGTTGTAAGTCTCGATTTTGAAATAACTGCTCAGGTTTAAGTCCCGGCCATTGCCCTAAGACTTTACCGCCTTTTACTGCGCCACCTGCGATAAACATAGCACTACCAGTGCCATGATCCGTACCATAGGTGCCATTTTCTTTTACAGTGCGGCCAAACTCGGTAGCAACAATTATCACAGTATTTTGCCATTGATTAACTAAAGCGCTTTTAAGTGCTTCTAGGCCTTTATCTAATTGGCTCAATTGACGGTTAAGGCGACTATGTTGGTTGCTATGGGTATCCCAGCCGCCCATTTCTAACATGGCGCAATCTATTTCATCACTTTGGGTTAAAAAATTACCACAGGCTTTAGCTAAGGCGACAAATTTACGACTCTTATTGCCACCACCTCGCATGGCCATTTCTTTCAATGAGATCCCATCCATTAGGTTTTGAGATAATTTTTTGTCTTGTTGATAAAGCACGGCTAACTGCTGATAAATATCTTCATCAGCGGGCTCTCCTTTAGTGGGATACCAAGTATTGACACTATCACTCCCGCGTAAACTGATAGGGATAGCGTTTGAAATGGCAATAGCGCTATTGTTTTTATGATCTAGTGAAGCACTTATGGCTCGTCCTAACCAGCCAGACTCAAGCTCTTTAAGTTCTCCACCGCTTTCTAAAAAGTCTTGTCCAGCAAAATGTGACCGCTCAGGGTAACCAGACGATACTGCCACAATAGGTAACAGTTGCTTGTCGAGATACCACTGATGCATATTGGTTAATACTGGATTTAAACTAAATTGTGGGTTTAACACGAGTTTTGAATTGGCGACATTATCGGCTAGCGTGGGTCTTAATTGAGAAAAGTTAGGCTCCTTTAGTGGCACTATGGTATGCAATGGGTCAAGTGCGCCGCGAAGTATGACCCAGACGATATTCTTTTTAGTTTTAGCTGAGGACGCGGATGTTGCATTCGCCACAGAGCTAGGCGCTAGGCCGCTGCTTAACATCACTAAACTGGCACTGATCCCTTTAATAAATTCACGACGTTGCATGCTATCTCCTTAAGAACTCAGGGCTAAGTAATAATAACGCTAAAGCTTGTTCACGACTTTCTGCACGGGTAATGGTATTAAATGATAATTCAGATAATGAGTTGCCATATACGGTATTAATTGCCTGAGCGGTATCAGAATCTCGTTGGGAGGTAGCAAATTGTGTGGTCCAGTTGATTTTGGTCATTAATGCATTAGCACTGTTCCAGTCTGGTTCTAGATCGCCAAATCCCTCAGGGGAGCCCGCTTTAAAAGGCTGTTGACCCATTTCACCTAACTGCTTAAGTAATTTTTGCATGTTAGTGACAGGCTTATTAACTGCGCGGTAACTAGAGATGACATGTTCAACGGGGGTTTTAAACTTCAGCTGTTCAGGCTGCCATGACTCGTCTGCATTAATTAAGGTCAGCATAACTTGTTTGATGTTGCCATTGGTGCTGTTCCATGTTTCAACAAGCTTGGTTTGCAGTGTTTCAGAAGGATTATCACTTATAAAATATTTAACTATTTTATAGCACAGGTGGGTTGCAGTTTGTGACTGTTTGGCAATATCAGCCAGCATAGCTTGACCCTGTTTAACGCCAGAGGCATTGTCTTGTGCGGCAGGATATTGTTTACCAAGTAGGGTTCTAGGTCCTGGCTCATGGCCATTGACTCGATAGATAAAACCTGTGGCATTATCTTTTCTGGGGTTGGCAATGCTCCACCCGCTAATTCCGTTTGCTAGCTCAATGACATCAGCTTGAGTGTAACCACCATTAACCCCAAGGGTGTGTAGTTCGAGGATTTCTCGAGCTAGATTTTCATTTAACCCTTTGCCTCGCTTGCCAAGAGGGGAATTTGCACCGAACGACTTTTCATTATTGAGATAACGTATCATGGCAGGATGACTGGTCACTGCCAGTAGCATGTCTGCAAATGATCCTAATAAATTTGGCGCTATGGCTTCACGCTCTAATGTGGCGGCAAGTGCTGTCATCACTCGTCCACTGACTGTGACACTAAAATGATTTGAAAAAAAATGTAATAAACGCCAGCTTAATGAGTTTGGAGAATTGATTGCGCTATTAAATGCACTGGCTGTTAGCTGGTAATAGGCTTGTTTGTGTGGCGGCAGTGGCTTTGGCCCGTTAAATTTCTTTTTATTGTTGGCTTTATTTGCATTAGATTGACCTTGCATGGACATCATATTTTCAGTTTGACGGTTTTTTTTTGCTAGCTGCTCTTGTCTTAAAAATTCGCTTACTTGACGGATTATTTCGTCAGAGTTGAATTCAGTTGCTTCAAACTCTGGGATCACCAATTGTTTAACTAAGTAGGCTTTTGGATCGTTAGTCGCTAGGGATAGTTCGTTTGGCCTCGCGCCAAGTCCAAATCGGTTAGTGGCAATTATCGCAGCTGCTGACATAGTACATCCTTGGATCAGTTAACTTGTGGTCTTGGTGAAATATTACCTTAAGCTAAACAAAGCCGATTTATAAGCGTGAACTAGATTTTTTAGATGGTTTTATGAACAAATTAGCCTTAAGAATGACATAAACTACACAAAATAGAGGGTAATATCATTTTTGGCTTGATAGACGCTTGCACTGCTGAGGATTTATTTTAACCACGACTGTTTCAAGATAGAAGGTGAGGCAGCTTAGCATTATTGCCAGACAAATTAGTTATGTTTGCGGGGCTGGCTGATAAATACAAAAAAACTACCCATTGAGCGCAGTGGGGAGCTCTGGCTCAAAGGGATAGCATTAAAAGTAAGCCGGCTGTATCTGGCTAACTAATATTGACTAAGCGACTTTTGTTAAAATAAGTGCTGTTTTAAATAAGTGCTGTCTAAGCAAGTTATCGCGTTTTGTTGTAAATAACTAAGGCGACAATGGCTACTAATGCAATAGCAGGTGCGAGTTCATACAGATGATGAAATAGACTGACTGCGCCATGACCTTCGTGGGCAAACGCAAGAGTAGGGGATGCAGCCATTAGCATTGCGGTTAGTTTCGTTTTCATTGTTAGTTCCTCAATAATTCTTTTTAATTGGTTAATGAAAGTTATTACAAATTGAGCTTTAATCGGTATTCATTTCAAGTTGCATTAACATCATCTGCTCGCCATCTATTACCTGAGTATTGGTACTTAAACATCTTGGGCAAACAATATTACGTTCGGTTAATTCTGATTGCGTGTCACATTGGCGGCAGTGAATGATTAGCGCCTGTATATTCATATCCAGCATGGCGTTGTGGCAAATCCCTTCAAGTTTGAAAGTTTCAAACGCCGTGGCCAATAAACGTGGCTCGACGCCACTTAACACCCCAACTTTAATCTGTACTCTGATGATTTCATTAGCTTGATTTTGGGCCGCTAATTGCTCAATTTGCTCCAATAATGACATCACAATTGAATACTCGTGCATTAGCAAATCCTTGGTAATAGCTCACCTTGGGGAACATCTAAATAGCGGCTACTGCCCCATGGTGTGGTTAATACTACTTTGCCAAGGTGTTGATTAGTCACATTGCCGATAATGCAGGCTTGATCGCAGTGGCAATATTGTTTCATGATAGTTAAAGCCTGCTCAGCTCTCTCCTGTGGCAGGGCCATAATAAAGGTGCCTTCATTTGCTAAATCAAAGGATTCAAAACCATAAAGTTCACACAGGCCTTGGACTTGTGGCGATATTGGAATTAATTTTTCATCGACTTCAATGCCAACAGCAGATGCATTGGCCCATTCATTTAATACCGCAGACAGGCCGCCGCGAGTGGCATCTCTCATGGCATGGATTTCGATATTCGCTGCAATGAGTTGCTCGACTATGGGCCAGAGTGTGGCGCAATCACTGGTGAGTTCAGACTCTAAACATAAGCTATCACGTGCCATTAAAATGGCTGCTCCGTGCCTTCCAATGTCGCGGGATACGATAATAGCGTCACCTTGTTGCAGGTTTTTAACTGAAATACCGGGTTTTAAAATTCGGCCCACACCTGAGGTATTGATAAATATGCCGTCAGCGCAACCTTTAGGCACTACTTTAGTATCACCACAGACAATACGTGCACCAGATTTATGTAATTCAGCGGCCATGCTTTGCACTATGGTATTCAGATCTTTAATGGCAAAGCCTTCTTCAATTATAAAGCTGCAGCTTAAATATTCTGGCTGCGCTGCCATCATGGCTAGATCGTTGACTGTGCCAGCAACGGCCAGTTTGCCGATATCACCACCAGCAAAAAATAAAGGCTCAACGGTAAAAGAGTCGGTAGTAAATGCACAATGGCCAGTTAAATTTAAATCCGCAGCATCTTCTTGAGACTCCAAAATTGGATTTGAAAAAGCTTTAAAGAACATATCAGTAATTAAACTGTTCATTTCTTTACCACCGCCGCCATGGCTTAACTGCACGTGTTGATATTTATTCGCTGGCATTCGTTACTCCTGTATAACGATAATATGCATTGCAGGCACCTTCTGAGCTGACCATACAACTGCCCAATGGATTGTCTGGAGAGCAGCCTCTGCCAAAGACTTTGCAATCTTGTGGATTGGCGAGACCGCGCAAAATATCACCGCATTGACAGGCTTTGTGGTCATCAATTTCTACAGTGGGTAGCTGTTGTTTGAATATAATTTCGGCGTCGCGATGGGCGTACTGGGGTTTTAAGGTCAATGCTGATTTTGCAATCGGCCCTAAACCACGCCACCTAAATGATGCTCTTAGGGTTAAGTATTGGTCGATTAATGCCTGCGCTGCTTGATTACCCTCGTAACTGACCGCGCGGCTGTATTGATTATCAAGCTTGGCAATATTTTGCTGTTTTTGTTTTACAATTCTAAGAATCGATTCCATCACATCCACAGGTTCAAATCCCGCTACTACCACTGGTGTGTTGTAGTTATCTACAGCCGCTTGGTAAATTTTAGCGCCGCTAATCACGCTCACATGGGCAGGTCCTATAAAGGCATTTACTTTAGCTTGTGGGTTGGTCATCACGGCATCAATCGCTGGTGGCACTAATACGTGGTTGATATGAAATAACAGATTATTTATTTGCTGTTTTTCAGCTTGGTCAATTAACACGGCAGTCATTGGGGTTGATGTTTCAAAGCCGATGGCAAAAAAGATAATGGTTTTATCGGGATTGTCTTTTGCGATACTAAGCGCATCCATAGGGTCGTATAAAGGCCGAATATCACAACCTTTAGCACGAAATTGAGCAAGGCTACCTTTTGAACCAGGCACTCGGATCATATCGCCTAGGGTCAATAATATAACGTCATCAAGCTGTGCTAATGCAGCAGCATGGTCGATGCGCTCTTTTGGCATAATACACACAGGGCAGCCGGGTCCATGAATAAAATTGATGTTAGCTGGCAGCAATTGCTTTAAACCATATTTCATTATGGTGTGGGTATGACCGCCGCATACTTCCATTATGTTAATATCAGTATCTATCTGACTAGCATGTGAGTTTATCTCTTCTGCTAACGCTTTGATGGTGTCAGGATTGCGAAACTGTTGATATAGATCAGTGAGGATCATAAATCATTTCCTTCATCATTAAGTTTATCAACAATCTCTTTATAGAGTTCCAAACTTAATTTGGCATCTTCTGTATCGATTTTATTCATCACAAATCCGATATGGATCAGCACAAATTCGCCCACCTTTAATGGCTCTGTCATTAGGTGACTACTGACCCGGCGTTTAACCCCTAAGGTATCGACGGTGACACTAGTATCATCGTGAACAGCGGTAATTTGAGAAGGCACTGATAAGCACATATTATTGCGCTCCAATTGCGCTGTTTATCCAATCAGCCACTTGGTTAAGAGATTGTGGGTCTTTGACTGAAATGGGTAATAAGGTCACATCAGGATTGAGTTTTTTAAGTTGCTGCTCGCATTCGGTTAAGGAAAAGTCAAAATACTCGGCTAAATCCATTTTGGTTATGAGTACCAAATCTGCACGGCGAAACATCACCGGGTACTTTTCAATTTTATCGTCACCTTCAGGCACAGATAACAGCACGATATTTTTGTGGGTGCCGACATCGTAACTAGCGGGGCAAACAAGATTGCCAACGTTTTCTACGAAGCAGACATCAATAGGTTTAAGGTCAATATGGTGCAGCGCTTGATGCACCATAAAGGCATCTAAGTGACAGGCTGAGCCGGTTTGAATTTGATAAGCACTAATGCCTTTAGCGATTAAGCGGTCAGCATCACGAGAGGTTTCTAAGTCGCCTTCAATGACCGCGAATTTAGCCATTAAATGAGTGGGTAAATATTCCAGTAAAGTGGTTTTACCGCTACCTGGGCTACTCATTAAGTTAAAAGCCATGACGTTATTGGCTTCAAAATGCGCACGGTTATGCTGGGCTTCATGATCATTCTTATCTAATATTTTATGAATAACAGATAAGGTCTTAGTATCATTAAGCTGCGGGTTAGAGTGTAGGCTATGTTGATGATCTGTAATTGAACATCCGCAATCTTGGCACATATCAATATTCCTTATTCGAAACGCCTCTTGCTATATCTCAGTATCAATGGCGGTTAAAAATTATTCTTTGATTAACATCAGCAATTAATCGTTATTTAAATATTAATTGGCTATTTGTGTTGTTTGTTGTTGTAAATAGGCAAACCATAATTGCCCTAAAGAGATGCCGGCATCGTTTATAGGGATAAGTTTACTGGGTAGTATTTGCCGCTGCTTTAACGCTTGCTGACATTGTGTTAGTAGTAATTTATTTTGAAACACACCGCCGCTAAACACTAAAGCATATTCAGGGTACTGATTAGCAACATCAGCGACAGCTCGGCTTAAACTCGCAGTGAATGCAAAACATAATTGTTCGGTCGATGGCGGCTGTTTAGCCGTGATAAGCCCGATAACTTGTTTGATTAATCCGCTGCTATCCCAAACTTTAACTGCTGAAGCAGCTGCTGTTGGCTCTGGAGACAATGCCAGCAATTGCTGCTCAGTGTTGGCAGTATTTGTTGTATTAGATGCTATTGATTGCTTGAGCCAGTTATTAGCACAAGTTTCAATTAACATGCCTGCTTGGGCTTCAAACTGATTCGTTTCAATAAGATTAAGCGCAACAGCAATGGCATCAAACAGCCGTCCTATTGAGCGTGATTCAATGCAAGCACTATTGTTAAGCCACATACGATGTAAATTATCTAAGGTATGAGCAGGCATTGTTTGAATTGCCTCGATGGGCAGTTTTTTTATTTGAGCAAGGCTGAAGTGCTCGAATAACAAGGCTAATAAAATCCTTACGGGATGTTTAATCGCTTGCTCGCCACCAATTAACTTAAATGACTTCAAGTGTGCGACACTGCGATAATTAATGCCATCAAGCAACATGCACTCACTGCCCCAAAGGCTGTCATCATCACCTAAGCCTGTGCCATCAAAACTAAATCCTAATACTGGTTTTTGGTAGTTATTGATCGCCAGCACACTAAGGATATGCGCATGGTGATGTTGAACCTGTGAAATCGGGACATTGTGTTGATTATTAGCCCATTGGCTAGATGAATAATCAGGGTGCTTATCACTTATTATTTTCTTAGGGTTAAAACGATACAGTCGCTTAAATGTGTTTAAGGTGTGTTCAAATAACTGGTTAGTTTCGAGGTTATACAAGTCACCAATATGCGGGCTAATAAAGGCATGTTGTTTAAAAGCAAAGCATTGAGTATTTTTTTGCTGCGCCCCGACCCCAAGAATTGGATATTTAATGGCGCTGGGTAAGGCAATACTTAATGGCGCATAGCCTCTTGCTAATCGAATAACCTGAATTTGCTCGTTAATTACTTGAACAACGCTATCATCACAAGGGTTTACAATGGCTCTGTTGTGGTCAACGAGGCCATCAATCACATGGCCTAGTTGCGACATAATCTCGTTGGCGTCGGTAATAATGGGTAAGCCTGAAAGATTTGCGCTGGTGGCAACAATAGGTTTGTTAAAGGCATTAAGCAACAGATGATGCATGGGAGTGTAGGGCAGAAACAGTCCTAATTTATCTATGTCGGGTGCAATTAACTTGCTGATAAAATTATCAATATTGGCGTGTTTAGCCATTAAGGTGATAGGTTTTTCAGCACTACTTAAGAGTTGCCACTCTGTTTTTGTGCCAGTAACGAGTTGTTTGGCTTGCTCGATATTCGCTGCCATAACGGCAAAGGGCTTTGCTGGGCGCTTTTTACGTGATCTTAGCTTTTTAATGGCCTCATCATTAGTGGCATCACAAATAATATGAAAGCCCCCTAGACCTTTAACTGCTAAAATTTTGCCATTATTTAACGCGCTGATGATGGCTGAAAACACTTGCTGTTGATCAGTAATAACCTCATTTATCTGCCCATGGGTAAGCATGTCAAAACGTAACTTGGGGCCGCATTTAGGGCAGCTCACTGGCTGAGCATGGTAGCGTCGATTTAAGGGATCTTCATAGGCTTTTCGGCAGTCATCACACATAGCAAAATTAGCCATTGAGGTAAGATGGCGATCATAGGGAAGTTGCTTAACAATGCTGTATCTTGGCCCGCAATTGGTGCAATTTGTAAAAGGGTATTGGTAATGACAATTATTTGGATCTGCGATGTCAGCTAAGCAATCTGTGCAGCTACTTTTATCGGCTGAAATTGACACTATGGCTTGTTGATTAGACTGACTTTGGCTGATTGTAAAGTCGGCTAGTCTTGTATCGATTCGTTCTTCTACCACATTCAGTTTATCGATTCTGGCTAATGGCGGTGGATTAACTCTTAACTGATGGATCACATGATTGATATCAGTATTTAATCCTTGTAGATGAATGCATACACCTTGCTCATTATTTAGCACACTGCCGAGCAAATTAGACTGAGTGGCTAATTGATAAACGTAAGGGCGAAAACCAACCCCTTGGACTATGCCGTTTATATTGAGTTTTACCTGTTGAAGATAGGCTTGATGCAGTCCCATAGGCTTACCTTAACCCACGTCTTTTGGCGAGATACAAACCACCAATGGCAATGTTGGCGCCATCGAGATCTAATTGATGGTTTACCACTAGAGGGTAATTCTTTTGTAGCCGCATACATAGGCGCTCAGCAAGTACGCTATAGACTAAATCGTTGCCTGCTAACACCACGGCATCAATTCCTTGTTGCTGCTCCAGATGATCAAGCCAGTTACTAAGATAATCAGCCAGTGAATCAAAAAAGCCAAAAGCTAAAATGGCGGGATTGGCGCCAGCTAATTTAAAACTCATTAAGCTGGCAAAGGTACGGCGCCAATTAATGCTCCTATAGCCGTTTTCTGAACAAAGTGGAAAATCAATTCTAGGGGCATTATTACCATGATACTGCTGCGCCAGTGCATGAAACGCATCTGCTTTCGCGTCAATACTGGTTAATTGATTTAAGGCCTCATCATCTAAAATCAACATGACAGCTAGGCCAATAAAATGTTGAATATTATCACTAGCTTTATCCAGTGTGGTTAGTGCTAATTGATGGATTTGTTGTGGAAATGCTAGGGTAAACTTAGCGAGTACTTTTGATTCTTCGTGCTGTAATTGCGCAATAATATCAGCGCCATGTTGCTCAAAAGTCGGTAATCGTAAAAACTGGGCAATTTTTTGTTGTTTATTTTGGGTAATAACTACACTGGGGTTGTCATGGCTAAAATAGAGTGTGGCACTGGTGATGGATTGTTTGTCTGTTGCTGCTAGCGTTTGAGTCGACAGCATTCGATTGGAAATTTGACTGATCACAGCTTCAGACAAATTCAGCAAACCTGCGTGCATGGCGCAGCAAGCCGCGTCTATTCCAGTCACTGTTAATTCAGTCACAGCGGTGTTATCAGCTGCTGACACACGGCAATGGATCTGTTTGTTATTCCAGCTGGCTTCATAGTGTTTGTATTGAGCAACATCATGTAATGGGCTGGCGCCATTAATGGAGAATTGGTGATTGCTGGCGATTTCTACCCAAGCATTATTGATGCGAGTTACGCTTGGCTTAGCTATGGACTTAGTTAAAGGCTTGTGTAAGTCGTTATGAGTATCAGCGCTAACTGAATCGTTTGTATCAATATAGACCCAATCAATACCAATAGTGTTTAGCTGATCAGCCAGTGCCATAAGTAAACGACTGTCAGCAAAGCTCACTTGATAGTATGGATCAGTAAGTGTTGGCTGGACTTTACACTTAGCTTGATGTTTAGCAGTAGTAACACCTGAAAAGACTGCTGCATCAGCTGACCTCAGTTTGAGTCGCGGTTTTTCTAAACTGGATAAGGCGAGGGTATGGTACTGCTGCACTGCAAAATACTTACTTAAATGCTGGGGGTTACAGATTAAAATATGTTGTTGGCCAGCGTTTTTGGCAAAAGGTTGTAAGCTCAAACTGAAATTTGAACTTGGATCCGAACTTGATACAGAACTTAATTCAGAACTTAAATAAGTGCTGCCACTGCTGCTTAAACTAATCTTGGTGTCATTTTTTAACCGCGCTGCAATTGCAATAAGATCTTGCGGCGCCATAGATTGCTCTAAGGTGCTTATACGCTCATGTCCGTGACAATGGGGACAAACTAGATCAAGCTTTAAAAAGTTAGCATCTGCGGCATTAACCATCTGCGGCTGGCATTCACTACAGTAACTGATGTTGAGCTCAGCATGGGCTAGCGGCTTTTGGCTGCCTTTACGGGTTTTGATGACACCGACATCAGCAGAGCATAACCAGATTGAATATAAAAATTTGGCGGCAATTTCATCGGCAAGGGCGGCGAGTTGTGGCTCTGTGGCCTCAACTTCTAAAAAATAGCGATTGTTGTTAAAACCCGCGCTAAAGTCAAAGCGGGTATCGGCTATATATTGATTACAAAGCTGCGCATAAAAGGCCACTGGGCGCTGGCAGGTAAAATTAAAACTGACTTTATGCATAGGGCTGACATCCACGTTTATAGGAATCAGGGATTAAGTCGTTAATATTAACACTGTGTTTTTTTGTATAGCTAAAACCTGCTTTTTCAAGGTGTGCCAGTAAGGCTTTTTCCATCGTCGGCACCGCAGCTTGTATTGACTCAGTTAAGCCTAATGTCATCGGCTCGATGACTGTCGGCGTAACTCCAATCACGTGAGTATTGGGTCTATCACCGACCATGTCCATCATGATCAGGGTTTGCAGCATCTCAACCTCATGGGCACTGCCTTGCCAATCAATTTCGGGTGGCGCTTGATCAAAATTAAATGAATACACCTCTCCGGGCTTTACCCCTGGACTGTTTACGGTATCCACCACAATTAAGTTGTCATATTGACAAAGAATAGGGATAAGTCCTTGAGCAAGGGTGCCACCATCTAAAATATCGAGTTGATGGTTTGGCTGATGGAAAGTGTATTTTTCATCGATATAATTAACAAAATGTACGCCGATGCCTTCATCAGCGTACAAAACGTTTCCTATACCTATTAGTAAGCTAGTAGACAAAGGCTAGTGATCCTTATGGTAGTCATATCCGGAGACGATAGAGTCAACAGAGTTATGCTTAAAGCGTATGCCTGACCAAACCGCCATATAGATATGAATAACCACAAATATAATGAAAGCCCAGGTGACTATGTGATGCCAAATTCGTACTTGTGCTAACCCGCCCATTAAGGCCGTAAACCAAGCTGAAACTTCCCATATAGCGCCACCTAACCCTTGATGATAAACATTGGCATAAAGCACCAAGCCAGTGATACACATGAATAAAGCCGCAAATGATATGGCAACGTATGTCACAAACTGCAAAGGTCCGTATACGCCAGCTTTATCTAAGTGTCCCATCCAGATATAGGATTTAATTTGTGCTATCCAGCTCTTCAGGCTTAAAACATCTCTGATTGAACGTCGTTCAATGGCGCTTTTAGCAAAAAAGAACAAGTAAAAACGTACTATGGTGATACTGGTAAGTACAAAGCCAAACACGAGATGTACAAAGCGGATCCCGCCTTGAACCAAGACATCAGAAGATGCGGGCGCCACCAAAAATGGCCATGAAATGTAAAAACCAGTTACCACTAACATCAAAATAGACAGTGCTCTAAGCCAATGGAATATCCGTATGGCAGGTGAGAAGATGAGTTCTCTGCGATGGGTTGCAATTTGAGTCATAATCCTTTCCTCTTAGATCCGCAAACTTGCTAAAACCCGTTAGGATCGATGCGGAATTCACCTAAATCATTACCTTTATAATCCATTACGTGTACCGCGCAGGCCATACATGGATCAAAGGAGTGAATAATTCGAATGACTTCCAGTGGTTTGGTTGGATCTTCAAGTTCAAGGCCAATCAGTGATGCTTCATAAGGGCCAACTTTACCGTCAGCATCTACAGGGCCAGAATTCCACGTGGTCGGAACAATAGCTTGGTAATTTTCTATCTTACCGCCCTTAATTCTGATCCAGTGACTGAGCATTCCACGCGGCGCTTCAATCATCGCATGGCCGATGTAATCGCGATCTGAGTCTATTTCTGGTGTCACATAGGTAGATTCATCCGATTGCATATTGGTTAACATGGCATCAAAGGTTTTTAAGCCTTCTTCTGCCACAATCACGGTTTGCAGCATGCGCGCCGCGGTGCGGCCTAAGGTGGTGAATAATGCTTCTATAGGCAGGCCTGTTGCGGCGAGCAACCCATTAACACTATCAACAACAATCTTGTTGCCACGGGCATAGTTCACCAGTAAACAGGCTAACGGCCCAACTTCTACGGGTTCGCCCTGATATCGTGGGGATTTAACCCAAGAGTATTTTCCATCACCATCGACAGTCGGTAATTTGCCATACACGGTATCGCGCTCAACAAATCCGGTGTAATTTGGAATCGTTGTGCCGTCATAGGGGTGCTGGGCGGTTTTTGCGTCATACCATGAGTGGGTGACATCTTCTTTTATGGCATCGGGATCTAAATCGCTCACCCCGGCTAAATCTCCATTCATTATCACGCCTTGCTCAAACAGATATTGACCATCAGCTAAGATAAAGTCATCGGTGGCTAAAAAGTTTTTAACATTGACGCCGCCTAACACACTTGGCTCGCCACCAAAGGCGGCAGCTGCCATAACGATGTCGGCTTTATAAGCGCGGATAATAAAGTCATGGACGATAGCGTGTTTTTGTTTCCACTCTTGTAAACGTGCAGGACTTAGCATGTCTCTAACAGAGGTAACACCGCCAACTACAAGGGATTGCGGATGCGGCGACTTGCCGCCAAATATTGCTAGCATTTCAGCTGCTACACGCTGAACTTCTAACGCTTTAAGGTAATGGGATAGGGCAATGAGGTTTTGCTCTGGCGTGAACTTGTAGGTTTTATTGCCCCAATAGGCATTAGCAAAAGGCCCAAGCTTTCCGGTATCAACCAAGCCTTTGACTCTTTGCTGTACGGCGCGTAATTCACCTTCGCCAGTGGCGATAGGGTTTTCGGTGTATTTATTGGCTTCTTGGGCGGCTAATGCCGGATCGGCACTTAAGGCTGACACCACATCAACCCAATCTAAACCATGTAAATGATAGAAGTGCACAATGTGATCATGCATATACAAAGAGGTTTGCATTAACGAGCGTAAGTACTTTGCGTTGAGCGGGATTTTAACCCCTAAGGCATTTTCAACCGCTTCAGTACCGCAGCGATAATGAGAATAGGTACATACCCCACAAATACGTTGCACAATTAGGCCGACATCCATAGGAGTACGGCCTTTTAAAATGACTTCAATACCACGCCAAAGGGTAGAAGATGACCAGGCCTTTTGAATAACATTATTTTCATCAACTTCAACTTCAACACGTAAATGGCCTTCGATACGGGTGATAGGATCGATAACGACTCGTTTACTCATGGTTTATTCCTCTAGCGGCTTAGCAAAAAGACTAGTTACTGCGTGAGCACCTATGCCCACAACGGTCGCACCAAGAATGACGGTACCAATGGTATCGGCAGTGGCATCAATACCGTGGAGCAACTGTCTGCCTAATGGCTTTTCGAAATCCGCCATATCATCCCAAAAATTAGGTTCAGCGCAGCCAATACAGCCATGACCTGCAAGTACTGGCCAACTGGTATGATGATTAAAGCGTTCAGTGGGGCAGTTGTTGTAGGTATAAGGGCCTTTACAGCCCATTTTGTATAGGCAGTAGCCATCTTTAGCACCTTGATCGCCAAAGGTTTCTACAAATTCGCCAGCGTCAAAACGACCACGACGTTCACAGTTATCATGCACTCTAGCGCCGTATGCCCATTTAGGGCGATTAAACATATCTAACGCGGGCAGTTTTCCGAACATGATGAAATACATCAAGGTACCGACAATGTTCTTTTCACTAGGAGGACAACCGCCTAAATTAATCACCGGTTTATCAATAACCTCTTGCACACCTTTAGCACCAGTAGGGTTTGGGGCTGCAGCTTGTACGCCGCCAAATGCGGCGCAAGTTCCAACAGAAATAATTGCAGCCGCCCCAGCAGCTGCTTCTTTTACTATCTGCATTCCGGTATGGCCTTTACAGCCGACCGTTAAATAAGTGCCATTATTAGCCGTTGGTACAGCACCCTCTACCGCTAATAAGTAATTACCTTTATATGCCTCCATAGCATGCTCAAGGTTTTCTTCCGCTTGCCAACCGGCTGCAGCCATCAATGTTTCATGATATTCCAAAGAAATATGATCAAAGATGAGGCTGTCTAAATTAGGGCTGTCGGTTCTGATAAGGGATTCTGAACAACCGGTACATTCGGCCATATGCAGCCAAATCAGTGGTACTCGATCAGCAAGCTCAGCGGCTTCGGCAACTAGATTGGTGAAAGGCAGGGGCAATGCGAGTAGTGCGGTAACAGATGCACTCCAAGTCATAAACTCACGTCGGCTAATGCCATTTTTTATTAATTTATCTTTTAGGCTAACGCTGTGACGTGGTTGTAACTGCTGCAATTGCGCAATTCGTGTTTTACATCGTTGATATAAAGCTGCATGTGTATCCATCTGATAACCTTATCCATGTTGGAGGATCAAACTGCTTTATTAAATATAGATCTGTTAGGGATAGGTATATTGATACACATCAATCATTGTTCACTTATTGAACACATATAAAAATAGAGTGTTTCGCTATTTGAACAAATAGTGAGCTGTTGAGTCTTGAAGTTTTTTGCGGGGATTGATAGCTGCTAAATAGAAGTCACTATGAAAGTAGAAGCTATTGGACGTACTTGTCTGATGTTGATTTTATTTACAGCAAAAGTGAATTTCAATTTCTAACTTTATGGCTGTTTAAAACCAGTAAAATCGTGCTGACTTATCTCAAATTCAACGCGCATTTCATCATAATTATTTAAGTTAACTGCCAGTCAATTGTTTCAATACCTGTGGCGGTACTAAGGTTGATAATTTCGCTAAACATGCATTAGTACTTGGATCGCGATATTTAATTTTAAATTGACATAATGTGTATAAGCGCTGTGGATCACGACTAACATCATAGGCTTTAGTTAAAGACTTCATCATCTCAACCGGATTGACTTTTTCTTGTGCAAGGCCTAATACCATCCAGTTTTGTGGGTCATTAGGCTCTACCTCAGTTGCTTGTTTAAAATAGTCAATTGCTTGAGATAACTGCTGCTGACGATAATAGGCAAGCCCTGCGCTATAGCGTAAAGCTGTGGCTTTGGGCTGATGAGATATGCCTTGTTTTAATATAGCTATAGAGGCTTGTTCTTTACCTAATTGCCGATATAAATCTGCCAGGTTTATATAACTATTAGCCAGTATTGGCTCAATTACTATGGCTTGTTTATAGGCTTGTTCTGCCTTATCGAATTGCCCTTTAGCCAGGTAAACATTACCGCTGTTTAACCATGCAAAGCCTCTATCGGCATTATATTTTTGTATCTGGATATATTCAGTTAATGCTGGCTCTAGTCGTTGCTGCTGGCTAGGCGTCATATTTAGCCAGTAAGGCACTAAGGCGCTAGCAGCTTCAGTTCTCACGGCGTAAGCCTTATCTGTTAAAAGAGCCGCAATTAACCGCCAGCGAACGACAAATTCAAACCCTTCAGAGCCCGCAATCGCCGATAATCGTATTTGTGGATCAGTATCTTTAACTGAACTCTCAATCGCACTATAGCTTTGCTGACTAGGAGAATTACCCATTCTTGAGAACGCAGAGGCGCGAATAATTGTCGGTTGCAACGGGTTTAAAGCTATTTTCGTTAAAAGCTCACCACTATTTGGGTCATTAGTCGCCGCTTGATAGAAAGCTTCTGCATAATTTGGTTGCTGACGAACCGTAGAATGCGGAAATTGTTTAGCGACAGCTTCAGCCGCCCAAGTAGCTGATTTATCACTATGACACTGACTACAGACATTAGGCGTTCCCATTGTGATTGATAAATCAGGCCTTGGTACTTTAAAACTATGATCAGCGCGGGGGTCAACTTCCATGTAGGTGGTTTTTGGCATATGGCAGCTAACACATTGCGCCGCTTCACTCCCTTGTTGATGCTGACTGTGTTTAGCTGCACTATATTCACTGGGGATATGACATTGAAAACAAATTGATTCAATAGGGGCTGTTAATTTATTGCTATGGGGATTGTGACAGTCACTACAGACTACGCCTGCCATATGCATTTTAGATTGCTTAAAAGAGCCTAATACAAATACTTCATCATAAATTTGGCCATCGGGATAATATAAGTTAGGCGCAATTTCGCTGAGGATGTATTTGTCGTAAAAATTATCGATATGGTCATGTGCCTTATCATTGCTATCTGTAAGCTGTGAACGGCGGCTATGACATTGGCCGCAAGTTGCTAACTGCGCAGAAGGCTTGATTTTGTTCGGCTGGAGAATTTTTTTACCTTGCTTAAACTCCCAAGCGCCTACTTTAGGGGTTAAATCGCGATTAAAACCATATTGGGCCAGCGGCTGTGTTTGATTTTTTGTCCATTTGATATGCTCACTGGCGGGGCCGTGACAGGCTTCACAGGCCACGTTGATTTCTGACCAACTACTGTCAAAGCTATTGTCTGTTACGTTATAGTTTTTTTTGACATTGGTTGAGTGACAATCAGCGCACATGTAGTTCCAGTTTTGGCCTTTATTGGTCCAAAAGAACTCGTCGTAAGGATCCATTTCAGGATACAAATAAAACCAGCGTTGTCCGCCTTCATCTTTACTACGACTATCCCACGCAAAAGGGATTAATTGTATCGCACCGTTTTCAAATTCAACCATGTATTGTTGTAACGGTTCATAACCAAAGGTATAGCTAATTTTATAGTCGTTAAACTTGCCATCTGGGCCTTTAATATTGACCCAGTACTCACTTCCTCTCATAAAAAAGCGTGAGACTTCACCTTGGTAGTCAAATTGTTGATCGGTAAAGTTTGCTAGAACGATATCTGCAGTAGCCTGACCCATAGACATATCATGATGAGATCCTTGCCAATCGCTGTATTGTTGCTGGTGGCATTCAACACAGGTTTGGCTGCCACTAAACTCAGCGGTATAAGCAATAGCACTCGTAAATAAAATGCTAAAACTAAAAAAGGTGCTTAAGCTTAGTAAGCTAATACTAAATAGTGGCTTGAATTTCATATTAAATTTACGGATAAGGCTAATTAATTGTCATAGTAAAGTTAAATTAACAATTAGCCAACACTTAGCGTGTGACAATTTATGATTCGTTAATCATTTTCACTTTTGACTGGACGTTGCACGCAGCTTAAAGGCTTGATAATCGAATTGAGGTTTGATCTTACAACTCTATGGCAAAGTATTATTTTGTGATAAATGTAGCGTTAATTTAAATGGCGTAACTTGTTTTTTATATCAATTGCTCTACATTTTAATAAGAGAACGACTAGCGTTACCGCGTAAGTACACATAGATACGTTTAACTCATTGAAGACAGGATATAAGAGGCTTTTATGCTAGGTGAAAATCATTCCCTCAGAAACGAATTTCCAGATCACATAGATACGATTACTTCGCTTATTAGCAGCAATGTCGATTTTGCTGAAATAATGAAAAAATACGATGCGTTAGATAAACAAATTAGGGATCTTGAGATGCGAGACTCGCCCATCGCAGACGAATCCATCCATGAGTTAAAGCAGCAGCGTGTAGTAATGAAAGACGCCCTTTATCATCAAATTACTTTGGCAGAACAGGGCTAAAAGAATGTTTTTAAGAAGCGGGCAATATCGATTAGATATTGCCCGTTTTTTTATTGCTTTAATAAAGGAGACAGCACGTCAAGTTTGCCATCAATTGGCTCAGTAATTGGCAGTTTAAGGATATGGGCTATAAGTGGATATAGGTGGATGTTTTTTGCTTGGCCAATGGTTTCCTGCTGATTAAAGGCAGGCCCTTGGGCGAACAATATAGTATTCATTTCCGGCATCACTTCAGCGTAGTAGCCATGTTTACCCTTAACGCCAGGTTTTGCATCACTGCTGGTAATGTAATGATCATGGGTGACCAAAATCGCATCACCAATGGCGGGATTAAAGTCATACTCAAGGTGCTTAGGTATCGACTCCTTTCTATAAAATGCTAAGCCATCGGTCGCAGCAACTAGTTTCTCAAGGGCAATTAAATCTTGGTCTTTATTATTGCCATGGGCGCGCACTAATGAAAAAGCGGCGTCATTAATAAAACTAAATCGAGATTTTAATGCCTCATCATCGGCAAACAGTTTGTCTGTGTAGATACGCTCAAAATCAGCAACCTGTGCCATACCATGATCTGATGTGATGATAATATTAACCGCATAAGGTAGCGCATTCACTTGCTCGATTAAGCTAGCAATGACCTTATCAATGTAATTGACAGCATCATGGGTTTGCTGCGATAACGGCCCGTGATGATGACCTGCGCTATCGACATCTGAAAAGTATAATGTCACAAATTGCGGCCGCTGCGTTTCAGGTAATTTAAGCCATTCAATAACTTGCTCGACACGGGTTTCATTTGCGACTCTACCGTCATATCGTTTCCAATAAGTGGGTCTAAAACCCGCTATTTCAGCTTCTGAGCCGGGCCAGAAATACGTAGCTGATTTCATTCCTTGCTGGGCAGCTAAAGACCAAAGTGGAACGCCAGTGTAAAAACGGCCATCGGTGACGGCATCATGGTCGCTTAAAGCGTAATGGCGCCCTAATGTGGGGTTGTAGAAACGATTAGCAACAATGCCATGATTACTGGGATAGAGACCGGTAACCAGTGTCAAATGGTTAGGGAAGGTGACTGTTGGAAATGACGGCGTTAATTGCGTTATTGTTGCGGCATTGCTGGCAAAGTTATTAAGAAACTTAGGCTGATGAACTTTATTGTAATCATGCCTATAACCATCAATAGAGATAAGTAACACATAGGGCTTATCATTGACATTATGGGGCTGATTTGACCCTAATGATGATGTTTCATCTGCCATGATATTATGGCTTAAAAAAACCAATGCGATAGTAATACTGCTACTAAGTTGTTTTAACCTTGCAAGGCTGTTGGATGCTAACCATTGACGCATTATTGCTTCCTTTATTATTGTATTTAGTCGAAGACAAAAATTACTTTGAACTCTTTTTATTATCTAATTTAGCCATCATAGTTAGTGTTGATGACAATCCTATGATGTGTCATATTTTGCAGGCTGATTAGTTAACAAGTGTTTTAGTTAATTATCAATGCAATTAACTGAAATTAAAACAATAAAAAAGCGAAACATCCTGTTTCGCTTTTAAATTGGTCACATTGTTAACCGATTATTTTACTGCTTGACTGGCTAACTCTGCTTTATGCTCTTCAGCTGTTAATGGAAAATAATGTCTCCAAGAACCTCTCAAGAAAATCCGCGTATCTTCAATTGCTATATAAAGACAAGGGATTAAACACAGTGTTACCACTGTTGCGAACAACACCCCAAACGCCAGTGATACGGCCATTGGTATCACCATTTGTGCCTGCATACTGGTTTCAGTCATGATTGGCACTAGACCAATAAAGGTCGTTAAAGAGGTCAACATAATCGCTCTAAAACGTCTGCAACCAGCGTTAATTACCGCATCATTGAGTTTAACCCCTTGTTTTCGGGAATTATTCACATAATCCACCATCACTAGTGAGTCATTGACCACCACACCTGCAGCGGCAATAATCCCGAATACAGAAAGGGCACTTAAATCAATACCTAAAATGATATGGCCAAGCATTGAGCCAATCACGCCAAATGGGATCACCGACATGATCATAAAGGGTTGCACGTATGACTTAAGCGGTATCGCTAATAAGCTGTAAATCACCAACATAGAGATAATAAAATCACGCATTTGGGTATCGGCACTATCAAGTTGCTCCTGAATACTGCCAGAAACCTCACTTTTCACTCGAGGGTATTTTGCCAATAATTGCGGAATGAAATTATCACGAATATCTTTGGCGAGTTTAAATGGCTCAGCTTGTTCAGCATCAACCGAGGCCCATACATTAATGGTTCGGTTACCATTTTCGCGGCGAATACTACTCACGCCTTGAACTACGTTTATATTAGCGACTTCAGACAGGGGTAATTCAGCACCTTGAGGCGTTTTAATCAACACCTCCTGAACGAGGGCGATAGAGTTACGTTGCTCTTCTGGGTAGCGAAGCATCACCTTGATTTCTTCGCCGTTACGGATAATCCGCTGTGCTTCAAGTCCGTAAAAGCTATTACCGACTTGTGAAGCAATATTGGCCAGGGTTAGGCCTAAACTGTGGGCTAAAGGTTTTAAGTCAAATTGCACTTCTTTGGCAGAGGATTGACGACTGTCATTAATGTCACTCACCCCTTTTAAAGTACCTAACTTTTCTTTTAACTCCTTCGATGCAGCAATTAATTGCGCTTCATCGTTACCCTCTAGTCGGAAACTAATATCACCATCATCCATGCCGCCACCAAATAAACTATCTTGTATGGTGAAAGATTTAACTCCTGGGATATTTGGCATCGCTTGGCGCCATAATTCAGCCACTTCAAAGGTATTAATGGGTCTTAATTCCGGGTCGACCAGTTTTGTCCTCACTTCTGCTTTTGTACGACCTTGAAGCTCAACTTGTAACTCTGCAATCATGCCTTGACCATATTGAGATTCAAGCTCTTTCTCAACAGTACGCAGGGCAGATTCAATGGCATGGGCGGCATTAAGGGTTGCGGTTTCTGCGGCATCGACATTCATTTCCAAGGTGATACGAGGAAAATCATGGGGGATTTTAGGTTGCCCAATAAAGCGTACTAAGCCGCTTATATAAAGGGCTGCGCAAATAACAATTAACATCACAAAGGTCGCAATAACTGAATAACGGTATTTTACTGCAGCAGTTAGACTAGGGCGGTAAACATTAGCAATAAAATTCGCTAGGTTTGTTTCAATTTTACCTTGAATAAAGTTAACGATATTTCTTAACCAATCTAACGGATTTTTAGAACCCGGTTGCACAACTTTAGGTTTTTTCATATGCGCTAAATGTGACGGTAAAATTAACTTTGATTCCACTAATGAAAAGATTAAGCACAAAATAACCACAAACCCAATGGCTTGACCAAAGGCTGATGAAGGGCCGTCATCTAAGGTGATCGGTAAAAACGCTGCAATGGTGGTTAATACCCCAAAGGTTGCCGGCATGGCGACCCGTTTAACCCCGCGAATAACACTATCGATATTTTGACCGTTTTCTTCACATTCAGTATGGGCGCTTTCTCCCATAACAATGGCATCATCGACCACAATACCCAATACCAGTATGAAGGCGAATAAACTGATGACATTGATGGTGACATCAATAAAGCCCATTGGCATAAATAATAGCGTACCTAAGAAACACACGGGTAAGCCCATCATTACCCAAAACGCTAACCGCACTCGCAGAAATAACGCCAGCATGATAAAGACTAATAATGCGCCTGTTTTCATGCTATCGAGCATTAAATCTAAACGACCTTCAAGGTAGTAGGTCATATCAACCCAAGGCTCTAAGGTCACACCGTCTGGTAAAATAGCCTGTTTGTCAGTAACGTATTTTTTTAAAGTATCGGCAACATCGGTGATACTTTGGTTTTTAGCGGCGCCAACAAAAAAGGTGACAGCATTTTGGCCATTGAATTTAGAATATTGAATGCCTTCTTCAAAGCCATCGTTGACCGTCGCAACGTCTCCCAGTAATAAGTTAGTACCGTCATCCAAGGTTAATAAGGGTAAATCTTCAAACTCATATCCGACATACGCTTGGTTTTCTACTCGTAAGTTAATGTAGCCATTTTCAGCTTTAATTTGTCCCGCTGACATATTACGGGAATAACCACGTACACCTTCTGCAACATCGTTAAAACTAAGACCAAATTCTCTGAGTCTGTCTTTACTGACTTCGACACTGATTTCGTAATTAAGTCCGCCATAGAATTCTGAAATATTTACATTAGGCAGTTGCATGATTTCTTGATGAATTTTTTCGCCTAAGTCTTTGAGTTGTCGTTGAGATAAGTCGCCATATAAACTTAAATACATCACTTCTTGGCGTATTTTTATGCGCTCAACTTTCGGAAACTCCATGCCTGCTGGGAATGTTGATACTGAGTCAATTTCTGATTTAACTTCATCCAATACAATTTGCGGATCGTATGAGTCTTCAATTCTGAAATAACCAGAGGCTTGGTTACGATTAGAATAGGTAATAACCCGCTGCAAGCCCTGAACAGTCTCTAAAGCTTGCTCTATTTTGACCGTAATGCCTTCTTCAACTTCTTGGGGCGCAGCGCCCGGATAAACGGCGCTGAACTCAATCCAGTTAATTTCAACTGCAGGGAAGAATTGCTTACGTATGGTGTTTGCTGTCAGTAAGCCACCAAGTAATATGATGATCATTAATAAGTTTGCCGCCACACTGTTGCGGGCAAACCAAGCAATCAAACCTTTATGGGTGTCTTCCATGATTATTCCTTATCTTTGATGGCGATTGCTGATTTAATAATGTCGTCACCTTCAATAGCATCTTGCTGGAGAATCTTATCTTCAGGTAACTTTACTGACATGCCTTCAATAGGGTAATCAAGTGCCGAGGTAATAATATTCATCCCATCTTCTAAACCACTTGAAATAATCACGTTACTGCCGTCTTGGCGAATAATATTAACGGGTAAATAACGCAGTTTCATTTCTGCATCCATGACCGCAACTAAACCGTTTACAATCAGGTGGCGGGGAATAATTGCAACGCTGCCAGCTTGTGTGCCACCAATATGTGCTGTGACATAGGTGCCAAAGCGTAATTCTTTATGGTTACCTTTAAGTGCATAAGGGTCATTTATTTCAGCGACTAAATAAGTCATACGACTCTTACTATCAATCACACCTTCGCTACGGACAATCGTGCCTTGCCATTGCTGTTTTTCACCGGCGAAGTTACCCACCAAACTTACTTCAGCATTAGCGCCTTTTCTGTCTAGATATTGCATTTCTTTATCTGCAAGTGGCAAACGTACTTCAGCAATTTCAGTGTTATACAAGGTGCCAATTGATGCGCCATTGCCAACATAAGTGCCTAAGCCAATATTACGACTGGCGATTAACGAATCATAAGGTGCTTTAATCACTGAACGTTCTAAATTACGTTGGGCACGATGTAAGCCGGCTTCAGCACTTTTCAACTTAGCGATTTCTTTGGCTAATTGAGGTTTACGTAAACTTAAATCGCTAGGTTTACTATCGGTAATCTCAGCCCATTCACGTTCGGCTACTGCTGCAGTGGCTTTTTCTAGCACTAGGTTTGATTTAGCTGATGCCAGTTCAGCTTGTGCATCAAGTAATGCTGATTCGTAATCACTTGGATCTATTTTGGCGAGTATCTGGCCTTTTTTGACGAAGCCTCCTTTTACAAAGGCTTCTGCAAGGTAGGTGATTTCACCATTCACTTGTGCCACTAATTCAGTTTGATACTTAGGGTTAACAACCCCATAAGAGCTAACCGTAAATGTCATTGGCTTATATTCAATGCTTTGTACTGATACAAGCGGGGTCGTGTCTACTGGTGGTTTTTCTTCGGGTGGTTGCTTCATGGCAACTAACGCCGCTGTTATGGCAATGCCAGAACCTATAATTAAGAAAGGAAATACTTTTTGCATTGTGGTCGCCACGGGACATCCTTTTTGAAGAGATAACACAAACCTTTCGCGCTTGTGTGCAAATGAGTTATCGACATTATATGGAGATGTTAATAAAACTGTTAACTGTAAGTGGTAACAATGTGTAATTTAATGTTTCAAATGTTTCGAGACTGACAGTTTACTTATTACCTATAGCGACAATTGTGCATAAAAAATCCCATTTTTTGATAGTGATTCATAACGTTAAACGAGCTTGTCACATAAGTATTGGCAAGGTTGTAAATGTATACACTGGGTTTAAATGTGAGGCTGGTAAGGAAAAAAATAGGTAATAAAACCACATTCATTAACATATTGTGCTGATTTACGCTCATGAAGCTAATTTTTAATAGTAATTTTGAGTGCTAAGGTTCAAAATCACTGATTATAAATGCTCATTTTTATCTTTCACACAAGGAACAGTAATGAACGTATTAGTTACCGGTGGTGCAGGTTATATTGGCTCACATACAGTGTTATCACTGCTAGAAAACAATTGTAATGTCGTTGTTTTTGATAATTTGTTTAATTCAAATATAGAGTCAATTAAGCGGGTAGAAGCATTAACTGGGAAATCTGTTAGTTTTGTTGAAGGTGACATTCGGGATAAACAGGCCTTAACCGCGGTGTTTAATCAATACGACATTCAAACGGTTATTCATTTTGCGGCCCTTAAAGCGGTCGGTGAATCAGCGCAAATTCCACTTGAGTACTATCAAAATAATGTTCACGGCTCTGTGTGTTTATTGGAAGCCATGGCCGAACATAATGTTCATAACTTTATCTTTAGCTCATCTGCGACCGTTTATGGCGAAGAAAATGATGTGCCTTATGTTGAGACCATGAAGTTAGGTACACCTTCAAGCCCTTATGGGGCAACTAAAGTAATGGTCGAACGGGTGATGGCAGATTTTGCGGTATCAAACAGCAATTTTAGAGGAGTTTCATTGCGTTACTTTAATCCTATTGGTGCCCATGAAAGCGGCCAAATTGGTGAGTCGCCTAAAGGTATTCCTAACAATCTACTGCCTTATGTTGCTCAAGTTATGGTGGGCAAACGTGACAAGCTGAGTATTTTTGGCGCTGATTATCCAACAAAAGATGGTACCTGTGAACGTGACTATCTGCATGTAATGGATTTGGCTGAAGGGCATGTTGCAGCGATGAACTGGTTAGACAATAATACCAGCTTTACGGGGGTTGAGGCATTTAACTTAGGTACAGGTAATGGCGTATCGGTATTTGATATTGTTTCAGCGTTTGAAAAGGCGGTTGAAAAACCTATCCCTTATGAAGTTAGTCCAAGACGCGCAGGGGATTTAGCTGCATTTTGGGCCAATGCCCAAAAAGCTAATCAACAATTGAATTGGCAAGCAAAGCGCAGTTTAGATCAAATGATGGTTGATACCTGGCGCTGGCAATCAGCTAATCCTAATGGTTATGATAAAGCGTAACGTTAGTCTTAATGTCTCGCAGCATGAGTTGAAAGCGCCTTTATGTGAAAATGAAGGCGTTTATCACACATCTTGGTTAAGTAAATCCCCCTTAAATAATCACAGCAACAATCAGTTAAACGATTACTTAAACAATCATTTCTACGATCAATTCAAACAGAAAGAATGCCTTTAAAAGCTAGTCTGTTGTCGGCACTTTTTCATCAATACTAACAATTTCCATTTTCTTAAATATCAGCAAAAGTCCGACATACACGCCAACAAAATTTAGCCCTAAACCTATCCGTTATATGACACATGTATCATTCAGTAGAGTCTATTAAACAGTAATTATTTAGTTGATATAAAAGCAATTAATATGTCAGTTTTTTGGTGAATGAACATTGAAAAATAAGCTTTTTTAGCAATAACTCCACCTCTAATGTTAGCGATAACAACTGTTGTGTGATATAAAACAACTCACTTTTTAACTTTGTCGTTACAAAACAGGTTGCTTATGAGTCAACAAATAAACCCAATTTTACCAGGGTTTCATCCCGACCCCAGTATTGTCAGAGTAGGCGATGACTATTACATTGCCGTGTCGACATTTGAATGGTATCCCGGAGTTCAAATTTTCCATTCTGTGGATTTGGTTAATTGGACATTAGTGAGTAGGCCATTAAATCGGGCTGCACTACTGGATATGACAGGTTGTCCTGACTCCTGTGGTATCTGGGCGCCTTGTTTGAGTTATGCGGAAGGTTTGTTCTATCTCATTTATACCAATGTAAAACGATTTGATGGAAATTTTAAAGATACCCCTAATTATCTAACGACGTGTAGCACCATTGATGGTGAATGGAGTAACCCGGTTTATTTAAATAGCAGTGGTTTTGACCCATCATTATTTCATGATGACGATGGCAGTAAATGGTTAGTTAATATGCTGTGGGATCATCGACCAAATAAACATCCCTTTGCAGGGATAGTATTGCAGCAATATTGCCACAAACAGCAAAAGTTAATTGGCACAGCAGTTAATATATTTGCTGGTAGCCCTCATCGCCTTACAGAAGGCCCACACTTGTATAAGATAAATGATTATTATTATTTATTAACGGCAGAAGGTGGCACCAGTTATGAACATGCTTGCACGTTTGCGCGTTCAAAGCATATCGCGGGTCCTTATGAGATTGATCCCAATGTACATCTATTGACGTCTAAAGATCATCTCGATAAACCCTTACAGCGAACAGGTCATGGAGGTTTAGTTCAAACTCAAGAAGGGCAATGGTATTTAACCCATCTGCTCTCTAGGCCGCTAAAACTAGATGATGGTGTTAAGCGCAGCCCGTTAGGGCGAGAAACCGGTATTCAAGCATTAATATTACATGATGATGCTTGGTTTAGGCTGGCATCGGGTGAAGTGTATGGTGAGGTTAATCCTATAGGCTTAACCGTTACACCCAAAAGAGATTTCTCACATTATGATGACTTTTCAACCTCGATATTACCCTGCCATTATCAATGGTTGAGAATCCCAAATCCTGAATGTTTTTATAGTTTAACGGATAAGCCTGGCGCGTTGACTTTGTATGGTAAACATTCTGTAGGTAGTACCTTTAAACAGGCACTTATCGCGAGAAGACAACAGCATTTATCTTTTGTGGCACAAACTCAATTACGCTTTAAACCAATGAGCTTTCAGCAACAAGCAGGGTTAATTTGCTATTACAATGCGCATAAGTTTCATTATTTGTATGTTTCATATGATGATGAAAAAGGTGTGCATATCGATGTTATGAGCTGTTTGGGTGATGAATCTTTAAAAGCTGATTTTCCCATTTATCAAAAACGGCTGCCAATTAGCAGCGAGACTGTGAGCCTTAGGGCTGAAGTTGATAATGAGCTGCTGACCTTTAGTTATTCGGTTGAGAAGGATGTGTGGTTACCTATTTGCGAATTAGATTACAGTGTTATTTCTGATGAAGCAGGAAAGGGTGAAGGCGCTAATTTTACTGGTGCATTTATTGGGATGTGTTGCCAAGATTTAACCGGCGCAAATATTGCCGCTGAGTTTAACTATTTTGATTATCAAGAAAAGCATTAGCGATTTAACATCTTAATAAATCAGCGTTAAAAAAATAGGCCATCTTAAAATAAGATGGCCTATTTTCTATACATTCATTTAAACCACAAGCAAAGAGGTTTATTAGAAATCAATTTTAAATATAGCGATTAACCACATTTTCAAGTAATTCTTGGCGTCCAGAAACCGATGTTGGATTGATATTCTGCTCATGGACTACCTTAGCTAAGCTTTCTAAGCTATGTTGACCATCAAAAATATCTTTACCAAGTCCTTTATTCCAGCCTGCATAACGTTGCTCTACAAATGAAGATAACGGTGCATCTTCAATAAGTTGTGCTGCATTAAGTAGTGATTTAGCCATGGTATCCATACCACCAATGTGACCATGGAATAAATCATCATTTTCACACGATTGACGACGAAGTTTTGTATCGAAATTTAATCCGCCGGTTGTAAAACCACCTGATTTTAAAATTTCGTACATCACTAAGGTACATTCAGCAACATCGTTAGGGTATTGGTCTGTGTCCCAACCATTTTGCATATCACCACGGTTAGCATCGATACTGCCCATAATGCCTTCAGCACATGCTACAGCTACTTCATGATGGAAGCTGTGTCCAGCCAAGGTTGCGTGGTTAGCTTCAATATTTACTTTAATTTCATCTTGTAAACCGTGCTTGTGTAAGAAGCCTGCGACGGTTGCAGTGTCATAATCGTATTGATGTTTAGTCGGTTCTTGAGGCTTAGGCTCGATTAACAAAGTGCCTTTAAAACCAATTTTATGTTTATGTTCTACTACCATTTTTAAAAAGCGTGCGTACTGTTCGCTTTCTTGCTTTAAGTTAGTATTCAGTAGCGAATCATAACCTTCACGGCCGCCCCATAACACGTAGTTTTCGCCACCTAAACGGTTAGTCACTTCCATTGCGTGTTTTACTTGAGCTGCGCCATAGGCAAACACTTCAGGGTTTGGATTCGTAGCACCACCTGCACAAAAACGTTTATTTGAGAACAGATTAGCTGTACCCCAAAGTAATTTAACGCCAGTACGCTGCATTTCTTTTTCTAGAATGTCTGCAATGTGGTTTACGTTAGCATGGCTTTCTTTTAACGTTGCGCCTTCAGGAGCAATATCGGTGTCGTGAAAGCAAAAATAGGGTACACCAAGCTTTTCAAAAAATTCGAATGCAACCTTGGCTTTTTGTTCAGCTAGAGCCAGTTGATCACCTACAGGTTGGATCCAAGGGCGATCGAAGGTACCTTCACCAAAAATATCAAAACCCGTTGAACAGAAGTTATGCCAGTAACAAGCGGCAAAACGCAAATGTTGTTTCATTGTTTTACCAAGAACGACACGATTTTCGTCGTAGTAACGAAATGCTAAAGGGTTTTTACTGGCTTCGCCTTCGTATTTGATTTTTTCGATATTATTAAAAAATTGTTCGCTCATGTTGACTCCGTTTCTTTTAGTTAATTTAATACTATTTAAGGGTTTAATTATTAAAATAGATGTTTGGTTGCTTGGTATAAGGCTTTAAATTTTTGATATTGATCGGCGTAATAAACTTGCATTTCAGGGTTAGGTAATACCAGGTGTTCAAGCTTGCCACTGGTGCAGATTGATTCAAGAGGACTCTGTTCTACAGCAATTCTTGCTAACCTTGCTGCGCCATATGCCGGTCCGACTACACCGCCTTCACGGTATGAAAGTGAACGGTTCAATACGCTAGCAAGAATATCTCCCCATAATCGACTTTTTGAACCACCGCCAATAACCGTAATTTCATCAATGGTTGCACCCGCATCTAGTAACACCTGTTGACCATCAGCAAAAGCAAATGCCACACCTTCTAATACTGCGCGGCCAAGGCTGGCAGCAGTGGTGTTATGGTCTAAACCAAAGAAAACGCCTTTGGCATTCGGGTTATTGTGCGGGGTTCGTTCACCAGAAAGGTAAGGTAAAAACAACACTGAGTTTGGCTGACTAAAATCACATTTAGCGATTTGTTCTAGTAGGGCTGATTCATTGCCATAACCTGTTAGTTTTGTCACCCAACTCAAACAACTTGCCGCGCTTAATACCACCGACATTTGATGCCAGGTATCACTCAAACAGTGACAAAAAGTATGGGCAGCGTTATCTGGATTAGGTAAATATTGCTCATTTGCAACAAAATAAACGCCAGACGTGCCTAGAGATAAAAATGCTTGGTTTGGCTTAATCACGCCGATACCAATTGCGCCAGCGGCATTGTCACCCGCGCCAGCAACAACAGGCACAGATTCCATGCCCCATAAACTGGCAATATTCGGGCTTAACTTGCCTGTTATATCTGTGCCTTCAAATAGCTGCGGCATATGTTCAATGCTTAAAGAAGTTGCCGTTAGCATCGCTTCAGACCAGCAACGATTCTTGACATCTAACCACAGGGTACCTGCGGAGTCAGACATGTCTGATGCAAAATCCCCAGTCATTTTGAAACGTAAAAAATCTTTAGGTAATAATACCTTGGATACTTTGTTAAAGTTTTCAGGTTCATGCTCTTTTACCCATAACAACTTTGGTGCAGTAAAGCCTGGCATCGCAATGTTACCGGTAATATTACGCGAGTTGGGTTCATTTTCTTCTAAGGTTTTACATTGAATTTCGCTTCGACCATCATTCCATAATATCGCCGGACGAATAACTTGGTTGTCGCTATCTAGTAAAGTCGCCCCATGCATTTGACCTGACAAACCAATAGACTTAATCGCTTTGAGTAATTCAGGCTTTTGGGTTTTAAGCTCTGCCATCGCTGAACAGGTAGCTTGCCACCAATGATTTGGATCTTGTTCTGACCATTGGTCGTGGGGACGAGATATTGTCAGTGCTGAACTGGCTTGTGCTAACAACTGATCATTATTGTCTAAGATAATGACCTTCACACAAGAGGTTCCTAAGTCTATTCCAAGGTACATAATTCTATCCGTTGTTATGAGTTTCTATTTTTTGTTAGCGCTAACATTATCATTGAGTTTTAAATCTATCAAGTGTATTTTGTTTCATTAATGTTAACTTTGGTTGGCTGTTAATCGAGTTAATAGCAGATAGCGCAGGTTTTACAGCGCGATAAATCGCTTTTGATAAGGCAATTTGATGAATATAAAGGGAGTAAAGTATGGCCAAGCTAAATTGGGGGATTGTTAGCGCAGGAAGGATTGCAGCTTTATTTTGTCAGGACTTAGTCTTTTCTGAGAATAGCCATTTATATGCGGTAGCAGCCAGAAAGCAAACTGATGCCGATGAATTTGCCAAGCAATACCAGGTTGAAAAAGCGTATCAAGGCTACCAAGCATTATTTGATGATCCAAAGGTTGATATTGTGTATATCGGCACCCCACATAATTTTCACTTTCAACAAGCCTTCGATGCGTTGACTGCTGGAAAGCATGTACTGTGCGAAAAACCGATGACAGTTTCAACAGAGCAATGCCAAATTTTGGTCACCTTAGCCCAAGATAAAGGCTTGCTGCTGATGGAAGCCTTATGGACTTACTTTTTACCTGCGATGCAACAAGCTAAGCAATGGTTAAATGATGGCCGAATTGGCAAGCTTAAGCACATTAAAGTTGATTTTGGTTATCCCGTGCCGTTTAACCCAGATGGCCGAGAATATAATGCTGAATTGGCGGGTGGTTGTTTATTGGATATGGGAATTTATCCCTTGGCAATTGCAGATTACTTCCTACAGTCTGATATCGATAATCTCTATGTTCAAGCACATGTCTGCGAAACAGGTGTGGAAGATGATGTCATCATTATTGGCAAAAGCGATGATGTGATGGTCAGTCTTGCAACCTCATTTCAATGTCGATTGGGTAATAATGCTTATCTTATTGGCGATAAGGGTTACATCTTGATCCCTGATGCATTTAGAGCGAAAGAATGTCATTTATTTCATCTTGATGATTTAATCGAAAGTTTTAGTGATGATAGACAATCATTAGGTTATCACTTTGAGGCAGATGAAGCATGCCGACTGATTAAGCAGGGCAAGGCTGAAAGTGCAGTGGTTACCCATCAACATAGCTTATTGTTTCAAGTACAGTTAGCCAAGGTTAAGGCGCTTATTTAAGGCTTAAGGTTAGTGTTTCTGTATCATTAAGTTTTTTAATATTAACGATATATTTATGAAGTACGTGAGTAGCTGTTTATATTTTTGACCTGATAATGATGAGTAGGCAAGTTATGGGTAAGGTAAAAAAAGCACGCATACAGGATGTCGCATTAGCAGCTGGTGTCTCAATGATGACAGTATCGCGGGTTTTAAACCAAGATCCTAACGTCAGTGATAATACTCGCAGTAAAGTGCTAGCTGTGGCTAAGCAGTTACACTATCGACCTAATGAATCTGCACGTCGATTAGCCAGTAATAAATCCTATTTACTCGGGTTAATATATGACAATCCAAGTGATGCCTATATTAGCCAGTTTTTGTTAAGTGCATTGAAAAACTGTCGTGCTAAAGGGTTTCACCTCGTGGTAGATGAAGCAGACAATAACCTTGATATAACACTGCAATCAGTAAATGATCTGATTAACGAAACCAAAGTGGATGGAATAATTTTACTGCCTCCGGTTTGTGACCAAAAGGAAATAATTGATTGTTTACAACGGGCTAATGTTCCGTTTGTAAGAGTCGCGCCGGATAGTCAATTAACTGTTTCACCCTATATTTGTATGGACGACTATCAAGCCGCTTTTGATTTAACGGAAACACTAATAAAACAAGGTCATCATAAAATTGGCCATATTATTGGTGATCCGAAGCAAGGGGTTAGTCGTTTACGCTATCAAGGTTATTTAGATGCACTGCGTTCAAATAGAATAAATACCCCACCGGAATACATAGAGCAAGGTTGCTTTAGCTATCAATCTGGAATGTTAGCTGCGAAGAAAATGTTGTCGTTAACTGATAAACCTAGCGCTATCTTTGCAGCTAATGATGATATGGCTGCCGCAGTCATATCAATTGCCCAAAACCAAGGGCTGAATGTCCCTAATGACTTATCTGTTGTCGGTTTTGATGATACAACGCTTGCTACGATTGTATGGCCAAACATCACTACGGTTAGGCAACCTATCAATGACATGGCCAAGTTAGCGGTGAGTTTATTTACCGCTAATAAAAATAAAGACTTTTCTGATCTAAAAGGCACTCAACTACGCAACATTCTAGACTTTACTATTATCCAAAGAGAGTCGAGTAAAGCGAACACGTAAACGACTAAAAGTGTTAATAAACTGGTTTTAACAATACTCACATCAAAAATTTGGAGGCATAAACACACGTTTACACTTGGGTGTTTATGCGCTCAACATTTAACTTTTCAGTCTCTCAAAGTATAAATTGAAATTGTATCAGTCATTTACAATTATGATTTTGATGAGTAAAGTGTTTTATAAATTTCTGTTGTGTATGACTTTAGAATAGGGTGTTTAGCTAGCTATTGACTGCTACATCCCCTCAAGTTGTATCACATTACTTGCTCTATTATTTGGATACCCCCCGTGAACTTTATAAACGAAGTTATTAATGAAGAAACGATTCCAGCTGATTGTATTAGTAACTTAACCGTTGATAATCTTATTTTTACCCTGCATGAAGGTAAGCTAAAAGTATTGCTCGTTAAATACAATCAAGGGCTTGCAACTAACCAGTGGGGGCTCGTTGGACACTGGGTACGCAGTAATGAGAATCTTGAAACGGCGGCATCTCGCGTCGTTAAAAATACCACGGGTGTCGAAAACTTGTACTTAGATCAGCTAGGTGCATTTGGTGATGTTGACCGTTATCCTGCCAGACGTATTATTACCATTGCTTTTTATTCATTAGTGCGTTTTGATGACACTGATTTAGCTCATGGTGCCAATGCTATTGAGTGTGAATGGTTTGATGTGAGACAAGTCCCTAAATTAATGTTTGATCATGGCAACATTCTCGCCAGCTGCTTAAATCATTTAAAATACAAAGTAAGACATGAACCCTTAGGTTTCAGTCTATTACCTGAGAAGTTCACTTTATTACAACTGCAAGAATTGTATGAATCTATATTGGGTTTAACCTTAGACAAACCTAACTTTCGTCGAAAAATTTTAAAGATGGATTTATTGATAGATTGCAAAGAAAAACAACGTAATGTGGCACATCGCGCTGCCGCATTGTACCGTTTTGACATTGATGTTTATGAAAAGCTGACGCAATTCGGTTATACCTTTGAATACTAAAACATAAGTTTTGCTACCCCATCAAAGACAGCAATCGCTGTCTTTTTTTACATCCTGTTAATAATTGCCTAAAGCTGTTTACAATGTTAATTAATTGATATAGTGTTTGTGACTATAACCTTTAATTGGAATGTAATGGTAATGGAAAAGACGAATAAGAAACTCACCATTAAAGAAAAGCTTGGCTATGGCCTAGGAGACACTGCAAGTAACATCGTGTTTCAAATGGTCGCCAACTTTATGTTGATTTTCTATACCGATGTTTATGGTCTCTCAGCTGCAGCAGCCGGAACCTTATTGTTATCGGTTAGGCTTTTTGACGGATTAACTGACCCTATCATGGGCGGTCTAGCAGATAGAACTCGTACTCGTTGGGGCTCATACCGTCCATACATTCTAATGTTAGCAGTACCTTATGGCGTTTTAGCCTGCTTAGCGTTTATCACCCCTGATTTTGATAGTACGGGTAAGTTGATTTATGCCTACGTGACTTATGGGCTGCTAATGACATGTTACACGGCAATTAACATTCCATATGGTGCTTTAGGTGGGGTGATGGCTTCAGATCCTAAAGAAAGGACCTCTTTACAATCTTTTAGATTTGCCATGGCGATGGCTGCGCTGGTGGTTATTGTTTGGGCAATACCAAGGTTAGTCGAATATTTTGGTCAAGGGAATGATGCTGTAGGTTATCCATTAGCAATGATTTTCATGGGGACATTAGCCGCTATCTGTTTCTTAATGTGTTTTGCAATGACCAAAGAAACACTCACTAACACGGATGCGAGTAAACGCTCGACTCAGAGTATTTTTAAAGATTTCTTTCAGTTATTTAAAAATGATCAATGGTTAGTCATTGCCATTATTAGTCTAGCGACGTTAATTCTTATCGGTATTCGAGCATCTGTTGCACCGCATTATATTAAATATTACATCGGTGATGAATCGCTGCTATCGAATTTTTTAACATTGGCAGCAGTGGGTTCAGTACTTGGTGCGATATCGACTAATTTCCTGTCTAAGTTTATTGAGAAAAAGATCCTGTTTCAGGTGGCATTAGTGGTAGTGATAATTTCACATTCATTATTTTATGTCATAGGCAGTGACCAAATAGCACTTATCTTTATTGCTTACTTCATCGCCAACTTTGCCCATATGATCATAACGCCCATTATGTTTTCAATGGTTGCTGACACTGTTGATTACGGCGTTGAGAAAATGGGTAAACGTTTAACGGCTATCACTTTTTCAGGGCATTTGTTAGCCATTAAATTTGGGTTTGCTATTGGTGGCGCATTAGCTGGTTGGATATTGTCTGCGTATGACTATGTCCCTAATGAAGTACAAACTGAACATACATTGTCAGGCATTTTATTGGCCTTTGCCGGAATACCTATTGCGTGCACCATCATCTGTTTATTTGTCATTAGTAAATATCGTTTAACAGAAATGGAAGTTAAAAAAATTCAATTAAATCTACTTGAAACAAAATGCAGCTAGTTACTTTTAATTATTGAAAATTGTTAATTTAAAAGTATTCGTTGAAATCTTGGTGTTGTATTGGGTGCTAAGGTTAAATAGAAAAGGGAAACCATGATTAATAAAGAAGTAAGTGATGCTGAAAGGAAGCAGCAATTGGATATTGAAAATGCTCATTCTTTTAAACAGAAGGATGAACCATTAGTATCTCATATATATACAGCCGATCCTTCTGCTCATGTGTTTGAGGATAAAATATATATCTATCCTTCACATGATATAGAAACTGATACTCAAATTAATGACGATGGCGATCATTTTGCCATGAAAGATTATCATGTTTTATCTATTGATAATGATACTAATGACGTGATTGATCATGGTGTTGCTCTGAGTGTAGAAAATGTTAAGTGGGCCAGTAAGCAAATGTGGGCGCCAGATGCTGCTCATAAAAATGGCGCTTATTATTTTTATTTTCCGGCTCGTGATTTACAAGGTATTTTTAGAATTGGCGTTGCAACAAGCCATTCACCAGCAGGACCGTTTGTTGCTGAAGATAATTATATTGAAGGTTCATTTAGTATAGACCCGGCTGTTTTTGAAGATGATGATGGCAGTTATTACTTATATTTTGGTGGTTTATGGGGCGGGCAATTACAAAATTGGCATGAAGGCCAGTTTAGTCAGCAAGACATTTACCCTGAAGATGAGCAAGCTGCATTGCCAGCCAAAATGGCAAAGTTATCAGATGATATGTTGTCTTTAGCCGAAGAGGTTCAAGACATCGTTATTGTCGATGAAAAGGGTCATCCAATCACCACAGCAGATAACCAACGTCGTTTCTTTGAAGCGTCTTGGGTACATAAACATAATGGGAAATATTATTTTTCATACTCTACTGGAGATACCCATAATATTGCTTATGGTATTGGTGATAATCCTTATGGGCCATTTGTATATCAAGGTGTGATATTAAATCCCGTTTTAGGTTGGACTAACCATCATTCAATTGTGGAGCATCAAGGAAAGTGGTTTTTATTCTACCATGATGCCAGTTTATCTTCGGGTCAAACACATTTACGTTGTGTGAAAAAAACACAATTACACCATGATTCAGACGGTCAAATAATAACCGTAACAGCATATGAGTAATGCTTTGTATAAAGCTGGATAGCAGCATTTTTATTTGCCTAAATAAGTTATGGTCAATTTGACCAGTAGATTTAAATAATACAGGTAAAGATTAACGAAAAGTTTACAAATTTAAATACGCAATAATGAGCAGAGAATCGACAAACTATAGCTTTATATTGAATTTAACGATTTAATAACATACGAATCGATTGCAGTCTTTGTTAGTACTCTTTATTGGTTTTTAAATCAAACGGTTAGTTACTTCTGGGGAGTAATTAATTGAAAAAGGAGTCATTGCCATTTTGGCAATAACGAAGCGAGGGGAGAATGAGATGTTTAATAAAAAGATAATAGCCACTTCAATTCTAGCAGCATTAAGTTCAATGTCTGCGACACATAGCAGTTATGCTGCAGAAGCAGCTGATGACGTCGAAGTGATTCAAGTGACAGGTATTCGTGGCAGTTTAATCCGTTCAATGGATCTAAAACGCGAAGCCGAAGGTGTTGTTGATGCCATTTCTGCAGAAGATATTGGTAAATTTCCGGATACTAACTTAGCGGAGTCACTGCAACGTATTACTGGTGTTTCTATTGACCGTTCTAACGGTGAAGGTAGTACTGTGACTGTGCGTGGTTTTGGCTCGGCACAAAATCTTATCACCTTAAATGGACGACAGTTACCTAATACTACAGGTAGTCGTACGTTTGATTTTGCCAATGTCGCTGCCGAAAGTGTATCCGGTGTTGAAGTTTATAAAACCTCTGATGCCAGCATTACTACTGGTGGTATTGGTGCAACGATTAATTTAAGTACTTATAAACCACTAGATGCACCCGGTCTAACAGCCAGTCTTTCAGGTAAAGCTGTAGATGATGCTTCGACTGAAACAGGTGGGATTACTCCTGAGTTTAGCGGTTTATATTCACAAACTTTTGCTGATGATACTTTTGGTATTGCTATTTCAGGTAGTTATCAAGAACGTGAAAGTGGTATGAAACAGTTTTTAGCCGATCAAGGCTATCGTGCCAGTGACGCTAGCAACACAGGTTGGGGCGGCGTACCAGCAGGTGCTGAAGGCGGAACTAATCGTCCAACTATGGGTATTTACTCAAACCCACAACAGCCACGCTATGTCATGGAAGAACGTCAACGCGAACGTATCAATGGCCAATTAACATTACAATATCGTCCAATTGAAAACTTTACCGCAACCCTTGATTACACCACTTTTAGAAATACTATTGAAGAACAACATACTGATGCTTCAGTTTGGTTTAACTATGCTGGCGATCGCAGTGAATCGGTTTGGACGGGTGAGCCCAATGCTGTGCCATTAATTTATTCTGAAATTTATGACATCAACAGCCCTGGTGATTTAAAAGATACTTCATTAACTGTAGGTGCTTGGGGTCGTGAAGAGGTTACTGATTCAATTGGCTTAAACCTTGATTGGCAGGTAACAGAAGATTTAGTGTTAACGCTAGATCATCATAGCTCTAAAGCCAACATGAAAGCGTCGGATCCACGTCACGGTACTCGTAACAACGTGCAATTACCGTCATATACGCGTAGCCGTACCGGCCTTGATTTAACGGGCAGTTTACCGGGCATTGCTGTAGGCGATATCGAAAACTTTAACCCTAGTACCATGCGTTTATCAGGAAGTTGGTTTGCCAATGACAAATACACGTCAGAAATTGATCAAACTCAATTAGATGGTAAATACCATTTTAACAGTGATTTAAGTATTGATTTTGGTGTTTCGCTTAACACTGTGAATAACCGCTATCGTCATACTCAAGTGCAACGCCCAGATTGGGGTGGCGTCGGTGAAGAAGGTGACTTCGAGGATATTAATTGGACTGAAGATACCATCCTAGATAAATTTGATGATACAGGTACCGCTGGTGATTTTGAAGGTACTCCAACCCAAAGTGATTACGATTTATTTAATCGTATTTTCTTTGCTGACTTTGATGAGATCATCAGTGCTGCAGAATATGCCGATCCTATCGCTAATGTTGATGGTCTATATGGTGATTGTAAGGCCGCCTCTGGCGCTGCTGCAGGTCCTAATGGAGAAGGCCAATTCTGTGCTTCGACGAATTGGGATGCTGATACCAACCGCTTTACTGAAGAAGAAACCACCGCAGCATACATTCAAGCTAATTTCTTAGGTGAAATGTTTGATATGCCATATAGCGTACATGTCGGTCTACGTTATGAACAAACTGATGTAGTCTCGACAGCTTCGGCGCCGGGTTATAGCCGCGTTGAATGGAACGAAGACACATCCACCTCTATCACGGGGCAAACAGGTATTGAAACTCTAAAGCAAAGTGCTGACTACGATATTTTCTTACCAAACATTAACTTTAACTTAGATGTGACCGAAGATGTACGCGTTCGCGCAGCAGTAGGTAAAACAATTTCACGTGCGGGTTATAACTCGCTGTTAGGTGGAACGACCATTAATACGGGTGGTAATTTAAGTGGGTACTCTGGCAGTTCAGGGAATCCTGGCTTAGAACCATTAGAGTCAATTAACTATGACTTGTCTGCAGAGTGGTATTACGATGCGGGTAGTTATGCTTCTTTGGGTTATTTCAGAAAGGACGTGTCTAACTGGATTAGCTATGGCTCTACACAGTCTAATATTTTCAATCTATCTAACCCTTTGAGTGGTGATAAATTTAATGCGGCAGTGGCAGCTTTAGGTGCTAACGCATCAAATGAGCAAATTCGTACTTATATTTTTGAAAATTATGCAGATGATCCAAACGTAACACCAAATTTTGATGATGATGGCTTGTTAGATGGCGGTACGATTGCTGGCGACCCATTAACAGATGATGAAGTCGTATTTGACTTAAATGTGCCTATTAATGGTGACACAGAACATACCATCGATGGCATTGAGTTTAATGTACAACACTTATTTGGTGAAACGGGTTTCGGCGGTATTGTAAACTACACCATGGTAGACTCAGATTTACAATATGATGATAGTTCACTTGAAGATACTGAAGCATTAGTGGGCTTAAGTGATACTGCAAACTTAGTGTTATTTTACGATAACTACGGTGTGCAGGCGCGTATTGCTTATAACTGGCGTGATGAGTTCTTGTCAGATAAACGCGTTAATGGCGATTTAACCACGCCTATCTACACTGAAGAATATTATCAAATTGACTTCAGTATCAGTTATGACATTCCAGCAGTTGAAGGACTTACCGTCTTTGCTGAAGGGATAAACATTACTGAAGAAGTGGTTCGTAAGCATGGTCGTCAAAGCCAATTAGTGTTTGAAACAACACAAACAGGTGCGCGATATGGATTAGGGGTTCGCTATACGTTCTAGTAGCGAGCTGTAAATGATAGCGGCTGTCCCCAGTCGCTATCACCCTTATTTACTTGTGTTTGTGGTGAGCAATGAATAATAAAATCACAGAAGTTGTTATTGTTGGCGGTGGTACAGCAGGCTGGTTAACGGCAGGGATCCTTGCTGCACAGTTCAAAAAAAAGTCACTAGCGTTTAATATCACCCTAGTTGAATCCGCTGATATTCCCACGATAGGCGTGGGTGAGGGGACTTGGCCTTCAATGCGTGAAACGCTGAAACATATCGGGATTCGCGAGTCAGATTTTTTAACTCATTGCGATGCCAGTTTTAAGCAAGCGTCGAAGTTTGTTAATTGGAACAATCCAACGACGAGTCATAGTTATTACTACCATCCATTCACACAACCTGTAGCGGCTGATTTTCAACAGATAACCGAGAATGCAGTCACTAACCACTCTGCTTGTCATTACGATGGTGCAGCCAGTTTCGCTCAATTATTCTGTTATCAATCAAGTCTTTGCCAGCTTAATTTAGCCCCTAAATTAACCCATACAGCAGATTACGACTATATCGGTAATTATGGTTATCATCTTGATGCGGGTAAATTTGCATTATTATTAAAAAATCATTGTATTGATAAACTTAACATCAAACATATCAGCGCTAACGTCATAGGACTTAATGCGGATGCAACAGACTTTATTACCTGTTTACAGACGGATTCTTTAACGTCGCCGCTTGTTAATGGTGACTTATTTATCGATTGCAGTGGTCAACAGGGCTTATTGATAAAACAGCATTATAAAATTCCGTTTATTTGTAAAAAATCTATCTTGTTTAACGACCGTGCCGTTGCGGCTCAGGTGCCTTATTCATCGAAAAACCATCCCATTAATTCAAGTACCCTTGCCACAGCGCAGGCTGCTGGTTGGATTTGGGATATTGGATTGCAATCTCGCCGTGGGGTTGGCTATGTGTATTCCAGTGAGTTTATATCAGATGAAGAAGCCAAGATTGCGTTAACGCAATACATTGGTGGTGAAGTCGACAGCGTAAGCGTTAAACACCTTAGCTTCAATCCTGGCCATTTAAGCAAATTTTGGCATAACAACTGTGTTGCTATCGGCATGTCAGCTGGCTTTATAGAGCCGCTAGAAGCGTCAGCTTTAGCCTTAGTCGAACAATCAGCGATGTTTATTGCTGAGCAGTTTCCGCATCATGTGCAAGTATTGCCTCTTATTGAAGAGCGTTTTAATCAACGAATGCTCAACCATTGGCAACAAATAATTGATTTTTTAAAGCTGCACTATGTTTTATCAAATAGAAAAGACAGTGAGTATTGGCGTAAACATAAAGATGACACCACAACGCCAACTTCTTTACTGAAGTTATTGGCGCTTTGGCAGCACCAAGCCCCGAGTAAATACGATATTACCCAAGCTTATCCGCTTTTTCCTGCTGCCAGTTATCAATACGTGTATTACGGCATGAAGCAACATGAGCTGAGTGACAAACTCGATTTAAGTCAATACTCGGCGCAAATACAGAAGGTTGCTCAGCAGCAACAACAATTAAAACAAGTCGCTATTTGTAATCGAAGTTTACTTAACAGTATTCAGCAAAGCATTATTCAAACAAGCAGAAACAAAGATCTCACTATAAAAAAAAGCCCCATTCATAACCGCGCCGACGATCATCATGACAAGGCTCAATTAGCATAGTGGTATTAATAAAACCCAAAAGGAACGCATCTATGGCTACTCACGCATTATTAAATAACGTTGAACATAAAAATATAAAAATTATTACCGAACGTTCAGCTAAGTATGGCGATGACCAGTGGTTTTCACCGACTTTTGTCGCTGAATTTAAAACGGTTCAGGCTCATTACCCGATTATGTTTCAAAAAAATGCTGACACAGGCGAGTTTACGCCAGTCACCCTGTTTGGGTTTAAAAATAATGAAAACTTATTCTTAAATGAAGGTAAGTGGGATGCCAGTTATATCCCGCTTTCAATGCAAAGATTGCCATTTTACATTGGCACTCAGCATTCGGTAATGAACGGGGTATCTGAGCCACAAAGAGTCATTACCTTAGATATGGACTCACCTAGAGTCAATGATGAGCAGGGCGTTGAACTGTTTTTACCTTTTGGTGGCAATAGTGAATATTTGGAGAATATGGCCAATATACTTGAGGAGTTACATCAAGGGCTCAATGCGAATGCATTATTTGTTGCTGCACTCACTCATTTTGATTTACTTGAAGCGGTGACTATCGACGTGACGTTAAATAATGACAGTCAGCATCAGTTAATTGGTTTTTATACTATCAATGAAGATAAGCTAGCCAGTTTGGCGGCTGATAAAGTGATTAAATTACATCAATCAGGGTATCTTGAAGCCATTTACATGATTATTGCTTCTCAGGCGCATATGAGAAAACTGGTTGAACGTAAAAACAGTCAACTGACCCATTAATGGGATTTTGATGATAAATACTTTATCAGTAAATTTGTTTATTTATTATCATTAATTCGATACCGTATCATGGCTATATATCTTTTAAACAAGCATGCAGGCTACTGAAATGAATAAAAAAATAACAAACGTAGTTATAGCTGGCGGTGGTACTGCTGGTTGGATGGCTGCTGCCGCTTTTGCTAAGTTATTAGGCAAGAATATTAATGTCACTTTAGTTGAATCTGATTTAATTCCTACCGTAGGTGTCGGTGAAGCAACCATACCGACCTTACACATTTTTCATGATTTATTAAAAATCAACGAAGCTGAATTTATGGCTGCGACGAATGCCACGTTTAAATTAGGTATTTCTTTTGAAAACTGGCGTGATGTTAATCAAGACTATATGCATTCATTTGGTTACATAGGCCAAAGTTGCTGGGCTGCAGGATTTCAACATTTTTGGTTAAAAGGTGTTAATCAAGGGGTTGCCAGTGACATAGGCGATTACTGCCCTGAACACGTGGCAAGTCGTGTAGGTAAATTTGCAGTGCTAGCTAATCATGATAGAAATCATGCGTTTCATACCGATGCAGGACTTTACGCCCGCTTTCTACGTCAGTTTTCTGAAAAGTATGGTGCTAAACGCATTGAAGGAACGATTTCAAAAGTAAATTTAAATGAACAAAATGGTTTTATTGAATCGTTAACATTAGCTGATGGTCAACAGATTGCTGGTGACTTATTTATTGATTGCACCGGTTTTAAAGGCATGCTGATAGAAGAAACACTGCATACCGGTTATGACGATTGGCGTCATTGGTTACCTTGCGATAGCGCAATTGCGGTGCAAACGAAGCAAACGAAACCACTGGTACCTTATACCCGCTCTATTGCGCATCCTTGTGGTTGGCAATGGCAAATACCGCTGCAAAATAGAATGGGTAATGGTTTAGTCTTTTGTAGTCAATATCTGTCTGATGATGACGCTAAATCATTACTGCTTGAAAATATTGAAGGGGAGCTGATCAACGAGCCTCGAGTTATCAAGTTTCGGACTGGTACTCGACGTAAGCATTGGAATAAGAATTGTGTCGCTATCGGTTTATCCAGCGGATTTATTGAACCACTTGAATCAACCAGTATTCATTTGATCCAACAAAGCATTGTTCGATTAATGCAAAACTTGCCAACAACCGCAATGGAAAGTGGCGTGGTTGACAATTTTAATCAAAAGATGCGAATTGAAATTGAGAATATTCGTGACTTTATTGTGCTTCATTATCATGTGACAGAGCGAAAAGACAGTGAGTTTTGGCGCTATTGTAAGCAAATGGATATCCCTGAAAGCTTACAAAAAAGAATAGATTTATTCAAACAAAGTGGCCAAGTGTATAAAACAGATCAAGAGTTGTTTGGTGAAGCTTCATGGCTACAAGTGATGTTAGGCCAAGGCTTGATGCCTGAGCAATATCATCCTATTGTCGATAACATGTCTGATGACGAATTGGCGCAGTTTTTAGGTACCATTAAACAAAGCATCGCTAGACGGGTAAATAGCTTGCCTAACCATGTGGATTTTATAAATAACTACTGCAAGTCTACAATCAGTTAAGGCGCTATGTTTAGTATTAATGCTGACATAAAGCCTCGTATTGAATATATCGGTAACAGTAAAATACCTATTGTTATTATTGATGATTATGTCGCGGACATCGAGGTTGTTCGTGACCAGATCATTACTGCTTGTCAGTTTATACAGGATAAACAGACCCAATACCCGGGGATCAGAAGTGCCATGTCCAAAGCTGATGTGGTTGCTTACTTAAAACCACTGATGCAAGCCTTGTATTCTATTTTTAATTTGCCTAAACACCTTACGCCAAGCCCTTGTGATAACTATTACTCACTGTTGACCACAGCAGAAGCTGATTTGTCATTAATACAAACCATTCCACACTTTGATACTTATCATCCTAATCTTATTGCCTGTATTCATTACTTATCTTGTCATCAACATGGCGGTACCGCTTTTTTCCGCCATAGACGTAGTGGCTATGAATTTATTAATGAAGCCCGATTAGCAGAGTACCAAACAACACTTAATACTTTACAGCATAGTGGCTACTGCACTGAGGATCATCCAGATTTTGAATGTTATAAAGTGATCCCATATCAGCAGAATCGGTTAATTATTTTTCCTGGGCAACTACTGCATTCAAGCCTGGTAAAACCGGCGTTTGATATCAATGACAATCCCATTACCGGTAGATTGACGGCAAATTTATTCGTCAAATTTAAATAGGATAATATTACAAATGCATAAATTTTTACTCGTGGTATTTATAGCCATTGTTGGTTTTAACCATCAACACAGCCACGCGACAGGTTTCGAAACCTTAGCGGCTAAACAATTCAACGTACTATTATTTACTAAAACAGCTGGCTGGCATCATAAGTCTATTCCAGCAGGCGTCACGGCGTTTGAAAAGCTTGCAGATAAACATTATTTCAATCTGATCTGGCATGAAGAAAGTCATTACTTTAACGATGAGTACCTCAGCAAGGTTGATGTCGTGGTATTTCTATCTACTACGGGTGATATTTTGTCGAATGACCAGCAGCAAGCCCTTGAACGCTACATTCAGTCAGGAAAAGGTTTTGTCGGGATACATAGTGCATCGGATACTGAACATGACTGGGGCTGGTATCAACAACTCGTTGGGCATACGTTCGTTATACACCCGGTAGTGCAAACAGCTTGGCTGTCTAAAGTGTCTAGTGAATTTCCTGGTCTAGAATCAATGCCTGAAAAGATGCTGTGGACTGACGAATGGTATGAGTTTGGTGAAGCTAATTCAACGGGACTGAATTATCTTTTGACTGTCGATGAAACCAGTTATAACCCTAACGCTGATTGGGGCACCAAGCAGGGCAGCGGCATGGGTGATTTTCATCCTATTGCTTGGTATCACAACTTTGATGGCGGTCGATCGTTTTATACTTCATTGGGCCATATCAAACCAGTTTATCAAAATAAGCTTTTTTTAGACCATCTATATGGCGGACTATATTGGGCTGCTACGGGTAAAGGAATAGTCGATTAATTTGAATGAGTTGTTGATATACCTGCAATCGTTGATTGTAAGGTAAATAAGCCATTACCCGTGGTGATAAGAATGGTTTTTAAATCTTTACCACCAAAAGCCAAGTTGGTAATTTTAGGGGCAATATAAACGCTTTGAAGTAATTCACCTTGCGGGTTATAGACATACAATTTACCTTCATTATGACTGGCAGCATAGATGTTTCCGGCACAATCAACATTGATCCCATCTGGTGTATCAATGTTGATTTTAAAAATTAATGCCCCTAACTCATTATTCTCCGTAAGTTGGTGTGCAAATATTTGATGGCTATAATCACCGATATATAGGATTTTGTTGTCAGATGATAAACTAATTCCATTAGGTTTGATGAACTTAGTTGATAGCAAAGAGACTTCATTTTTAACATTAACTTTATAGACACCGGTGAAGGGGGTTTGTTGCGTTCTACCGCTTAATTGCCAGTCGGGATCGGTAAAGAATAATTCTCCTGAAGGATGCTTAATAAGATCATTGGGAGAATTAAATTTTGCGCTGTTAAAGTCATTTACCATTAACACTCGTTCTTTGGTCGTTAGTGAAAATGTATTCACTGAGCGGGTGTCATGATTCATGCTGATTAACTGTTTATTCTCAGCTAGCAGTCCATTGGTACCGCTATTTTCAATAAACAACTCAACACCGTCTTGCTCATTCCATGAATAAATAGCTGCTTCTGGCCCATTTGTTTGAGGACCATTAAAATCCATTTCTGAAAAATAAAATTTACCTGTCAACCTAGACCAAGTTGGCCCTTCTAAGAATTTGAGTTGAGTGGTGATCAATTTAGGTGATAGGCCTTTTGCAAAAGGACGTATATCCTTAGGGCAGTTTGCAATTATGGTTGAATGTGATTTGGGGGCAATCAAATTGCTTTGTTGATCAGCGGCCTTTATGTTTGGTCCCAAGACTAGCATCAGCCCAAAAACAAAAACACGCTTTAAATTGCCATTAGTTAGTGTATTCATATCTAAACCGTCTCTTTGAATATTGTCATGTTTATCTACCATGCATTGATGCTCAAAAGCTTAGCCGCTTTTTTTGTATCAATAAATTAACAAAATAAATCCAAGTGGTCAAATTGACTATTACATTAAAATCCTCATAAGATAGCTAACACTATTTATACAATGGATGACAGGATGAAACTAAATACAAGGAAAGTAGGCGTAGGGGAACAAGCGTTAACGACATGCTTAGGCGTATCTAGCCTCGCAATATTAAAGTTATCAGTTTTAAAACTAGCTGTGATGCCAATATTTTTTTCAATGTTGTATTCAAGCCATGGCGTTGCCACTGAAGCTGAGATACAGAACGGTCTCATTGAAAATGAAGCTTTAAAACAACACTTTAAAAATGATTTTAAAATTGGGGTAGCAGTGAATGATGAAATTGTCTCAGGACAGGATCCTCATAGCGCTGGCATTATTTCCAAACAATTTAATACCATCACCATTGAAAATGCCATGAAGGCAGAAATCGTTAACCCACTTCCCGATCAATTCAACTTTACGGCAGCGGATCAATTTATTGATTTTGGAAAAAACAACAATATGTTCGTCGTAGGACACACGCTGGTGTGGCATAACCAAACGCCTGATTGGTTTTTTAAGCAAAAGAATGGTGAAGCAAACTCTCCAGAACAGCAAATTGATCGAATGGAGCAACATATTAAGCTAGTTGCAGGCAGGTATCTGGGCAAAGTGGATGCTTGGGATGTGCTCAACGAAGTCATTGGTGATGATGGTAACTATCGTCAAACCGTGTGGACTAATGTTATTGGAAGTGGTGACGAAATGGCAAAAGCCGCTTTTACCTTTGCCGCCAAGTACGCGCCTAATATCGAGCTTTATTATAACGATTTCAATGCCTGGAAACCGGCTAAGCGTGACGGTATTGTACGTATGATCAAGATGCTCCAAAGTGAAGGGATAAAAATTGATGGCGTCGGAATTCAAGCGCATTGGGGACTTAACTTTCCCAAAGGTCATCTCATCGAAGAGGCAATTGATGTATACGCAGCATTGGGGCTGAAGGTGATGATCACTGAACTCGATATTGATGTGTTGCCATTTACCAAAGAAGGGCAAGTTATTGGGCAAGGCTTTATGCACCCGCAGTTTCAGGAGCAAGAATTTAAAACTTACTTAGATCCATATTCAGATCATTTACCCGCTGACATTGAAGCAAAATTAGCAGCACGATATACAGAGCTATTTGATATATTCAAAGCAAAGCGTGAAAAGATCGACAGAGTCACCTTTTGGGGATTACATGATGGAATGTCGTGGAAAAATGACTATCCAATTCCGAACCGCACCAATTATCCGCTGCTATGGGATAGAAAACACCAACCTAAGCCTGCATTCAAGGCACTGTTTAACTAAACATTTGATTTCAAGCTGAATGCTGAGCGCCGCAGATAGACATTGTTGTTATTTATTACTTCAAACTCCCGATCTTAGCGGTAGATAAACTTTATAGCCATTTGGCTCTGGCTTTAACGGCTAATGGTGATAACGACTGTAATCATTCGTTTGATGCTGAAGTTAAATCGTCAGTAAATATAAAATCTATGTTACATAAATGTTTTAATAAGCAGCAAAATAGTCTATTTTAGATTAGCTTGTTGTCCAAAGGACTATTTGATAGTTTCTCATTATAACCCTAGCAGTATAGGAATAATCATAATGAGTGCTTTGGACTTGATTTACAAAATGGCGAGAGCAACTGAAATCTTTACTCATCAGTTAGACATTTCTTACCTTGGTATTAGCAGGCTATTAAGTTGCAGGCTTAATTGAGAGCCTGTAATTAAAGCCAATATTTATTCGGATTAGCGACTATCAGTCACTAATTAGATTCGTTTAAACGGCAACTATTAACCTTGTTTGGTCGATGTAATGCATTAATATTCGGCCAGATTACTCACAAATAGCTGGACATGGAAAGTGATGAAAATAATTAATAAATTCAATAAACCTTTAATTGCAGGTTGTGCCACGGTAGTTTTAGCGCTATCAGGCTGTAATAATGACCAAGGTGTCACTCAGCAAACAAAACCTGAAGCAACAGCAACATTGACTCAAGATATTATTTTAAAAAATCAATTTGCTGAAAACTTTAAAATTGGTACAGCAATCAGTAAATCTCAAGTATTGAACCCTACCGATCCTGAGCTATTGTTAGCGGCTAAACACTTCAATACCTTCACGCCTGAAAATTCGATGAAATGGGAGTCGGTGAACCCATTACCAAACGAATATCAATTTGATGTTGCTGATGCATTAGTTAGCTTTGCTGAGCAAAATAATCAACAACTTGTAGGTCATACTCTCGTTTGGCACTCGCAAACGCCTGACTGGGTATTTGAAGATGATGCGGGAAATCCTTTAAAACGTGAACAACTATTAAAGGTTATGGAAACACATATTAAAACTGTCGCTGGTCGTTATGCTGATCAAATATTTGCTTGGGATGTAGTAAATGAAGCACTTAATGAAGATGGCAGTTTACGTGAATCAAAGTGGCAGCAAATTATCGGCGATGACTTCATAGAGCAAGCCTTTATCTATGCACACCAAGCTGCACCTAATGCCAAACTGTATTACAACGATTACAATATGTTTAAGCCTGAAAAAAGAGCAGGTGCTATTGCGTTAATCAAGCGACTGAAACAAAAGGGCATTCAAATTGATGGTGTAGGTATGCAAGCCCATTACTCTCTTGATTACCCAGACTTCACCGAAGTTGAAGATTCAATTGTCGCGTTTGCTGCAGCAGGTGTTGATGTCATGGTCACAGAGCTTGATATTTCAGTGTTACCATTTCCTGAAAACTTAGCAGCAGGCGCCGACGTCTCATTAGATGTCGCACTGCAACAACAATATAACCCGTACGCTGCAGGTTTACCCATTGCAGTAGAGCAGCAATTGGCATCACGCTATCAAAACTTGTTTGCTCTCTATAAAAAACATAGCGACAGCATAGGTCGAATTACGTTTTGGGGGGTAAGTGACAAGCAAACTTGGCGCAACGGTTGGCCAATGGCAGGGCGAACTGATTATCCGTTACTCATTGATAGAGATATGAAGTTAAAAGCTTTTGTGAATTATTTATAAGCCTTTATATAAATTACAAAACAGCCACTCTTTGAACAATCACTGAGTGGTTTTTATGATATTTAAAAGTAGTTGATGATATTTTGTAAATCTTAGGAATTTTGAACATAAAAAAACCAGCATAAGCTGGCTGAATTATTATGATTTGAAATTGGTACAACTGAGTGGATTCGAACCACCGACCCCTACCATGTCAAGGTAGTGCTCTAACCAACTGAGCTACAGTTGTAACGTGTCTTTCAAATAATATGGTACAACTGAGTGGATTCGAACCACCGACCCCCACCATGTCAAGGTGGTGCTCTAACCAGCTGAGCTACAGTTGTATCGTTCAACGTTGATAAAAGACTTCATCGTTGGGACGAGCGATATATTACGGGATACGCGTTTTGATGCAAGCAAAAAAATCAAAAATATGAACGAGTGGCGATTTGCTGTGCAAATTGAGTCATATAGCAGCGTAGGCGTGTTTTTTTTAAACATTATCAGCATGCTCATCTCGTTCAAATTTTATAACGACTAGTTAAAATTAACTTCTATCTTCCAATACTGCTTTGAAATTAGCATTCTTTTGAATATAAATAAGTCGTAATGCAAATAACACTGCAGCACTGGTTAAGCCCGCGATTAAGCCTATCCAAAAGCCATGTGCGCCCATCGCAGGTACAATGATATCTGTACGCGCAAGTATATAGCCAAGTGTCATGCCAATGGCCCAGTAAGACACTAAAGTAATATAAAAGGCACTCTTAGTGTCTTTATAACCGCGAAGAGCGCCAGCAGCCACAACTTGGATAGAATCAGATAATTGGTATAAAGCTGCAAGGAACATTAAGCTACCCGCTAGCGCAACGACTTCAGGGTTATTATTGTAAAGGAGGGCTATTTCAGTTTTGAACGATACAGTAATGATTGCCGTTACCACTGCTAATGAGAATGCAATGATTAGCCCGATTTTTGTCACCAGTTTTGATATTTCTAATTTATCTTGCCCTAGGTAATAACCCACTCTAATCGAAACGGCAATACCGATTGATAATGGCAACATAAATACAATAGATGAGAAGTTTAGGGCAATTTGATGGCCTGCAACAACGTTAGCACCAAGGGGGGCGAGCAATAAAGCTATAACTGCAAATAGACTGACTTCAAAAAATAAAGCCATAGCAATAGGGGTGCCATGCTTCATCATTTCCCAAATGGTTTTCCAATTTGGCTTATTTAATGTCGAAAATGGCGCTATCTCAGCAAATTTCTTGTGTAGTTGCATGTATATCATCATGGCAAATAACATAGCCCAGAACACTAATGCAGTTGCAATACCACAACCAGCACCGCCCATCGCAGGGACCCCGAAATGACCATAGATAAAGATATAGTTTGCAGGGATATTAACCGCAAGACCGACAAAGCCAATAACCATCGTCGGTAATGTATAAGAGATGCCTTCAGAGCAGCCCCGTAGTATTTGGTACAAAATAAATGCAGGTACACCCCACATAAAACCATGTAAATAGCCTGCACTTAACTCGGCTAATTCAGGTTCTAAAGCCATCATGGTAAAAATAGTTTTAGCAAATGAGAGGAACAACAACACACCAACACTGCCAATTATGGCAATATAGAATGCTTGCGACATCAAGGGTTGGATTGCTTTTGGATTATTAGCGCCGTGATGATGGGCAAACACTGGTGTAAATGCCAACAGTAGCCCTTGCACAAACAATAAAGCAGGTAACCATAAGCTGGTACCAATCGCGACTGCAGCCATATCGACAGCGCTGACTCTACCGGCCATAACAGTATCGATAAATCCCATCATTGTTTGGGTAACTTGAGCAATTAATACTGGCATTGCCAGTTGGATTAATTTTTTGGCCTGAAAGCCTGTGTTATTCATTTAAAAACCTTCAACTAAAGAGCACAAATATGTTTACTGGTATCGTACAAGCGACGTGTGATGTTATTACAATTAAAGCACAGAGTGGTTTAAAAACATTTGAAGTTAATATTCCAGAAGAGCTACAGCATGGTTTAGAAACTGGTGCGAGTGTGGCAAATAACGGTGTTTGTTTAACGGTCACAAAGCTGGTGAATAATAGAGTTTATTTTGATGTAATGGAAGAGACCTTACAGCTAACAAACTTAAATTTTATTGAACCGGGTGACAAAATCAATATTGAACGTTCTTTGACCTTCGGAAAAGAGATAGGTGGCCACATTTTGTCAGGTCATGTTCATACCATGGCAACAATTACCCACATAAGTCATACCGATGAGCATTACAATTTAACATTAACAGTACCGGCTAAATGGATGGATTATATCTTCTATAAAGGTTTTATAGGCGTCAATGGATGCAGTTTAACGGTAGGAGAGATTGATCAAGACCAGTTCAAGTTACATTTGATCCCAGAAACGCTCAAATTAACTAATTTGAGTGACTGCAAACTGGGTGACAAAATCAATATCGAAATCGATAGTCAAACTCAAGTTATAGTCGATACAGTAGAAAGAATTTTAGCTAAAAAATCATTACTAAAATAGCCTACAAAGGCTTAGATTGATGACACATTCTAAGCCTATTAAAGCAGGTTTTTACATGTTCAACTGTTAATAGAACTGTTCATCATCAGAATCTATAAATAATTGAATGGTTCTATTTGAATCGTTTACTTGCAATCGCATATGGATTGGATTGCAGCACACTCGACAATCATCATAATACTCTTGATCTCCACAACTAGTATCAATATGAACATGTTGATTATGGCCGCAATGTGGACAACTTATTACTCGGCTGACTAAATTCATAACTTCCCCCAGTATTTAACATTAAAGCATTTGCAAAACTAAAAAACCTTTAACCGTTTAGCAGCAAGCAGGATTGAGCTTGGAATTAAGTATAGTAAACATTAGTAAAACTCGCGTAATGCCAAAGTTGTCAGTTGAGGTAGCAGCTGCATTGGCTATTAAAAGTTAATCGAGTCATCCAAGAAGGGTAAAAAGCTGTTGTGATGGTGTTTTATTCAATTTTGCGACTGAGTTAGCTTGCTTGCAAAAGGCCTTTTCACATACAATGCGTATTCATGCCACTTATGACTCAGACTCCTGTAATGTCTGATGTTCGGTGGCATTTCTTTTATATATTAATTACCAAGTGGCCCTACGTGTGGGTCACCACTGGATAAGGAAATGAAATGCCTATTATTACTTTGCCTGATGGCAGCAAACGTGAGTTTGCCGATTCTGTTTCTACTTTAGATGTCGCTGCCGACATCGGTCCTGGTTTAGCTAAAGCGTGTATTGCTGGTCGTGTGAACGGTGAACTCGTTGATGCTTGTGATTTAATTACCACAGATTCAGAACTTTCAATCATTACGGCTAAAAATGAAGAGGGTGTTGAAATCCTTCGCCATTCTTGTGCGCACTTATTAGGTCATGCTATTAAGCAAATGTGGCCTGAAACTAAAATGGCAATCGGTCCAGTTATTGATAATGGCTTTTACTACGATATCGATTTAGATCACAAGCTTACTCAAGAAGATATCGATGCGTTAGAAAAACGTATGCAAGCATTAGCTAAAACAAATTATAGCGTTGTTAAGAAAGTGGTTTCTTGGCAAGAAGCCCGTGATACGTTCGAAGCTCGTGGTGAAGAATACAAAATTGCAATCTTAGATGAAAATATCAGCAAAGATGCAACCCCAGCGCTTTACCATCACGAAGAATATATTGATATGTGTCGTGGACCTCATGTACCTAACATGAAGTTCTGTCAAAACTTTAAGTTAATGAGTGTTGCTGGTGCATACTGGCGCGGTAACTCTGACAATAAAATGCTACAACGTGTTTACGGTACTGCTTGGGCAGACAAAAAAGCTCTTAAAGTACATTTAAACCGTCTTGAAGAAGCGGCTAAACGTGACCACCGTAAAATTGGTAAACAGTTAGACCTTTATCATATGCAAGAAGAAGCGCCAGGAATGGTGTTTTGGCACAATGATGGTTGGAGCTTATATTTAGAGCTTGAGAAGTTTATTCGTCAAAAACTAGGGCAATACACTTACCAAGAAGTTAAAGGTCCATTAATGATGGATCGTAACTTGTGGGAACGCTCTGGCCATTGGGACAAATACGCTGATGCGATGTTCACAACGAACAGTGAAAACCGTGAATATGCGATTAAGCCTATGAACTGTCCGGGACACGTACAGATCTTTAACCAAGGGTTGAAGTCTTACCGTGATTTGCCATTAAAAATGGCTGAGTTTGGTTGTTGTCATCGTAACGAACCATCAGGTTCTTTACATGGCCTAATGCGCGTTCGTGGCTTTACTCAAGATGACGCACACGTATTCTGTACCGATGACCAAGTTCAAGAACAAGTCAGTGAATGTATTCAAATGGTGTATGACACATACGGTACGTTTGGATTTGAAAATATCGTCGTTAAATTATCAACTCGTCCAGAAAAACGTATTGGTGATGACGATATGTGGGATCGTGCTGAAGAAGCATTAAAGAAAGCACTTAAGGCTAATGATATCGAATTTGATATTTTACCTGGTGAAGGTGCGTTCTATGGCCCAAAAATCGAATTTACTTTGCATGATTGCTTAGATCGTGCGTGGCAATGTGGTACAGTGCAACTTGATTATGCGTTACCTTCACGTTTAGGTGCTACCTATGTTGCTGAAGATAACACTCGTCAAACACCGGTTATGATTCACAGAGCTATTTTAGGCTCACTTGAGCGCTTCCTCGGTATTCTAATTGAAGAGTATGCAGGTAAATTCCCGACATGGCTTGCACCAGTGCAAGTAATTGTTATGAACATTACTGATAAACAGTCTGATTATGTAGATGAAATTGTTAAAACTTTCAAAGAAAGTGGCATTCGAGCATCTAAAGACTTGAGGAATGAGAAAATAGGCTTTAAAATACGTGAACATACGTTAAAGCGTGTACCTTATTTATTGGTCGTTGGTGATCAAGAGATAGAAAATAAGGAAGTTGCGGTACGAACACGTGACGGTATCGATTTAGGCAAGATTAAAATCAATGATTTTATTGCCAAGATACAAAAACAAATTTCGAGCCGTAGTCTAATTTTGTTGGAGGAATAGGTCATAAAGATCAAGAGAGCAGCAGGGCGACAGCCAGCCCCTAATCGTATTAACGAAGAAATCACTGGCGTACCAGAAGTTCGTCTATCGGATATCGAAGGCGAATCTGTTGGAATCGTAAGTATTTCACAGGCTCAAGAATTAGCTGATGAAGCAGGTGTAGACCTGGTTGAAATTAGTCCTAACGCTGAGCCTCCGGTCTGTCGCATTATGGACTACGGTAAGTTCCTTTTTGATAAAGCGAAAGCTCAAAAAGAACAAAAGAAGAAGCAGAAACAGGTCCAGCTGAAGGAAATTAAATTCCGTCCTGGCACTGATGAAAACGACTATCAGGTAAAACTACGCAACCTGATTCGTTTTCTAGAAGATGGGGACAAAGCGAAAATTACGCTGCGTTTCCGTGGTCGCGAAATGGCACACCAAAGCTTAGGCATGGATCTTTTGAACCGTATCAAAGCAGATTTGGAAACATATGCTGTTGTTGAATCTTTCCCGAAAATGGAAGGTCGACAAGCAGTTATGGTCCTAGCACCTAAAAAGAAATAGTAGGGCAACCAATTAAAAAGTAGCAAAATCCTTTTTGAGGGTTTTGCTCGCCTTACGTTTTATTAATGTCCCAATGCGGAGTTTTAGCAATGCCTAAAATGAAAACAGATAAGGGTGTCCAAAAACGCTTCAGAAAAACCGCTAATGGTTTCAAGCGCAAACAGGCACACTTACGTCATATTTTGACAAAGAAGAGCACTAAGCGTAAACGTCACTTACGTGCTAAATGTTTAGTAGCTAAGTCTGATGTGCCAGCAATTGCACGTCAACTACCATACGCTTAATTAAAGGAGATATGAACAATGCCTAGAGTTAAGCGTGGTGTAACCGCTCGTGCTCGTCACAAGAAAGTACTTAAATTAGCCAAAGGTTATTACGGAGCTCGCTCTCGTACTTTCCGTGTTGCTGTTCAAGCAGTAACTAAAGCTGGTCAATATGCTTACCGTGACCGTCGTCAAAAGAAACGTCAATTCCGTCAACTTTGGATTGCACGTATCAATGCGGCATCTCGTCAAAATGGTCTTTCTTATAGCCGTTTCATTAACGGTCTTAAAAAAGCTTCGATCGAAATCGATCGTAAAATTTTGGCTGACATCGCTGTATTCGACAAAGTTGTTTTCACAATTTTAGTTGAAAAAGCAAAAGAAGCTTTAGCTAAGTAATTAGTTATTATTCTTTAAAAAAGGAACCTTAGGGTTCCTTTTTTTATATCTAAAATTTAGAATCTTGCCATTGTGTTTGACTTATTGGAAGTAGGTGTTATGAAAACCCAGTTAGCAACAGACAGATTATCAATTGCTATTATGACGCTTGATGATGCCGATTTACTTTACGCTCTAGATCAAAATCCCGATGTGATGAAATATATAAACGGCGGAAAACCTACCTCAAAATCTGATATAGAACATATTTCTATACCACGTTTGGCAAGTTATTTAACGCCATCCAAAGGGTGGGGCTTTTGGAAGGTGTTTGAAAAGCGAGAACTAGATACTGTTGATCGTCGTGATAACTTTGTTGGTTGGATATTGATTAGGCCCATGGGCTTTTTCAGTGAGACCCCTGAATTTAATAATCTTGAAATTGGTTGGCGATTCAAACAATCAGCTTGGGGGAAAGGTTATGCGACAGAAAGCGCCAAAGCAGTGATTAAATTATTGGTAGAGGAACAACCAATTATTGAACGTTTTACAGCAATAGCGGATAAGGATAATTTAGGTTCAATTAAAATTATAAAGAAAATAGGAATGGAATTTATCTGTCAGCAGTTTCATTCAGATGTTAATGGCAAAACTGAAGTTGTAATATACAGTTTGAAAGTTAACCATTAAAAAATGAGTAATGTGCAGTAATAGTGTTAAACAAAAACTGGTCAACTGTATAAACAACAGCCTTCACCTGTGTTATTCACATCGATAAAATACAAACAATAAAAAAGCCATCACAATAATGGATGGCTTGTCGCTACTAGCTCACTATGTGTAAACTAGTAGATTACAAAGTGACGATTCTACTTTTGTGCGTCTAAGTAACGCTCGGCATCTAACGCAGCCATACAACCTGATCCTGCTGAAGTAATAGCTTGACGATAATGTTGATCCATTACGTCACCACAAGCATAAATGCCTTCAACACTTGTCTGAGTTGCGTTACCTTGAAGGCCACTGTTGACGGTAATGTAACCGTAGTTCATATCAAGTTGACCGTCAAAAATACCGGTGTTTGGGCTATGACCAATCGCAATGAAAACGCCAGCAACCTCTAAATCTGAAATTGACTCATCTTTAGTGCTTTTCATTTTAAGACCGGTAACACCCATGTTGTCACCGACGACTTCATCAAGAGTTTGATCTAAGTGTAGGATGATATTGCCATTAGCAACTTTATCCATCAGACGGTTGATCAGGATCTTTTCTGATCGGAAAGAATCACGACGGTGGATTAAATGCACCTCAGAAGCAATATTACTTAAATAAAGCGCTTCTTCAACAGCAGTGTTACCACCACCAACTACAGCCACTTTTTGGTTACGATAAAAGAAACCATCACAGGTAGCACAGGCTGATACACCACGGCCCATAAATGCTTCTTCAGATGGAAGGCCTAAATATTTGGCAGATGCACCAGTTGCAATGATTAATGCGTCACAAGTAAACTCACCATTGTCTCCTTTTAATCGGTAAGGGCGCTGGCTAAAATCAACTTCATTAATATGATCAAAGATAATTTCAGTATCAAACTTTTCAGCATGTTCTTGCATTCTTGCCATTAATGCTGGACCGGTTAAGCCATTAGCATCGCCTGGCCAGTTTTCAACTTCAGTAGTCGTAGTCAGTTGACCACCTTGTTGCATCCCAGTGATCATGACAGGCTTCAAATTTGCACGTGCTGCGTAAACTGCAGCAGTATAACCAGCAGGGCCAGAACCTAAAATTAACAGGTTAATATGACGAGCTTGACTCATTTTTTTATTTCTCCATTACATGCTTTAAGCAATTTGCATGGATTGTAGGGAATTTACAGGGTGGGGTAAAGTAGCGATTGCTCCAAGATATAGATTGAGGCAATCGATACCGTACACAAAAGACACCAAGGAGTTATCGCATTAGACTTTTACATGCTAATAACTAATATGACAACTTGGTAAGCCATTCTTTTCTAGATAGTTTTGGTGATATTCTTCCGCAGGATGAAAGGTTTGAACCGGTACAATTTCAGTTACAATTTGTCGTAATCCCCATTTACCACTTTGAATTAGCAACAATTTAGATTGCTCTGCTAATAATTTTTGTTCTTGGCTGTGGAAAAAAATAGTGCTTCGATATTGGCTGCCAATATCACCACCTTGCATATTTAGAGTGGTTGGATTGTGGTTTTGCCAAAAAACGGTCAACAACTCTTCATAGCTAACGATATGTTCGTCAAACTCAACCTGTACCACTTCTGCATGGCCCGTTACGCCCGCTTTCACTTGCTCGTAGGTATGAAATTTGTCATTTCCCCCCATATAACCGCATTGTGCTGCAACTACACCATTTATTTGTTTAAAAAAATATTCAACGCCCCAAAAACAGCCTGCACCAAAAGTTGCTATAGTCATACGATACCCGTAAAGAAGTCTAGATGGCTAAAAGTATATTTATTCTAATAAATAATGCAAGCAAAGATTTACACTCTGTTAAATGTTACTTAACGTTAGCTTCCCCTAAATGTGATAGAATCCGACTACCGTTTGAAACCATTCAATATTTAAAGCCGCATCAAGGAGTCAGCGTGTTTCAACAATTAATGGATGACAAAGATTTTTTAGCATTTACGTTAACTAACATTAATAACAAGGTGCCAGAACAGCGCTTTGAATTGTCAAATAAAACAACAGTTACGATTTTAGATAACGGGATTATTTGTTTTAATCCAGCTCAAGGGTCGACTAAAGACATTGTTTTATCTTGTGCCATACATGGTAACGAAACAGCACCTATTGAAATCTGTAACGAACTCATAAATAATTTATTAAAAGAAACAATCGTTACAAAACAAAGAGTCCTGTTTATAATTGGCAATCCAGATTCCATACTCAGCCAAACACGCTTTGTAGAAGAGAATATGAATCGTTTGTTCAGTGGAGCACATTCTTCCGGTTTAGGTTTATCAAATAAAGAAAGAGTTAGAGCAAAAAAATTAGAGGAATATGTAGCTAATTTTTATCTTCAAAATAATAGCTCACAACGAATACATTACGACTTACACACCGCGATAAAGCCGTCTAAACATGAGAAATTTGCGATTTATCCTTACAGGCCTGGACGTAGCTTTAGTGCTGATCAAATTATGTTTTTAGCGGGTTGTGATGTTGACACCATTTTATTCCATCATGAACCTACCACTACTTTTAGCTATTATTCATCAGAACAATTCAAAGCCGATGCATTTACAGTCGAACTGGGTAAAGTGATGCCTTTTGGCGAGAATGATATGTTAAAATTTGCCAATACTAAAAAGATGCTTTTGCAGTTGATAACTCAACAACAAGTTGAACTAGCTCCTTTTGATAAAGACAAACTTCACTTATATAAAGTGTCTCGTTCCATTAACAAGCAGTTTGATGATTTCAAATTCACCTTTGATAAGACAACGGTAAATTTTTCTGGGTTCAAGCAAAATCATGTATTAGCAACGGAAGGTGACACTGAGATTAAGGTCATTTATCCATACGAAGCTATCGTTTTTCCTAATGAAAATGTACCTGTGGGCCAACGTACAGTATTATGTTTAGTGCCAGCACCTAATGAAGAAATTCAATAAGTTGTAAAGCTAAATATACATTATATATGACAGGATATTCACTAAGTGGAATGAACATTAGTTGATAGTAAGTTTACGTTAACGTAATGTTCGTTCGCATATAATAAATTACGCTTTATTTTTAAGGCTACAAATAACAAGAGCACAATATGAGCAACGCAACACTGACTAATGAAACAGTGCATCGTGTCAGCTTCTTAGACAAAGCTTCATTGCACATTCCTATTTTAAAAATTCTACAAGCTGATGGCACAACTTACGAAAATGCCGTCATGCCCGTTATTGATAAAGCCTTGGCTGAACGTATACATGATACTTGTGTTTTTACCCGAGTATTAGATGAACGTATGTTAAGTGCTCAAAGGCAAGGTCGTATTAGTTTTTATATGACTTGTACTGGCGAAGAAGCCTCTATCATTGGCAGTACTGCTGCACTTGATGACGGTGATGTCATATTGGCGCAATACCGAGAGCATGCATCACTTAGATATCGTGGCTTTACCACTGAACAATTTATGAATCAAATGTTCAGTAATGAAAAAGATTTAGGTAAAGGCAGACAGATGCCAATTCATTACGGTAGTAAAGAATTAAATTACCAGACAATTTCATCACCACTAGCGACTCAAATACCACAAGCTACCGGTGTTGCACATGCTTTTAAATTACAAGGCAAACGTAACGTTGCTATTTGTTATTTTGGCGAAGGTGCAGCATCAGAAGGTGACTTTCACGCAGGCCTAAATATGGCTGCAGTTTTAAAGTCACCAACGATCTTTTTCTGTCGTAACAATGGTTACGCGATTTCAACGCCAACTGAAGAGCAATTTGCAGGTAATGGCATTGCCAGTCGTGGTGTTGGTTATGGTATGCACACTATTCGTGTTGATGGTAACGATATGCTTGCGGTACTCGCAGCAACTCAACAAGCTCGAGCTCATGCGTTAGAACATAATGCGCCAGTACTCATCGAAGCGATGACGTACCGTTTAGGTGCACATTCATCTTCAGATGACCCATCGGGTTATCGTTCAAAAGAAGAAGAAGCTAAGTGGGAGCAACATGATCCTGTTAAGCGCTTTAAACTTTGGATGATCAATAAAGATTGGTTAAATGAAAAAGATGATGCTGCAGCTTATGAACAATACCGAGAAGAAGTACTTAATGCCGTTAAAGTGGCAGAAAAAGTGGCTTTACCGCATATCGACTTGTTAATCACAGATGTATTAGATAAACCAACACCTGCTTTAGAGAAACAATTAGCTGATTTAAAACAACATATTAAAAAATATCCTAAGTCGTATCCTAAAAGTGCAGGGAGAATTTAATCGTGGCTGAAATGAACATGTTACACGCCATTAATGATGCGTTATCAATTGCGATGACCGCGGATGAAAGAATGGTGGTATTTGGTGAAGATGTTGGACACTTTGGTGGTGTTTTTCGAGCGACATCTGGACTACAAGAAAAATTCGGCCGTGATCGTTGTTTCAATACACCGTTAACCGAGCAGGGTATTGCTGGCTTTGCTAATGGCTTAGCCTCAAATGGCATGACTGCTGTGGCAGAGATCCAATTCGCTGATTATATCTTCCCTGCATTTGACCAAATCGTTAATGAATCAGCAAAATTCAGATATCGCAGTGGTAATCAATTTGATGTTGGCGGACTGACTTTTAGAACCCCTTATGGTGGCGGTATTGCAGGCGGCCATTATCACTCGCAATCTCCAGAAGCGTACTTTACCCAAACGCCTGGTTTAAAAGTTGTCATTCCACGTAACCCAGAGCAAGCAAAAGGGCTGTTACTTGCTTCTATACGTGACCCTAATCCAATTATTTTCTTTGAGCCTAAGCGTCTTTATCGTGCTTCAGTTGGCGAAGTGCCCGCTGGCGATTATGAAATCGAGCTAGGTAAAGCAGAAGTGGTTAAATCAGGAACTGATATCACATTACTAGGTTGGGGCGCGCAAATGGAGATCCTTGAAAAAGCAGCGCTTATGGCTGAAAAAGAGGGTATTTCATCTGAAATTATCGATTTGCGCACTCTGGCACCATGGGACATAGAAACCGTTGCTGCTTCAGTTAAGAAAACGGGTCGGTTATTAATAAACCATGAAGCGCCGTTAACAGGTGGCTTTGCTGGTGAAATTGCAGCAACAATTCAGCAGGAATGTTTCTTAAGCCTTGAATCACCCATTAGCCGAGTATGTGGTTTAGATACACCATACCCGCTTATTCTTGAAAAAGAATACATGCCAGATGAGCTTAAAACATTCGAAGCCATTAAAGCATCAGTTAATTTCTAGGAGCAAGATATGATTAAAGATTTTATTTTGCCGGATATTGGTGAAGGTGTTGTTGAATGTGAGCTTGTCGATTGGATGGTTAAAGAAGGCGACTTAGTCGTTGAAGATCAACCCATCGCTGATGTCATGACCGATAAAGCTTTAGTGCAAATTCCTGCACCACATGGTGGCGTAATTACTAAGCTGTATTATGCCAAAGGCGATATTGCTAAAGTACATGCACCACTTTATGCCGTAGATATGGATGCAACTGCTGCCGAACCTTTTGTCATTTCGACAGCGGCGGAAGTAAAAAATGATTCAAGCCATACACCTAGCAATGCCTCGATTCAAAATACGCCACAAGCCCCTGTTACAGGTAAAGCGATTGAAGAGTTTTTATTGCCAGATATTGGTGAAGGTATTGTAGAGTGTGAACTGGTTGAGTGGTTAGTCGAAGAAGGCGATAGCGTGGTTGAAGATCAACCTATTGCTGATGTGATGACAGACAAAGCTTTGGTTCAAATTCCAGCAATAAAAAATGGCACTATTGTTAAACTTCATTATCGAAAAGGCCAGCTTGCAAAAGTACATGAACCTTTATTTGCCATCGAAGTTGAATCTACCTCAGTAGCAAATACCCTTGTAGATGATGCTCCAGCAACCCAAGTGGCTTTAGATGTTTCACCTGAGCCTGTTATACAAGGCAAAGCATTAGCCAGTCCTGCAGTGCGACGTTTAGCCCGCAGCTTAGATATCAATATTGCTGATGTGAAAGGAACAGGCAAAAGTGGCCGTGTCTATAAAGAAGATATTGAAAGCCACTTAACTGCAGCGACGCCTAAATCTACGACAGTTTCTACTCCTGTGGTCAATAACCAAGCCCCAGCAGTTACGCCAGCGACGACCGTGTCAAGCGCTACTGATAAAGTCGCACCTATCAAAGGTGTTAAAGCGGTTATGGCGAAAATGATGGTGGAGTCTGTTTCGACCATTCCGCATTTTACCTATTGTGAAGAGTTTGACTTAACAGATCTAGTTGCCTTGCGCGCCGAAATGAAGCAACGCTACTCTACTGATGAAGTTAAGCTAACAATGATGCCATTTTTCATGAAAGCAATGTCGTTAGCCATCAATGAATTCCCTGTGCTGAATAGCCAGGTCAATTCCGAGTGTACTGAGCTGACGTATAAAGCTTCTCATAACATAGGTATGGCTGTTGATTCAAAAGTTGGTTTGTTAGTACCTAATGTAAAAGACGTGCAAAACAAATCTATTCTAGAAGTTGCTGCTGAAATTACTCGTTTAACCACTGCTGCTCGTAGTGGCCGCGTTTCACCTGCAGATCTTAAAGGTGGCACGATTTCTATTTCTAATATTGGTGCACTCGGTGGCACAGTGGCAACGCCAATCATCAATAAACCTGAAGTAGCCATTGTAGCGTTAGGTAAACTGCAAACTCTACCGCGCTTTAATGAAAACGGTGAAGTTGAAGCGCGTAAAATAATGCAAGTTAGTTGGTCTGGCGATCATCGCATAATTGATGGTGGCACCATTGCCCGTTTTTGTAATTTATGGAAGCTCTATCTGGAACAACCTCAAGAGATGTTATTAGCCATGCGCTAATTCCTTCACCTTCAAAATAGGTTACCCAGTTACACGAAAGGACGCGAAAGCGTCCTTTAATTTTATGGGCCGATTTTGTATAATACTCAAACGTTGTAACTTCTCGGAATCAAAATGATCACTTCGGCACCGAATATCGCTTCAATCGAATATCCTTTTCCCGCAAAACCCGCTGTATTAAATGAAGCCGAAAAGGCTGATTATAAACAAAAAATTAAACAGCTTTTAAAAGCACAAAATGCGGTTCTTGTTGCACATTACTATACTGATCCTGAAATTCAAGCCTTAGCAGAAGAGACAGGTGGATGCGTATCTGATTCTTTAGAAATGGCACGCTTTGGTCGTGATCATCCTGCTAAAACGTTAATTGTTGCTGGCGTTAAATTTATGGGCGAAACGGCTAAAATTCTTAGCCCTGAAAAAACCATTCTAATGCCTACTTTAGATGCCACCTGTTCACTTGATATTGGTTGTCCTATTGAGCAGTTTTCGGCATTTTGCGATGCTCATCCAGATCATACCGTTGTGGTCTACGCTAACACCTCTGCCGCTGTTAAAGCGCGTGCAGATTGGGTTGTTACATCAAGTATCGCCCTTGAAATCGTTGAACACTTAGATAGTGAAGGCAAGAAAATCATCTGGGGCCCAGATAGACATTTAGGCAGTTATATCGCTAAAGAAACTGGCGCCGATATGCTGATGTGGCAAGGTGATTGTATTGTTCATGACGAATTTAAAGCAAAAGCCTTACGTGAATTAAAAATACAATATCCAGATGCTGCTGTGCTAGTTCACCCAGAATCACCAGCAAATGTGGTAGCGTTAGCTGATGCTGTAGGTTCAACTAGTCAGTTAATTAAAGCTGCACAAACTATGGACAATCAGCAATTCATTGTAGCAACCGATCGCGGCATTTTTTATAAAATGCAACAAGCTGCACCGGGTAAGACACTTATTGAAGCGCCAACAGGCGGTAATGGCGCCACTTGTAAAAGCTGTGCCCATTGTCCTTGGATGGCTATGAATGGTCTTCAAGCGATTGAAGCATCGCTCAGTAGTGTCGATAAAACAACCCATGAAGTGTTTGTTGATGACGCTTTACGTGATGATGCGTTAGTGCCACTTAATAGAATGCTAAATTTTGCTCAAACCCTTAATATGAAAGTAAAAGGCAACGCCTAATTAAGTTTGTAAGATTTAGCTTAGTATTACTAAGCTAAATGACAGACAATAAAAAGCCCTGCAATTGCAGGGCTTTTTCATATTAGTCAAATGACTGCTATGAATTATTTAGCTGTCATTAATGCAACAGTATTATCTAACATGCGGTTACTGAAACCCCATTCGTTATCATACCAAGCCATTACTTTGACAAGTCGACCATTAACACGTGTTTGAGTCGCGTCAAAGTTAGAAGAAAATGCATTATGGTTGAAGTCGATAGAGACTAAAGGTTCAACATTAATAGCAAGCGCTTCATTCAATGGTGAAGTTTTTGCTGCATCTGCCACTATCTGGTTAATTTCTTCAACTGTGGTGTCACGAGACGCTTGGAAAGTGAGATCTACAAGAGATACGTTGACTGTCGGTACACGTACAGCTAAACCGTCAAACTTACCTTGAAGCTCAGGAACCACTAAACCTACAGCAGCAGCTGCCCCAGTTTGAGTTGGGATCATAGACATTGCTGCTGCACGAGCACGACGTAAATCAGTGTGGTAAACATCTGATAAGCGTTGATCATTGGTGTAAGCATGAATAGTAGTCATTAAACCTGATTCAATACCAACAGAGTCATTCAACGGTTTCGCAAAAGGCGCTAAACAGTTGGTTGTACATGAAGCATTTGAAATCACAGTCATGTCAGCAGTTAGTACGTCATTGTTTACGCCATAAACAACTGTAGCGTCAACATTTTTACCTGGTGCTGAAATAATAACTTTCTTCGCGCCCGCTGTTAAATGTGGCTGTACCGCTTCTTTAGAAGTGAAAATACCAGTACATTCATACACAACATCAACATTCAACTCTGCCCAAGGCAATTTAGAAGGGTCACGTTCTTGGAAAGTTAGGATTTTATCGCCATTAACGTAGATAGCTTCATCATCATGATCAACTTTAGCATTAAAACGACCATGAACTGAATCATACTTGGTAAGGTGAGCATTAATTGAAGCATCACCTAAATCGTTGAGTGCAACGATTTCAATTGGGTAATCCTTTTCGCTTTCATAAAGCGCACGTAAAACATTTCTACCGATACGGCCATAGCCGTTAATTGCTACACGGATAGTCATTGCATATCCCTCAAGTGATTATAAAATCTGTTTCGTAAATCATGTGGTAGTAAAATTACCAAATTAACGATTTTCGTCAAGTAAAAAAGCCGAAAAATGGCAATTTAAGCGTCAAATGTCTGTATTTTATTTACAGAATTCAATATATCACACACTTTTTGTGTTTTTTTGTAAGTCGTCAACAAATAAGTGAAAAATATAATGTGTTCATTGTAGTTAATAACGCGCTAGTTTTTTAATCAATTCGCGTTTTAAATTGGCTGATATCGAATTGACCTAAGGAAAGTTGATTAACTAACATTTGCGCATCGAGGTCTAATTGGGCTGCCAAGGTTTTATTATTGCCAATTAAGGCTAAAAGCCTCTGCTCAGAAGCCACATAATCACTCATCAACAAATTGGCTTTGGTAAACAAGTATTCATTTTGTGAATTTTGTTCACGTCGATAAATGCTCGCTAAACCTAAAAGCCAGTCTGGATCCAAAGTTTCTGCGTTTGAGTTAGCTAAAAGTGATAAATACAGTGCTTTTGATTGGCTGGTATTTATTTTTAAATAATAACTGGCAATGTGGGACAACATGAAAACTTCATTAACTTCACCAGATTGTTCTGCGGCGATGACAGCATCTCGTGAATCACCATCATTAAAAGTGGTCCAGCGGTAGTAAGCCAAATAAAGATCTGGGTTATCTTGAGTAGATTCTCTTAATTGGGCTAAGTTTTGGGTACTAATAGCATAAGCACGTTCTCGATCTTCAGTACGGTGAGTATTAATAACATGTTTAACCCCGGCAGCAAGTTCGATGCATTTACTATAAGACTCAAGCTTGATGAGTTGCTCATAGAGTAACTTTCCTGAAGGGGTTTCTATCTGCTTTAATTGGTAACGACTGCGAATTAAGTCGCCTTTTTCTACTAAACACCAACTATCTTGGTGTAAATCGGCACAAAGTTCAGGATTTTTTTTACATATGGCGGCACTATTTCGACCAACATCACAACCGAAAAGGCCGAATAATGCAGCGAATAAAGAAAATGATGTAATTATTACTAAACTTTTGTTCAAAGCTGGCTCCGCATGGTGATTTTTTCTAATAAAATTACAGGTTTAGTAAAAATTTCTTACTGGTGAAATGCGTCAAATTTCATTACAATGACGGCGACTAATAAGGGATAACCCTACAATAATCTGATTATTGGTCTTTTCTTTCTGTTACTCAATTCTTTCTGCGACAAAGCCGAAATATGAGATAAAGGATCTTTTTAATGAGCGCTGATAAACACCTACAAAGTTGGCAAGAACGTTTCGAAATGGCTGAGGCTATGCAGCCTTTACTTGGGAAATTATACCGTAATCAAGGCGTTGAAGTCTTAATTTTTGGTAAACCACTTTTAAACGCATCAACAATAGAAATTATTAAAGCGCATCGCTTAGTTCGTCGTCACATTGGCGATAAGTTACGTTTACGCGAAAGTTTCCCATTTGTAGAAGCGTTAAGTAAGTTGTCAGTTAAGCATTGTAAAGTCGATATTGGCAAGCTTGCCATTAATTACTGGCGTGAACACTCTGATGCATCACAAATTCAATCTTATATGACTCACGCTTTAGAAGCGGGCATAAATTTTGGAGATGATGTTGCCGCTAAAGATGTCGTGTTATACGGTTTTGGTCGAATAGGGCGGTTATTAGCACGCCTGATGATCGAAAAAACCGGTCAAAGCAACAAATTATGTCTTCGTGCTATTGTACTTCGTGGTGGCAAGAAAGGCGATTTGGAAAAACGCGCCAGCTTATTACGTCGTGATTCGGTGCATGGTTCTTTCAATGGCTCAGTTGAAGTTGATGAAGAGAACAACGCATTAATCGCCAATGGTACTTACATTCAAATAATCTATGCTAATTCACCTGATGAAGTTGATTATACCCAATACGGTATAAATGATGCATTGGTTGTTGATAATACCGGTATTTGGAAAGATGAAGCAGGCCTTGGTTTGCACCTTAAGAGTAAAGGTGCCAGTAAGGTTCTGTTAACGGCACCAGCTAAAGGCGCCATTAAAAATGTTGTTTATGGTGTCAATGAAAATGACATTTTACCAGAAGACATCATTGTTTCTGCTGCTAGTTGTACTACTAATGCTATTACACCGGTTCTAAAAGCTGTTAATGATAAGTACGGTATTGAAAATGGCCATGTAGAAACTATTCACTCTTATACGAACGATCAAAACTTGATTGATAACTATCACAGTGCTGATCGCCGTGGCCGTAGTGCGCCATTAAACATGGTTATTACTGAAACTGGTGCTGCTAAAGCCGTATCTAAAGCGTTACCTGTGCTAGAAGGTAAGCTTACAGGCAATGCGATACGTGTACCTACACCTAATGTGTCAATGGCTATCATTAGTGTTAATTTAAACGGTGAAACAAACCGTGACGAATTAAATGAATACCTCAAAGATGTGGCATTAACTTCAGAGCTGCGTAATCAAATTGATTTTACTGAATCTACTGAGATTGTTTCTAGTGATTTAGTGGGCTCGCGTTATGCAGGCGTTGTTGACTCTCAAGCAACAATTGCAGAAGGTAAACGTGCAATTTTGTATGTTTGGTATGACAATGAATTTGGTTATAGCTGTCAGGTAGTGGGCGTTATGCAAAAAATGCTGGGTATTACGACTTTGTCTTTACCGAGCGCATAAACAGAACCTAATTAATGCCTAAGCGCAATTCACCTATTAAAAGCACTTCTTTGAAGTGCTTTTTTATTAGCAAACCATTATCACATTGCAGTTTTTGAATATTCTCAGCTGAAATAGCCCAGTCTTTTCAAATTAAGATTTTTCATACTGAATAGCTTTTAACCAAGTTCAGTTAATATTTATTCGATGCGTTTATTTATGCGACAAACGCACTAAAAACAACGAAAAAACTATAAAACTTCATTGACAGAATTGCTTAAAACAGTAAAAATGCATCTCGAAGTCAACGACAACACCTTGTTATTGATTCTGTAAAGCGACATTAGCTCAGTTGGTAGAGCGATACCTTGCCAAGGTATAGGTCATCGGTTCGAACCCGATATGTCGCTCCAATTCATTAAATGAATTGCGGCGCGATGGCAGAATGGCTATGCTGCGGATTGCAAATCCGTCGACCTCGGTTCGACTCCGGGTCGCGCCTCCACA